>JBEKJF010000151.1:0-10778 GCA_050011375.1 Candidatus Sulfotelmatobacter sp.
CCTTGAAGGTGTTGGGACGATCGGTCGGCAATGGACCGCTGTTATCCTTGCCGTTGTAGGTGAAGTAGTAGAACGGCTCGTCAAAGGCACGGGTTGTGTTCGGTGAAGCGCGTCCGGTCGAGCCGCCATCGATCTGGTCGGTGGTGGTCAGGCCCGTGTAGTTGCCCCACAGACGACTCCAGGTGTAGCTGAACATTCCAGCAAAACCCCTGCTCGCGGACTTGGTCAGGCGGAACTCTACGTCGTCGTAGTTACGAACAGCCTTCGGGTTGTTCGGGCACCCGGTGCAGGTTCCGAACGGTGTGTTTCCAGGGGCATTGAACGCGAAGCTCGGACTCGGAACGCCATACGCCGCTCCCAGCGATGTCAAGAAGTTAGCGTATCCATTGATGGTTTTGTTGACACCCTCGCCAGGATTGACGATGGTGTACATTTCAAAGTTCGTGGGATCGGCCAAGGAGGCGTCCTCAATAGCATGGTCGAGGCGTCGCCGATTATAAAGCCCTTCCAAAGCCCAATCCTTGCGGAGCTGGTAATCCACGCCAGCGACGTACTCGTGCTGGCGATAAGGCTTCACCCCGGGCGCGACCGGTTCCCACGGGCGAAAGTCGATGTTTTCAATCAACTGAATGCCAGTTCCGGCATCAGTCAGGGATTGCGGGGTCACGCCACCTAGGAAGTTGGCTTGTGTTGTGGGCGCACCATTCGGGCACCCGTGGCCACCCACAAATTGCCCCTGGATGTCCGTCAGACTGAAACCCCCACTAGAATCCGGACCAAGCGGGTAAACGCACTCATTGTATGTTTGAGCGCCCCACGAAGTCTGAGCCACCAACAGCTTCATAACATCGTTGACCACGCCGTAGCTTCCGAAGATCTTCAGTTTACCGTCTCTCGAGCCCCAGGCAGCCCCCAGCCGCGGCTCAATCTTGTCGCTCCACGAAAAGGCGATCGACTTCGGGACTGACTCGCCCACTGGAGTGACGCCGACAGGAACCGGCAGATTCTCCTTCTCGATGCGCAGGCCGAGGTTCAAGGTCAAACCGTGACCCACGGTCCAGGAATCCTGGGCGAAGAAGGCGTGATTGTTGTCGATTGCCGGCTTGTTCAGGATGGTTGCGAAATCTATATATGCGGCGTACCCATACTGGCCCGCACATACCCCCCACTCGCCGATCAGACCGGTGAAGGGTAGAGTCGTGTTTTGTCCGCAGTTAGTATTACCGACGGTCGTGCTTGGAGTGTGGCTTTGACCGGCTCCCACGATCAGCGTGATATTCGGTACGTTGCCGTTCTGATCAATCACGTTGGACATTCTGTTGTACTGGTAGCCGACTTTGATGTTGTGGGTGCCTGCCCAGCCGCTCTTGAAGAACGCAACGTCCTCGTCGAATTGGTAGTGCTTGCTGGCGTTAAACAGTGTGTAGTTGCCATCATACGGGGTCGTGGAAAATCCGCCGCCCTGTTGGAGAGCAAGCGGGAGAGCCGCCCCCGTATTGTCTGTCCCGCCGACGCCGCTCGTCCCCCAGTTCAGGTTAGAGCCCGATGTCGGCCAGCCAAAATCGTGATAGTTGTTGAAAAAATAGCCAAAACGAGTGGTCGAGATCACCTTTGGAGTGAGCGTAATATCGGCACCAGTGTTGTAAGTCGCGTTTGGAGATACGAATCCTACGCCATGCGTAAAGCCCTGTGGGTTCGCCAGAATCGAAGTGTTAATAAAGCCCGCCGCGGCATCCGAGTTAATTGGATCCGCAGCTGGCAGGTTTGCTCCGGTTTCGCGCCCATACTGATATAGCCACGAGCCGAAGACACGGATTTTCGAGGTCAAGGTCACGTCGATACGGGCAGAACCGAAATACTGCTGCTGATCCTGGGTGAAGTATTGATTTCCCAGACCAGAATTCGGACAGATGTTGTTGCCAGGTGAAGCAGTCAGGCAAATGGCCGGTCCGAAGTTCACCGTCCTGCCGTAGGATTGGTAAAACGGCGCGAAGCCAACAAAGAACCACACCCGATCCTTCAGGATGGGACCGCCGATCGTGAAGCCAGGCTGAGCATAGCGGAAGTGGTCTTGCTTCGGCTGATAAGTCTGCGCCGTGTTGTCCAGACCTGTGTTTGTCAGGTTAAGGGGATCGTAACGCAGACTCGCAATAGGAGAACCGTCGAATGCGTTGGGCTCGTAAGTAGCGAATACTGACCCATGGTAGGCGTTGCTGCCCTTCTTCATGACGACGTTGATTACGCCGCCCAGCGCGCCGCCGTGCTCGGCTTCAACACCAGAGGTCTTGACCTGTACTTCCTGAATGAAATCGAACGGGACATTCGCATTGGAGAAACCCATCGAGATGTTCTCGGTGTCCTGGCCTTCGACCAAGTAGGTGCTCTCCGAGTCTGCAGCACCGCCGATCATGTAACCGCTGGCCGCGCCGCTGGACGTACTTCCCGGAGGCGCGCCGCCAGTTCCACCTGTGCCACCCGCGAGAGGTTCATTACGCGCCATCGGCGCGTACTGGATGACCGACTGGAAGCTGTAGCCGTGAGGACTGTCATTCAGCGCTTCGGACGTGAGGTTAGTTTGGTTCGTGTTGGTGGTAACGTCAATCACTGGCGCCTCGCCGGTCACTTCCACCACCGTACCCGCTGCGCCCACCGCCAGCGTCAGATCGAGAGTCGGAAGGTGGCCGACCTCAATGGTAATGCCTTCGCGCTTCAACTCCGAGAACCCCGCCGCCTTCACAGTAACGGTGTAGGTGCCGGGCGCGAGATTGGCAAAGCGATAATAGCCGCTGTTGTCGGTCTCAAGTTTCTTCGAGCCGGCCAAGGCGCTACCCGTTAACTCCACCGTGGCTTTGGAAACCACTGCGCCGCTAGGGTCTTTTACGGCTCCTTGCAATCCGCCGGTGGTCTCTTGCGCGAATACATTTGCGATTAACAGCAGCATAGAGAACAAACAAACGGCAAACATCCCGAACTTCGTTGAAACACGACTCATAGTGTTGTCTCCGATTAATGAACGATTTCTTGAACTTTTTTACTTTTTGTTTCTGCTGGGTCTTGCTTCGAATCCCGCCAGAACCACAACCTTAGTTTGTTCCGGCGAGCGCCTTAGAATCACTGCGTAATAACCTCAGAGTTCTGGGCGCGAGACCTTATGAACGAAAGTACCTAGCAACTGGGACACCAAAACAGGAGAGGATAAAAGTCAATGTTTTCAACGGATTGTAGACGGCGACTACGCCTCCACTCTTTGAATTGGAAGATAAGCAGGCTAATTTCTATGGTTTTACGTAGGGATGGCCCAAAGGCCTGCCGCCGCATTCCTCGAAACCCAGGGCCGATTCCTATGGCTGAGGGGGTCTGTATCGCGTGTGTGGGCGCGGACATGTGTCCGGCGCGAGAACCGCCTGCTACAATCTACCTTTCCGTGACTACTATTCCCACTACCAGGGCCGAATCTGTGAAGCCGCATGCGCCGCCCGCACACTCGGGCGCCGTGGCGCCGCCTGACGCTGTGCCCATGCTCGACCTGCAGCGGCAATATGACCAGGTTGGCGCTGAAGTGTTGGCTGCCATTGAGCGGGTTTGCGCTTCGCAGCACTACATTTTGGGTTCTGAGGTTGAGGCCTTCGAGCGCGAGCTTGCCGATTTCTGTGGCGCCCGTGACGCCGTGGGTTGTTCCTCCGGCACGGACGCTTTGTGGCTGGCGCTGGTTGCCGCCGGAGTGCAACCCGGCGACCACGTTCTCACCACGCCTTTCAGCTTCTTTGCCTCGGCCAGCGCCATCGTGCGTGCCGGCGCGCGCCCGGTCTTTGCCGACATCGATCCCCACACATTTAATCTCGATCCCACGCGCGTCGAATCTTTTCTGCGCGGCGCCAAGCGCGACAAACTGCGCGCGCTGCTTCCGGTTCATCTCTACGGGCAATGCGCCGACATGGATAAATTGCAACGGTTGGCAGAGGAATTCGGTCTCTCGCTGGTTGAAGACGCCGCGCAAGCCATTGGAGCGCGCTGGGCCGATGAATCGGGAAAAGTCCGAAACGCCGGATCGATGGGCGTGGCGGCAGCGTTTAGTTTCTACCCCACGAAAAATCTCAGCGCCTATGGCGATGCCGGCCTGGTCACCACGAACAATCCTGAAATCGCGGCGCACATGCGTCGACTGCGCAATCACGGCAGCCCGCAGCGCTACGTACACGAAGAGTTTGGATGGAATTGCCGGCTCGATGCAATCCAGGCCGCCATCCTGCGCGTGAAGCTGAAATACGTTGAAGGATGGAACGAAGCCCGCCGCGAGCGCGCCGCACTCTACGACAGCCTGTTCAGGGAAGCCGGGCTGGCTTCGCAATCGAAAATCAGCAATCAGCTATCAGCTGACCTAGATTCAGCAATCCCCGACGACTTCCCCATCCATCTGCCTCATACGGCGGCGGCAGCCCACCACGTTTTTCATCAATACGTGGTTCGCGCCTATCGCCGCGAGGAGTTGCGCGAGTTCCTCACCGCGCGCAAGATCGGTACGGAGATTTACTATCCGATCCCGCTGCACTTGCAGCCCTGTTTCGTTTATCTCGGATACCGCGAGGGCGACTTCCCCGAAGCGGAGCGCGCCGCAAAAGAAGTGCTGGCCTTGCCCATGTTTCCTGAACTCACTGAAGACGAGCAGCGCTGGGTAGTGCAAAGTATCGCGGACTTCTATTGCTAACCGACATTGCTAACCGGCGTACATGCAGCCTTGTCTAACCAGATAGCATCGTAACTTTCGGTGACAGCAGGCATCCGATTCCGAAGCAGATATTGAAAGATGCAGGAGATGAGTGCAATGAAAAACTTCCTCACGGCGTTAAGGTTATCCCTGGCAATCTTTGTTGCCTGCCCGTTCTTCGCTCTCGCCGTCGAAGCGCAGACCTCGGCCCCAGACGCAGGACGCAAACCCGTGGTCGTGGTTGAATTGTTCACGTCCGAAGGCTGCTCCTCGTGTCCGCCAGCCGATGCGCTGCTGCAGAAATTGCAAGCGCAACAACCTTTGCCGGACGTGGAAATCGTCGCCATCGAAGAGCACGTCGATTATTGGAATCACGATGGCTGGGTCGATCCATTTTCTTCTCCGGAATGGACGCAACGCCAAGCGACCTATAACGCCCTGACCAAGAAAGATGTATACACGCCAGAACTGGTGGTGGACGGGCAGAGCCAGTTTCTGGGAAGCGATGAGCGCCAGGCTGGTCTCGAGATCGAGAAAGCGGCGCATGGCCCGAAGACTGACGTTGCAATCGCTTCTGGAAAGCCGGAAGGAAAAAATTCGCAGCACTTCACCGTGTCAGTAGGAAAGCTTGCGGGAAATAAAGATGGCGATGTCGCCGAGATCTGGCTGGCAGTCACCGAAGATGGACTGCACTCGGCGGTGAGCCAGGGCGAGAACAAGGGACACGAACTGCATCACGTGGCCACGCTGCGAACACTGCGCAAAATTGGGGTCGCGGATGCGAACGGCGCGTCGGCATTCACCGGGGATGCGGTGGTGAAACTTAATTCCCACTGGGCTGCCGAAAATCTGCACGTGACGGTTTTCATTCAGGAGAAAAAGAGCCGCGAGATTCTGGGCGCAGCCTCGACGAAGATTAAAGGCTAGCCGAATAACGCCTAGTGTCGCCGCTTCTTCCTGGCCGGCCGGTTGGCAGATTTAGAAGAAGCCGGTTTCGCCGCTTTCTTCTCCTCGCCCGGAGCCAGCACGCGGCGCACGATCGGAGTGTTCAGCTTGTACTTGCGCTCGCTGATATTGCCGGCATCGTCTTTCACGCGCAGGACGAAGACAGGCAGCGTGCCTTCCTTGTCGAAATTCTCTGTGGTCACCGTTACCGGCAGCACGCCATTCAATCCGCGTTCACGATAGGCCGTCTCGTAGCGATGCTTGCGCACGTTCCAGGTAAAGACGCGAATCTGGTCGTAATCGTAAGGCAGGCCGTCATGCGGTTCGGTGATGGCGCAGAGATACTGCGAAACCTTTTTGTCCTTATCCGAATCCGAGCCCTCTCTGCCGGAGTCCTCCACCTGATTCAGCACGAAGAAGGCGACGAAGCGCTGGCCTTCGGCATACTGCGCGACTTCGAGCGGCACGTCGAGATCGACCATGCGCGCCAGTACCCAGCCCACTCGGTTCTGCGCGTCCCGCACCAGCCACCAGTCTTCGAGTGCCGGAACTGCGACCGCTTTGCCGCCGGAAGTCTTTCCGGAAGATTTGGCGGGAGCCATGCTCGCGCCGGGCTTCTCCGCCGTGCCGCGCTTCAACACAGAAACTTTCGCACCAGCGGAAAGCTGGTACAGATGCTCGGTCTCGCGCCCGGGCGTGAGGTGCAAGTTCGTGTCGTTGCGCAATACTCCGGGAGCCTGCACAGGATCGTTCAGGTTCTCTCGCGTGAGCTTTTCGAGGCCGTCATAGGTGGCCTGATCAACCAGGTACCGTTGCTCGAGCCAGCCTTCGACGCCGCCCGCTGTGCGGACGCGGGAAAACCGCTTCTCATGTTCCAGCACCTCGACCCGGTCGCCGTTCTTCACCGTGCCGACGCGCGTGTACATGGTGGAAAGCTGGTCGCGCAGCGTAGCTTGCACCGCCGAGACGTAATTCACTTCGAGCACATGGTGGCCCTTGCGATTGCAGGCGGAAAGGCCGAACAAGAAAAGTGCGGCCAGCGCACAGCTCAGGGCGCGACGGTAAGAATGCAATGGGCAGGAAGATTTCACGATCACTAAACAGTCAGCCAATTAAGAGTCCGCAAGCCAAATTCGTGACGGGATTCACTTTCCACTATAGCGCGTTGCCGCGCAGTTTCCCGGAACGAAGGGTTTATGCTGAATGCACTCCGGCGCGGGAGTTTCAAGACCTGACATCGCGCGCGCGATTCGGTTACCATAAAGACAGAACGAGTTGTGACTACAGACGAATGAAAAACATACTCAAGAATCAGTTCCCTATTTTGGCGCTGCTGGCTTTGCTGTTCGCGGCTGGCTGGTGCATGGCGGTGGATCAGGCTTCCGCGGTGAATGAAGTCCTGCGTCCACCGAAAGGTGCGCCCGCGGCGATTGTGGTCTTCGAAGATTTGCAATGCCCGCAATGCCGGCGCGTTGCTCCCATTCTCGAGCAGGCCTCGAAGACCTACAAGATTCCGCTGGTGCGGCACGACTTTCCGCTGCCCATGCACAATTGGTCCTATGACGCGGCCGTGATGGCACGCTATTTCGACACAACTTCGAAATCGCTGGGCAACGAGTTCCGCGATTACATTTTCTCGAATCAGTTTGAAATTAATCCGCAGAACCTGCGCAGCTATGCCGAGAAGTTTTCTGCGGCGCACAAAGTCGATTTTCCGTTCGTAGTCGATCCGCAGGGCAAGTTCGCCGCCGAGGTCAATGCGGATCGCGACCTGGGCAAGGCCATCAACCTCAATCACACGCCCACGGTGTACGTGGTCAGCAACCGGCATCCGGAGAAGCCCTTTGTCGAAGTGGATGCTCGACAGATCGATAGCCAGTTGTACACGCTGATTGACGCGATGATGAAGTAGGTGTTGGCAATCAGCAGTTAGCAGTTCGCAAAACAGCTAATTGCCAGCTTGTAATTGCTAAGTTGTTGAGTCTTCGTGGAAGTGGTTGATTCTTCATGAGGGCGCTTACGCGACGGCCGATGATCGCGAGTGATTGAGGTTTCGCTCCCGGCTAAGTTGTTGATTCTTCGTGTAAGTGATTGATTCTTGGTAGGACGCCAATCCTGCAGCTGAAAAAGCGCCTTCAAAACCCCGCGTAGAATGGGCCGCATTTGCGTTGTAGACCCCCTGGGATGCGTTCGAGGGTTTGGGACAAGGGGAAAGCTCGTCCGAAACTTTTCAGGGGCTAGAACCGCCTCTAATGCGAAAATTATCTTTGAGCTAATACATCAAATCGCGCTTGCACAAAGAATCAACAACTTACGGAGGCCTTACGAAGAATCAACGAGTTACAGGCTTCGCACTGAAAAATCGAACTTAGCCCGCGCCACGATCCGCTTGCGACGATCAGCGTCCGACGATTACTGGAGGGTTGAAACTAATCTGGCCAACAGCAGAACTGACAAAGCGATGGCGGCAATGCTATTGACCCGAACCGCGCGATAGCTCGCCGCCCAGGGGAACAGCAAAACGTCAAAGATCGGCCTGAATTTTTCTGGCCAGAACAGTCCAGCCAGTCCGAACGCCAGACATGATTGGATAACGAGGCACAACTCCAAAACGTTCATCGCTGTGATCCCAATGCAAGTATGCGCTTCTATTGAAGCGCGCTTCAGATTTTTAGGGGAGATTACGAAGGTACCCGAAGGCGCGAGCGCGAGCAAGAAGAATTTCTGGCGCAAACTCCCTTACTCACCGTCAGTCGCCGAATCCGATGCCGATTGCGCGTGCGGCGCGCACCAGTTCGCCTTGCGGATCGACGGACTTCAGATGGCCGATGGCGTGAGCCACGTCCACGGAGATGATGGAGTCGCCGTGCAGCGCGACCATCATGCCGAAGCCGCCTGCGGCGATGAGATCGACGGCGGCTACGCCAAAGCGGGTCGCCAGAATGCGATCGAAGGGCGAAGGCGTGCCTCCGCGCTGAATGTGCCCCAGCACGCTGACTCGCACCTCTTTGCCGGAGCCGTGGCCGACAGCATTGCCGATCAGGTTACCGATGGAGCCGGCGCGGCGGTTCTCTTTCAGCTCCGGCGGAAGCTTCACACCTTCGGCCACCACTACGATGGTGAAATGCTTGCCCATTTTTTCGCGCTCGGCGATGAGCCGGCAGACGTGCTCGACGGTAAAGGGGATCTCCGGGATGAGGATGACGTGAGCGCCGCCGGCGATTCCGGCTTCGAGCGCGATCCAGCCGCAATCGCGGCCCATCACTTCGACCACCATCACGCGATGGTGCGACGCGGCGGTTGTGTGAATCTTGTCGATGGCGTCGGTCACGGTGTGCAGCGCGGTGTCGAAGCCGAACGTAACCTGAGTGGCGGAAAGATCGTTGTCGATGGTCTTGGGCACGCCGACAATCTTCATTCCCCTTAGAAAAAGTTCGTGGCCGATCTTCTGCGAGCCATCGCCGCCAATGGTGATGATGGCGTCGATGCCGAGCTTGGCGGCGTTGGCGATCACCTCTCCGGAAATATCGCGGGAGACTTCCTTGCCGTTCTCAATGCTTCGGTAGTGAAAGGGATCGCCGCGGTTGGTGGTGCCGAGAATGGTTCCACCGCGAGGCAGAATGCCAGAAATCTCCTTGATGGTGAGCTCGAAAGATTTTTCCGGCCAGATGAGGCCGTCGAAGCCATCGGGGATGCCGATGACCTTCCATCCGTACTTAAGGATGGCAGCTTTGGTGGCGGCGCGAATGACCGCGTTGAGGCCGGGAGCGTCTCCGCCTCCGGTGGCGATACCGATGCAGCGAATGTCTGACATAGGATAGAAAATCGTCGTTCGTCGTGTTCGTCGTTCGTCGTTGGTCGTTGGTCGTTGGTCAAACCTGAATTGGATCGACCGTCTCTACGATAATACTTTGAGTTTGGAAGATGGCAACTTACGAGTGGGCGTGGGCGGTCAGCGATACACTTCGCCGCGATGGCCTACGCGCACCACCAGAATTCTGACAGTTGAGCGTTGAATCTCGCAGATGATGCGATAATCCCCAACCCTGTAGCGCCACAGCGTGCCGAGCGATCCTGTTAACGCTTTGCCTAGCGATCGCGGGTCGTCGTGCTTCGCGACGCGGTTGTCCAGGAAGTCTAAAATGCGCCGGGCTACCGGTTTATCCAGCTTTTTGAGTTGATTCCTGGCGGATTGCGTGTAATCAATCGTCCAGGCCAAGGTCGGTTCTCACTTCAGCACTGCTGTAAATCCGTTCTTTCCCTTGACGAACGCGCTCGAGCACATCGGCTGCGAGGTAATAGTCCTCGAGATCGTCAAGGCCGTTCTCGATCATTTGCCGCAGATAGAAGGCTTTAGTGCGGCCGGTTTGAGCTGCGAGGAAGTCGAGGCGCTGTTCAGCTTTCTCGGAAAGTCGTATGGAGGTGGCCATATAGATACATCGAATACGTGTATTCAGTGTATCACACCTTGGAAGCGGCTATAAGATCAGAGCGAGTTCAGCGGCGTCCGCGAACGCTTGGAAATCCTTGTCTCGTGTGAGGAGAGCAATATCCCGGTCGATACAGGTTTGAGCGATTAGCGCATCGCCGAGTCTCGCTTTGCGGCGCATTGACAATACTTTCGCGCGCAGCAGACCGGCGCGCTGCCAATAGCCCGGTTCGAGGTCGATCATAGGAACCTGTGAGAGTGCTTCCGCAGCCCTGGAGGAAAGCAGGGGACCACTTAGCAACTCGGTCAGCACCACTGGGATCATCAGTGCCTGGCGATCGGTCAGCGCCCGCTCCAGCAATTTCGCATCCTGGCCGGGATCGCCTTCCAAAAGGGCGATCCAGGTGCTGCTGTCGGCTGCAATCATGGTCCGCTCGGTCGGATCTGCAGCGCGGACAGGCGATTGAGCAGTTTACGATCTTTTTTCACTTAGCGATCGTCCTTCAACTCCTCGAATGTACGACCGAAACGCACCTTGCCGCGCATTTGCAGCAAGCGATCATAGACGTCTGATGCTGCCAGCAACTCGAGCCCGGTGCGGACTGTCTGGGTGACACCGCTGCCGCTGGCTCTCTGCGCCTTCTCGAGAAGCTCAGCAGGAATTTCCACCGTAATTTTTCTCGCCGTTGCCATATGAAT
>JBEKJF010000152.1:0-10764 GCA_050011375.1 Candidatus Sulfotelmatobacter sp.
CGCGCCTTCGCGCCTGCTTTGGAGATTATATGAGTCGTTCTGTTGCCGTCCGTTTGCTGCTCGTCGGGTTCCTCGTTCCCGCTCTGTTTACCGTTTGCAACCGCGATCCCAATGTGCGCAAACAGAAGTTTCTGGAGAGCGGCAATCGCTACCGCGACCAGGGCAAGTTCCGCGAAGCCGCCATTCAATATGCCAATGCAGTGCAGGTCGATCCGCGCTTTGCCGAAGCCCACTATCAGTTGGGCGAAACTTATCTCAAGCTGAAGGACTATCAGCGCGCTTACGGCGAACTCTCCCGCACCGTGGACTTGAATCCGAACAACTATGCTGCGCAACTTGAAATGGCGAATATGCTGGTCGCCAGCCGCCAACTGAAAGACGCCCAGTCTCACCTCGACGTCCTGCACGAAAAACAGCCAGACAGTCCGGACACCCACATCGCATGGGCCAACTTCTATGCCGCCAAGGACGATATGACGTCGGCCCTGCAGGAGATGCAAAAAGCAATTGCCGCCGACCCTAGCCGCTCGGAGTCTTACTTGAATCTGGCCCTGCTCCAGACCCGCGTCAACCTGCCCGAGCAGGCGGAAATCAATTTCAAGAAGGCAGCTGATCTCGGCCCCAAAGTCATGAACGCTCAACTCGCTCTGGGAGGTTTTTATCAGGCGCGCAACCGCATGCCGGAGGCCGAGCAGCAATTCAAGCATGCCATCGATGTCGATCCTAAAGACACTGCTCCGCGCGCTGCCTACGTTCGCTTGCTGATGGCCGAGAACAAGAAGCCGGAAGCCGAAGCCTTTCTTACGCGAACCAAGACCGAGTTCCCGGGCAATTCAGAAGGCTATCGCATGCTGGGCGATTTCTATTTCGCCAATGGCGAACTCGACGCGGCCACCACTGAATATGCCTCTCTGTACAGCGAACATCCCAAGGATATTCAGGTCAAGAAAAACTATGTGCAGCTTCTCATTCTGAAAAACCGGCTGGACGAAGCCACCAAGCTGAACAATGAGGTCTTGAAGGCGAATCCGAAGGACGCTGACACCCTCGTGTATCGCGGACAAATCCAGCTCCGCCAAAATGACGCCGCCGGAGCCGTCGACTCTTTGCAACAGGCGGTTAAGAACGATTCTAATAATGGGGTGGCTCACTATCACCTCGGCCTTGCCTTTAACATGCAGCGCAACGAAAAGCAGGCGGAATCAGAGTTGCGCGAGGCAGTTGGACAGCGTCCCGATCTCACCGACGCGCAACGCGCTCTCGCTACCATGGAGGTGCGCCGGGGAGACTTCGATGGTCTCGCCCAAACCGCACAACAGATCATTTACGGAGCGCCCACTGCGCCCGATGGCTATCTTTACCGCGCTCTGGCGGAGATGAACCGCCAGAAATACTCCGATGCCGAACAGGACATGCGCAAAGCCGCCGCGGTCGCCCCCGCTAGTTCCGCGCCCTACGTGCAGATGGGCAACCTTCACCAATTGCAGAAGCAGTACGTTGAAGCGATCAAGTCTTATCAAGAGGCGCTCGGCAAGGATCCAGCCTCGACCGATGCCTTGCAGGGATTGATGAACACCTATCTTGCCCTCAAGCAGCCCGAGCAGGCCGTGGCCGCGGCGAAGACGCAAATCGCCAAGTCGCCCGGCACCAGCGGATTCTATGATCTGCTGGGCACGGCGCTCTCCCAGAACAAGAAAGATTTCGGCGGCGCCGATGCCGCTTTCCACAAGGCCGTGGAACTCGACAAGAATAATTCTGACGCGCTGTTCAAGCTGGCCCAGGTCGAAGTGGCCGAAGGCTCGATCAGCCAGGCGCTCGCGACCGATCTGCAGTCGATCAAGGATCATCCGCGCGAGATCCAGTTCTATTTGCTTGCTGGCATGATGTACGAATCGCAGAGCAACTTCGATCAGGCCAGGGCCATGTACCAGCAGGCGCTGAACATTCAATCCGATAATCCTCTGGCCTCCAATAATCTTGCCTACCTGATGCTGCAGCAGGGTGGCAATGTGGATGTGGCCCTGTCTATGGCGCAGACTGCGCGGCGCGGCATGCCCGAATCGCCGGCCGCGGCCGACACGTTGGGCTTTGCCTATTTTCAGAAGGGCGTCTATCAGTCAGCGATCGATATGTTCCAGGAGTCGCTGCGGCTGAACGAAAAGAAAGGCGCCGCCGACGACCCGACCGTGCATTACCATCTGGGCCTGGCTTACGAAAAAGTGAACCAGACGGCGCAAGCGCGCCAGCAACTGGAGCGGGCGTTGAAGATCAGTCCAAATTTCAGCGACGCACGCAAGGCGTTGTCTGAGCTGCACGGGTAGGCTTGCGGCTCGGTTTTTTCGCCCAGGTTTCGATTGGGAATATTGTGCGTAATGTTCCGGTGGGAACATTCGGAAAAGCACAAAATCAATGCTCCCAAGTCGTTGATTCCTCTAGATCGGCTTTTGACGACCCCATCTAATCAGCAGTTTAGCCTGTGGAAGAAACGTCTACTTTCGAGGACGTAAAACGTCTACTAAAGTAGACTTGACAGCCTTCGCTCGTACTTTAAAAGGTACAGGGAATTATCTGCATTTTGGCCCCTCACTGCGTCAGCTCGACCCGTCTCGATCTCCGCCTGTCCCGTATCCGAAAACCATAGTTGAGGGTTTCCCCGTATTGATTGAAATCCAGCGTGGACGAAAATAACAAACGGTTCATAGAAGGACAGTAAATAAATCTGTTTGGGAGGACGGCATGAAGGCATTTTTAGCGGGATTAGGTCTTGGCGCGGTGGTTGGCTTGTTGTTGGCTCCGCAGAAGGGTTCGAAAACCCGGGCAGACATTGGTGAGTATGGTAGCAAGTTATTCAATCGATCTCGCGGGAGGGAACAGTCCTCCTACCAGGACGGAATTTCGAAGAGCGAGACTATCGCTGAAGTTCTGAACACTGCCAGCAAACACGATTTGATGAGCGTCGATGGTATCGGCAAGGGAACCGCGAAAAAGATCATTAGCAATCGCCCTTATGAGACGGTCGAAGAAGTAATTCAGGAAGGCGTGTTGCCAGAGGTGCTCGTGGATAGGATCAAAGAGCAACTGGTTGATAAAACCGCGATCTGAGCGGGTTAACAGCATGATGCGAACCTAGCTAAGACATTCCAAACTGTCTACTTAGGTTTGCCGGCGCCCCCGCCCCCGCCGCGAACGTTATCCAGGGCGATAGGGCCTGCCCCGAAGAAGATGAGGGCAAAGGCGAGCGCAGCCAGAGCCAGGGGAAATTCGTAGCCGCCATTTCCCATCAGTCCGTTATGGAAATGCACCTTGGCGATGGCTACGGACATGTCGATGCAGACGGCGAAGGCGGCAACTCGAGTGAATAATCCCACCAAGATGAGGATCCCGCCGAAGAACTCGGTGAAGGAAGAGAGATAGCCGGTCCAGGCCGGGAGTCCGAGACTGTGGACGAATTGAGCGTGGTGCTGCAATCCTCCAAAAACTTTGTGGTATCCGTGGCCGAGCATGACGGCGCCGAGGGCTAGGCGCATGACGAGGAGCGCGAGAGGCTGCAGACGGTCGAGGTAGCGCACGGAATCCTCCGAACAAAAAATAGATTACAGCAGCCGGAGGGCGGAGGGAAGCAGCTGGGAACTGGCGCAGCAGCAGGTTTCGAAAGCCAGCCGTTGAGGGCCTATTGCCTCTTTAGATATCTTTAGAGGATTTTAAGAAAGCTTCTGGATAGAAATGATTGCGTGTGGGGCCAACTTCTGTTAACGTTTTTGCGCCCCACGGTTGTAGGTTGTTGGCGGCGTCTATTTGCAACTGGACTATGCGTGCTGCAAGCTTCCATCCGGGGTTGGAGTGGAATTCAACCTTGCGTTGGGATTGGCGAGTTTCGTCCATTGATGAGATGTCGACATAGATAAAGCCCCGAATCCGCAACTTCTGCGGAAGTGCGGTGTTTTCGGGAATAGCGTGGCGGTATAAAAGGGGATGGTCCAGGAGGCGTTATGAAAAAGACTTTGAAGAATGAAACGATGCAGAAGTGGATAGTAATGATGGTATTGCTGGTGGTTCCGGCGATGGCATTCGGACAGAAAAAGGGCGCTGCTCCGGCTCGAAGCGCGCCAGCACGCAGTGCACCAGCGCGGAGTGCGCCGGCTTCACATGCTGCGCCAGCGTCGCATGCGGCACCCGCGTCACACGCGGCATCGCGTCCGGCCACACAGTCACATGCGGCACCGGCATCGCATGCGAGCACCCAGTCACATGCACCGGCGTCACATGCGAGCACGCAGTCGCACGCGCCGGCTTCACATGCGAGTACGCAATCGCACGCACCAGCATCGCACGCAAGCACACAATCGCATGCCGCGGCGGGCGGGACACACGCAGCAGGTGGAACACATGCGGCAGCGGGTGGAACACACGCGGCAGGCGGAACGCATGCAGCAGGCGGCACGCACGCGGCGGGCGGGACCCACGCAGCAGGTGGAACGCACGCAGCGGGCGGAACGCACGCAGCAGGCGGGACGCACGCAGCAGGCGGGACGCACGCAGCAGGCGGGACGCACGCGGCGGGCGGAAACAAGTCAGCAGCAGGTGGAAACCACGCGGCAGGCGGGAACAAGTCCGCGGGCGGGAACAAGTCCGCGAGTCGCGGCAACGCGCATCAGCCGGCTGGAACCAGGAACGTCAGCATGAAGGGCGGCGGACACGCGAACGTCCGTGCTAACGGGTCGGTTCGCTCCGCGGATCGGAACGGCCACCACGTTGAGCGCGGGCTGCACGGTGGCCGTACTTCCATGCATGACCGCGGCCACGGCGAGCGCGTATTCGCCGGCCGGCATGGCGGTTATGTTCAGCACGCATACATGGTGCGCGGTGGACATTCGTACTACTCGCGTACATTCGTAGTGGGTGGTGTCGTGCACGTCGGCCTCTATCGCGGCTACTTCTGGGGCGGACGCGCTTACTATGGCTGGTACCCAGGGTTCTACTTCGCGCCGGCATTTTATGGCTGGGCGTGGCAGCCTTGGGGAGCTCCGGTGGTCTGGGGCGTTGGGGCATGGGGTTGGGGCGGCCCGTGGTGGGGATTCTACGGCGGATGGTTCACACCTTATCCCGTATACGCTGCGCCGTACTTCTGGCTCACGGACTACCTGATCGCGGCGAATCTGCAAGCGGCTTACGCGTTGGCTCATCCGGCCCCCGCTGAGGTAGCTGCGGATGCAGCTACGGGTACAGCGGCGGCGGATGATACCGCCAGCACGACGGAGACGGCTTCGACGACGACCACAGCTTCGACTGCGGTAACGTTGACGCCCGAAGTCAAGCAGGCGATCGCAGAAGAAGTGAAGGCGCAGTTGGCTGCACAGCAAACAGCGGCTAAGAGCACCGACACGGCTGCGGCGGCTTCTACGTCCACGACGGCGACGGCGGATGCCGCTGTGCCAGCGGCGTTGGATCCGGCCAAGCGCACCTTCGTGGTGGATACTGCAGTTACGGTTGTAGCGAACGGAACGGAGTGTGGCTTAACGTCGGGTGACGTGGTCACGCGCCTTACCGAGACTCCGGATGCAACCGACAACACCGTGAGCGCCAGCGTCTCGGCGAGCAAGACCGGGGATTGCGCGGCTGGAGCCACCGTGGCTGTCAAAGTGGATGACTTGCAGGAAATGTACAACCACTTCGAGGAACAGCTCAGCAACGGCATGAAGGATATGGCCAAGAAACAGGGGACGAACGGAATGCCGAAAGCGCCGGATACGTCCACCAAGGCTTCGGATGTGCCAGAGCCTAAGCCGGACGCGGATGCAGCCAAGGCGATCAAGGACGAGAACGCCGACGCTGACAAGGTCGAAGCAGACGTGAAAGCGGAGGCTTCGGCTGGCGGCGGGCTGTAAAGCTGACGGTTGCACCACGGCGGTTTAACCATCAACAGGGAGCGCCGGATTACGGCGCTCCCTTTCTCTGATCACTTAGGTTGTTCTCCGAGTCTGTGCTGACAGTCAAGCACAAGCAGGAGTTAGGTTTCGAAAATCAGTTCTTCAAAGACCTTGGGGAGGTTGTTGCGATGTTGCGGAATTCTTATCGTTTCATTCAAGCCATTATCCTGGTGGCCGCCATGACTTTTCCGATGGCGCTAGCCAGCGGACAAGCGGCCACAGTAGAGGACGACCTACAGAAGAAGTTCAAAGCTGTGACCATGGGATCGGACTCGGACGGGGTCTCCGTGGTAGAGGAAGGTACGTTGCTTACGATCCTGAGAGGCGGCATCCTGGCCGTTCCGTATACGGACTCCAGCGACTTCAGGACGAAGTACCAGAACGGAGCGATGCACGCTCCCGGCTCACTCGTCGTGGCCGGACGCAAGGCCATCAGGGGAAAGTTTGGGGCCGATCAAACCACCCATTTGTTCAAGAAGGATGACAAGGTCTATCCCACGAAGATCAGCGTCAATATGAAGAAGGACACCGTGACCATGGGCATTGTTGCTTGCGATAAATGCAACAAGACCGATCCCCCGACCTACAACAAAGCGGAAGTGGTGTTTGTATTCCCCAAGGGGTATTTAGTGAATGCCACGACGCCCGCGGTGGAAAAGGTTATCGCGCAGGTCTTCACGATCACTCCACCTGCCAAGAAGAAGCCTAAGGGAGCGAAGGTAGCGAAGGAAGCTCAGGACGCTCAACCTCAGCAATAGGCACGGGCAGATTGGTTTAGTAGTTGTTTTTAGAACGAGCGGACGCGGAGGAACTTACCATGTCGCATAAATCTCACCAACTGATCTCAGGGATTGTTCTGGCGGCGGCCACGATCTTCCCCGTGGCACTGGCCAGCGGGCAGGCGACCACCGTGCAAGATGAACTGATGAAGACCTACAAGCTGGTGAAGATCGGCTCCGATACCGGGGGATACTCCGTAGTCGAGGAAGGTACGGTGCTGGCCATCCAAAAGGGCGGCATCCTTGCCGTGCCTTATGACGACAAAACCGACTTCAAGACGAAGTATCAGGATGGGCAAATTCACGGTCCCGGCGGCCTCTCTGTGATGGGACGGAAGTCCATCATGGGAAAGTTTGGGAAAGAGCAGACGACCCACTTGTTTGCCAAGGGTGACAAGGTTTATCCCACGAAGATCGATGTGAACGTCGCGAAAGACACGGTGACCATGGGCATCGTGGCCTGCGACACGTGCAACAGCACCGATCCACCGACCTACAACAAGGCAGAAGTCGTCTTCGAATTTCCTAAGGGATCGTTAGCGAGTGCGACTGCGCCCTCCGTGCAAAAAATCATCATGCAGGTGTTCACCGTCAGCAAAGACGACTCGAAGGACGCCAAGAAAGACGACAAAGGCGGGGACAAGGGCGGAGACAAGGGCGGTCAGCAGGCAGGCGGCGGAGATCAGGGCCAGCAGGGAGGCGACGCGCCCGCGGCAGATCCTGTAAGCATCGAGAAGGGAATGACGCCCGACGACGTGGTAGCCGCCATGGGCCAGCCGGAGAAGAAGGTAACTCTCGGCACCAAGCAGATCTATTACTACAAAGATATGAAGGTGATCTTCATCAACGGCAAAGTTTCCGACGTGCAGTAGGTTCGCGCAGGATGCCGTGCTGTCTTGCGCCGTGGCGAGAACGCGAATGCGCCATGAAAACACGGGATGGGCGACGCCGCCAGCCTGATATGTCCGCAACGCAAGTGCAAGCGAACAAAGCATTTCCGCGTGCGACGTAGTACTTCCGTACCGTCTGTAGTACTTCAGTTACCAGTCTTCCAGTGACCCCCTGTGCCCCTTTCCATAAACCCAACTTATTGTACTTACCGGCGCTTGCTACACAACATATAGATATTCCCTCCCGCTGATCCTCCGCCGAATTCCAGAAAATGGGCATAAAACACGGAGATTCGCTTTGCCCCAAGGTCTTTCAGGGCTGATATATGCTCGGGACACCGACAGCCTCCCGGACTGTTATGGAAGGCGAAGAAAAGTTTTCAGGGCAAAGCCGTTGCTCGGAAACACCGGCGCGGCACAAGGTTCTGGTGGCGAGGCAAGGACACAAGGTCAGGAAACATGGCCGACTCGCGAGAAGTAATGAACATTCGTCAAGCATCGGACTATTTGGGAGTCAGTCCGGACACGCTCTACAAGTACGTAGGGGAAGAGAAAATTCCCGCGTTCAAGCTGGGCAATCGCTGGCGCTTCAAGAAGTCGAGGCTCGACCAGTGGATGGAAGACAAGTCGAACCAGATGGAGCCGGGAACAGGACATAAACCGAAAGCGGCCGCGAAGGCTGCCGGGTCACAGTAGGCGCTACAAAAAGCGTTACGAAAAGGCGGGCACACATGTTTGGAATGGGATCAAAAACGATTGTAGGTCTGGATGTGGGCTCTTCCAGCATCAAGGCAGTCGAACTGAAAAAAAAGGGCGGGCAGATTGAAGTGTCCCACCTGGGGCTGGAACCGCTCTCCTCTGACATTGTGGTGGACTCGATGATCGTGGACTCGGGAACGGTATCGAGCGCGATTTCGAAGTTGTTCGCCGATTGCCTGATCAAAACAAAATCAGTAGCCACGGCGGTAAGCGGGCACTCGGTGATCGTCAAAAAAATCTCGCTGCCTTCGATGAGCGATCAGGAACTGGCCGAGACCATCGAGAAGGAAGCGGCGCAGCACATACCCTTCGATCTCGCTGACGTGAGCCTCGACTATCAGATTCTGTCCGAAGAAGCGGGCAGCCCGCAGATGGATGTATTGCTGGTGGCCGTGAAGAAGGACAAGATTCTGAACTACACCAACGTACTCTCGATGGCGGGACGAACTCCGTCTATTGTGGACATCGATGCTCTGGCGCTGCAGAACTGCTACGAGTACAACTACCAGCCGGCGCCGACGCAGGTGGTGGCGCTTTTGAACCTGGGCGCCAGCGTGATGAACATCAACATCGTCAAGGGCACGACGCCGTTGTTCCCGCGCGACGTCAGCGTGGGCGGACACCAGTATACGGATTCTCTGCAGAAGGAACTCGATCTGAACTTCGACGATGCCGAGAAACTGAAGCTGGGTGAGAAAGTCGGGACGGTGAGCGAGGACGCGAAAGCGCCGATCCTGCAACAGGTGACTGAGATCATCGTGCTCGAGATCCAGAAGACCTTCGACTTCTTCCGGGCGAGCGCAGCAGGCGAGCACATCGAAAAAATTTACCTGGCCGGCGGTTCGGCCAAGGTGCCGGGATTGATGGAAGCGTTGCGGCAGGAATTCTCGATGCCGGTGGAATTGTTGAATCCATTTCAGCGTGTGGTGCCGCCCGCAAGCGGCCCCGGAGCAGAGCTGGTGGAGCAGAATCCGGGCCAACTGGCAGTCGCGGTAGGGTTGGCTTTAAGGAGCTTTGAATCCCTATGATCAGAATCAATCTGCTCGAAAATTCCAAGGGGAAAAGCAAGCGTGCTGGTGGAAGCAGCGGACCCTCCATGCCCACGATGGAGATGGGCGATCTGGGCTCGCCCAAGCTGAAGGTGCTGATGGTGCTGATCGTAGCCGGGCTGTTGAATTTCGGCTACTGGTACCGCCTCGACCAACAGTCAAAATCGATCGCGAAACAGATGACCGCGGCCGAGCAGAAAAACCGCGAACTCAGCGATGTGAAGGCGCGCTTTCTGGAACGGCAGCGGCAAGCCGACAGCTACAAGCGTCGCGTGGATGTAATTGATTCGCTGCGCGCTGGCCAGGCCGGCCCCGTCAACCTGCTGGCCATGCTCGGCGAGACAGTGAACGGAACCGAAGCGGTCTGGCTGAACAAGATGGAAGATTCTGGCGCTAGCGTAAGCCTGGATGGCACGGCGCTGAGCACGGACGCGGTGGCTACGCTGATCGCGAACCTGCAGAAGACGGGATTCTTCAAGAGCGTCGAGATCAAAGAAACTTTCCAGGACGATGCAGTCAAGGATATGCAGGCGTTCCAGTTCACGCTGACCTGCGAGAAGGGAAAGTCGTAGAGGCAGACCTATGTCGACAAATTTCAACGAACTGTCTGGCATCAAGCAGTGGGGAGCGGTGATCGCGGGAGGCGCGCTGATAACCGCAGCGCTGTACTTCACGATCTTCAAGAACCAGAGCGACAAGAACGCGACCGCTCAGCATGCGGTCGACATCAAGGTTCGCGAGAACAACGAACTGGAGTCCTATCGTCCCAAGCTGAAGGACATGGAACTGCAGTTGGCCAGCCTGAAACAGCAGTTGGAAATTGAACGGCGCATCGTTCCCGACGAGAAATCGGTGGACACCTTTATGACCACGATGGATAGCGAAGCGCTCAAGGCAGGCGTGGAACTGCGCCGCTTCTCGGCCAAGCCGGTGGCAGCGAAAGAGTATTACACAGAAGTTCCATTCGATATGGAGCTCGATGGTCCGTACTATTCCATGCTGAATTTCTTTGACCGCGTGGGCAAGCTCGAGCGCATCGTGAACGTCAGCGGTTTGCTGGTGGGCACGACCAAAAATCCAACGGTCGCGAAAGTGAAGCACCAGTATCAATACGCCCCGAACGAGAGCGTGGTGGCCTCGTTTGTCGCAACGACATTCTACAGTCACGATCTGGAGCCGCCAGCGGCGGGTCCAGGAGCCAAGCCGGCAACGCCGGCCGCAGGCGTGAAATAGGAATCGCATATGAAGCTGACAACAGGCATTCTGGCAGTAGCAGTGGCAATGACGACAGGGGTGGCCTTTGGCCAAAACCCGGACGCCATCGACAACGCGCGCAGCGTGGCGAAATCGCTGCAGCAGA
>JBEKJF010000153.1:0-10709 GCA_050011375.1 Candidatus Sulfotelmatobacter sp.
ATTTTCGCTCGACGATCTCGTGGAGAGCGAACGGCTACAGGTCGGACCGATTGTTGTGCTCGCCGGACTGCAGGATCCAGGCAACCTGGGTACGATTCTGCGCTCGTCGGAGGCGTTCGGCAGCGCAGGCGTGGTGCTCGGTGAAGGCACGGTGAGCCCGTTCAACTCGAAGGTCGTTCGCGCGTCGGCGGGATCGGTGTTCCGCCTGCCTGTGGTGCATGGACAGGTTCACGGACGTGGAAAATCCGCCGCAACAAAGCTCGAGGAAGTTTCAGAAAAACTGCGTGCGCAAGGCGTGCGCTTGATCGCAACTTCATCGCATAAGGGAACACCGCTCGATCAATCAGACTTGAAGGGCAAGACCGCGATCTTTTTCGGCAACGAAGGTTCAGGGCTTCCGCGCGATGTAATGGCCAAGACGGATGAATTCATTTCCATCCCGCACACTGAGCAGGTGGAATCGCTCAACGCCGGCGTGGCCGCGAGCATCGTATTGTACGAAGCGGCAAGGCAAAGAAAAAGCTCTTAGCCGTTAGCTCTTGGCTTTCAGCTAAAAGCCAAAGGCTAAGAGCTAAAGGATTGTTTTATGGGACTTTTCCAGCCCATCCCGAGTGCCGATAGCGCGACCGACCGCACGCGGCCGCTGGCGGACCGCATGCGTCCGCGGACACTTGAAGAGTTCGCCGGGCAGGAGCACCTGATCGGGCCGGGCAAGCCTCTGCGCACGCAGATTGATCGCGACGACACCGGTTCGCTCATTTTCTGGGGACCACCCGGCACCGGCAAAACAACGCTGGCGAAGATTATCGCTCGCATGACCAAGGCGGAGTACATAGAGTTCTCCGCAGTGCTTGCGGGAATTAAAGAGATCAAGCAGGTCATGGCTGACGCCGAGCGCGCCCGTCAATACGGCACGCGGACCATCGTCTTCATCGATGAGATTCACCGCTTCAATAAAGCGCAGCAGGATGCTTTTCTGCCGCACGTGGAAAAAGGCAACATCCGGCTGATCGGAGCCACCACAGAGAATCCGTCGTTTGAGATCAACGCCGCTTTGCTTTCGCGCAGCCGCGTCTATGTGTTGCAGCCGCTCAGCGAAGACCAGATCGTGCAGTTGCTCAAGCGAGCACTGACGGATGATGAGCGCGGCCTTGGCGCGATGAAGTTGCGCGCATCCGACGATGTTCTCAAGAAAATTGCAAGCTACACCAGCGGCGATGCCCGGAGCGCCTACAACGTGCTTGAGGTTGCGGCCGGATTGGCAAAATCCCCACTTCTCGCAAAAGACGCGAGAAATGGGGCACCCCAGCCGGGGGAGCAGCCTGCAGAAATTACCGACGACATTGTTCGCGATGCGCTGCAGAAGCGCATCTTGCTGTACGACAAGGCTGGCGAAGAACACTACAACCTGATTTCGGCGCTGCACAAGTCCGTTCGCAACAGCGACCCTGACGCCGCGCTCTACTGGCTCGGACGCATGATCGAGGCCGGGGAAGATCCGCTCTACATTGCGCGCCGCGTGGTGCGCATGGCAGTGGAAGACATTGGCCTGGCCGATCCGAACGCACTTTCGCTCTGCATGGCCGCGCGCGATGCTGTAGATTTCATCGGCATGCCCGAAGGCAATCTCGCGCTGGCGCAAGCGGTCGTCTACCTCTCGGTCGCGCCCAAATCGAATGCGCTTTACACTGCCTACGGCGCGGTGCAACAGGATATCGAACAGACCGCCGCAGAATCCGTACCGCTGCACTTGCGCAACGCGCCCACCGGATTGATGAAGGGCTTGGGTTACGGCAAAGATTATCAATACGCGCACGACGTCGAAGGCAAAGTAGCGAACATGCAATGTCTGCCTGACAGTTTGCGAGACCGCATCTACTATCGTCCGACAAATGAGGGAATCGAGAAGCGCATCCGCGAGCGGATGGAAGAGATTAATAGGCTGCGGGCGTCGCGGTCAAGTTAGGCAGAACCATTTGCAGTGAAGGTGTTGGGTAATAGGTCTTGGGTGACAGTTGATAAGTGATAGGCCTAATGCCTAACACCTACGTCCTGAATCGTACCCGGTGATCCTTCAAAATGCAGCGGTCCATCACCACGAAGATGCCCGCCTGGCGCGCTTTCGCGGCGGCTTTCTCGTGGATCACTCCCTCTTGCATCCAGATCGCCGGAACCTTCAACTGGATTGCCTGATCAACAAGTTCTTCCACGAACTGCGGCCGGCGAAAAATGTTAACGATGTCGATCTTCTCCGGAACCTCAAGCAGCGAAGCGTAAGCCCTCTCGCCCAGACAAAACTCGATCTGCGGATTCACCGGCACGATGCGATAACCATGGCTCTGCATATAGGCTGAAACGCCATGACTCGCGCGCATGGGATTATCGGAGAGTCCCACGACGGCGATGGTCTTCGCGCGCGAGAGAAGTTCGGTGACGGGATCGGTTTGCCGAGAAGAGGCCATCTTGTTTTTCTACTTCTTGTTCGCCGCATCCAGCCTCTGCTTGTACAACTTCATTGCCATCTTACGGACGGTCTCAGAAATTTCCTTGTTGTTGGAGATGTTTTTCAAATCTTGTATTTGAATGTGCTTCATCAACCCTAATCCCAGATCGAGCGGGGTACGCGGGTTCGACACCAGATTGCGCACCACGATGTAATTCTTCATGAAGCGGCGCTTCAATGGAATCTGCCGCAGCACCGCTTCCAACACATTCTTTTGCAGGGCAAACTTCTCCACTTCGCCGTCGGAAAGTTTAGGAGCCTCAAGCACCGCCAGCGCAACCACCTTGGTGCCATCGCGAATCAGTATCGATCGCTCTTCTTTGTCGCCCTTCAACGCCAGTTGAATGCGGTCCTTCACATCGAGGCGATTGATCTTCTGCATCGTGTTGTCACGCTGACCGGATTTAGGTTGCGCGGCAACAGGTTTCGAAACCGCGGCTGCGGCCGACGCGGCTTTGGCAGATTCAGCCACAACTTTCTCTGCGCTGCCCTCAATCTCCGACATCTCTTTGTTTTCCGACACCGGAAAATAATCGGTTCCCAGCAAATCCACGATGCCGCCGACGGGCTGGAAGGGCTTATCCTTCTCTGCAGCAATCTCGGCGGCATGTTCGGCAAGATAAGAAGAAACAGCTTCGTCTGGAACTTCACCGGCTTCGTCTATGGCGGGAGTCGCGACGTGGGCGGGTTCACTATTTGCTGGCGCCGCTGCTTCATCAACTTTCGCTTCGCTGGTTGTAACAGGGGCGGGCGGCGGTTCCGACTGGCTCGCGTTCAAAAGATCCGCGATCGCGGACGATTGCTCGGCCTTCAGATATGGATTCGCCCGAAGAGATTTGAGAATAATCGACGACGCGCGCACACGCGCACACTGCAGCATGGCATCGATCGATTCCCGCGACGCGGAGATGGCGAATTTCGCCAGCTCGCCGTCGGCAACAGAGGGATTGCCGAGCAGCGCCGGTAGCAGCCGTGGACGAAGATTCTCCGGCGAAATAAAATAGTCGAGCACTTCGCGCGGAGTCTCAGGGTCGGAAGCTGCAGCCAGCGAAGCCTTTTCATCCCAGCCCGCCAAAGTGAGGCGGGCGGTGTCGCCGAAAATCTTATTGTGTTTGGCGAGGTAAACCAGAATCTCAATGTTTTCGTCGGCGGGAACCTGCAGCGCGCCCTTGGCGGCAAACTGCATCCTGTTCGATGGCAGCTTCGAGGCACGAATTAAATCGATGGTCCGCGGCATGAGTTCACCTCCCGCTCGCAGTAGTTTCAAGTTCTTTGATCGCCAATTTCAATTCTCGTATCAGCCGGTTGGGCTTACGCCGAAGAAATTCCTCGAGCAAAGCACCGTAATACCAGAGTGTTCCTTCGCGGCCGCCAGTGAACCGCGCCCACACGGATTCTCCGACTTCGCGATAGTCGGAAAGAATCGAGCGCACGTTGTTCAGTTTGTCGGCGGCAGAAACCAGCCGAGTTTCCGCATCGGCCGTCTTCAGATGCCGAATGTAGGTTTCTTTCCGTTCACGCCACGGCGGCTTGGGATACGTATCGGAATCGGTGCAACCATCCACAATTTTCGCCACACGGCTCCCGAACCGGCGCCGGACTTCTTTCAGCATGGGCGCTCCGCCGCAGTCTTCGACTACGTCGTGCAGCAGCGCGGCGATTGCCAGATCCTCGTCGCCACCGAACTCCAGCACCAGCGAGGCGACCCCCATCAAGTGCGCGATATAAGGAATCGTTGAAGCTTTGCGCGTTTGCCCAGCATGCTTCTCCACCGCAAAATTAAATGCGCGCAGAAACCGCGGGCCAAGTTTTACCCCGTGCGAACCCCGTGTTCCCCGTGGTGAAGGTTTTTTTCCGGCACTCACTGTACTCACGATTTCTCCCCGCGCCGCGCCAACAAATACGCCCGAATGAACGGCTGCAAATCACCGTCGATCACGCGGTCTACGTCACCGACTTCCGTCTTGGTGCGGTGATCTTTGATCATGCGGTAAGGCTGCAACACGTACGAGCGAATCTGCGAACCGAAGTCGTTGTCGAGTTTTGAGTCTTCAATTTTCTTCGTGGCTGCGCGCTTCTTCTCCATCTCGAATTCGTAAAGCTTCGAGCGCAGCATGCTCATGGCACGTTCGCGATTCTTGTGCTGCGAGCGTTCATTCTGGCAACTGGCAACCAGACCGGTTGCGATGTGCGTGATGCGCACCGCTGAATCCGTCGTGTTCACATGCTGCCCGCCCTTGCCGCTCGACCGGTAAGTGTCCGTGCGAATGTCTTCCGGCTTGATGACCACTTCAATGCTATCGTCGATTTCTGGAGAAACATAAACGCTGGCAAACGAAGTATGCCGGCGTTTGGCCTGATCGAACGGCGAAATCCGCACCAGGCGGTGCACGCCGATCTCACTGCTCAGCAATCCGTAGGCATATTCGCCGTTTACGGCGAAGGTCGCCGACTTCAGCCCGGCTTCCTCGCCGGGCTGATAGTCGTAGAGCACAGTCTCGAATCCCTGCCTTTCTGCCCAGCGCAGATACATTCGCAGCAGCATGTCGGCCCAGTCCTGCGATTCGGTTCCACCCGCGCCGGGATGAATGGTCACAATCGCATTCAGCGCGTCGTTCGGGCCTGACAGCAGGGTTTCCGTTTCGAGCTTATCGATCAGCTCGCGCAGCGAGTCGATGTCGCGGCGCAATTCGCCGTCGACGCTTTCGCCTTCTTTCGCCAGGTCGAAGTACGCGGCAATGTCATCCGTACGGCGCGCGAGATCGGCATCGGTCGCGAGCAAATGCTCCAGGCGCTTTTTTTCGCGCATCACCTGTTGCGAGCGCTTCGGATCCGACCACAGATTCGGCTCGGCGGACTGCTTCTCGATTTCGGCTAGTTGCGGACGGAGCTTGTCCGCGTCAAAGATACTCCCGGAGTTCGCGGACCTTCTTGCTCAACGTTCCGTATTCCTGTTCCAACTCTTGATTCATGAGGATGTTTCTGCCTTCTCTTTTCCACGGATTGCGAAGCGCGTGATCAGCGCCCCTGCTGAAATTATCGCACACAGCCAGCAGAACCAATCGCCGTGCCGCGTGTAGAACGTGGTTACGGAGGTGAGGGCATAAGGCGCAACCAGCGCGCTTCGTTCCTTGCGGGGCAGTCGCTCCACCGTCCGCCCATAAGGATCGATCGAGGCCGTGACTCCAGTGTTCGTCGCGCTCAAAATCCAGCGGTCGTTCTCGATCGCGCGCATGCGCGTCTGATTCAGATGCTGCGCGTAGGCGCCGCTGTCGCCATACCAGCCGTCGTTCGAAAGATTCACCAGCACCTGAGCGCCCTGATCCGCGAACTCGCGCACTTCGCCCGGAAACACGGACTCGTAACAGATGAAAACTCCCATCCGGGTACTTCCCGCGTCCAGCGGCGAGCGCGACGCTCCCGATTGAAACTCTCCCACCTCTTTGGTCAAGCCTCCGGCAAACGAAAACAGCTTCGGGAACGGCAGGTATTCTCCGAAGGGCACCAAATGCACTTTGTCGTAACGCGCAGTCCAATCTCCAGAAGGACTAACCAGCGCGGCCGAATTGAACAGCTGCGAAGCTGACTTGCCGCCTTGCATCGCAGGCGTGCTGCCGATAGCGCCCGTCACTACCCAAGTATGCGTTGCTCGAGCCATCTCGCTCAGCGGATTGCGGAACAGCGGATCGCTCGCGAAAAAAGGCGCGGGAGACTCAGGCCAAACGATGAAATCAACTTTACCGTGCGTTGAGTCGGGCGCAGGAGATGAATTGGCAGCAACGGTTTTAGCGGATAGATCAGTCAACTCGCGAAGCGTGCGCTCGAACGCATCGCGCGTCCAGTTGGCTTGCACCGAAATATTTTCCTGCACCAGCAAAGCGGCGTGATCCGCCGAAAGCGCGGGAGCCTCCACCAGCCTGCCGGCTTGAAGTACGGCAGCCGCCGCCACTGATGCAATCAGCAACGTGCGCCGCTTTTTTCTCGGCACCAGAAATGCCGCCGCGACCGCAACATTCACCAGCATGATTTCGAATGAGACTCCGTAGACCCCGGTCCAGGTGGTGATGCGGCTGAGCGAGATATTGTCCACCTGCGCGGTGCCCAGCAAGTTCCATGGGAAGCCGGTCACGCGCGTTCGCGCCAACTCCACCGCGACCCACAGAAACGGTGCGGCCACGAGTGCGCGGCGGTTATCACGGCCGGAGTCAACGGCGAAGCTTAACAGCAAACCAAACAGACCGTGATAAAGCGCGAGGTAAAGGCAGAACAGAAACAGAGCCAGCAGCGCCAGCGGCACACTCAGGCCGCCGTACTCGTGCATGGTGCTGTAAATCCAATAGCACGTGCCCGCATACCAGAGGATTCCTGAAACGTATGCCAGCAGGAAGGCCTGCCCCGGCCTCGCGGCCTGAAGATTAATTGCGCCGTCGATCTCCAGCGCCCCCGCTGGCCGCGCTCGCAAAAGAGCCACGATCAACGGAGCAACCGCGACCCAGGATAAAACGTAAAGTCCGGGAAGGGGGAAAATCAGAATCTGCAACAGCGATGAGAGGCCAACCAACAGCCAGGCGCTTGGATGAATTTGCCGCACGAAGAAGAATAACAAAAGAGCTTGTCGTTCCGAGCGGGCGTTTGGTAACGCCTCAGTTTGAGACTAACTCTAGAAATTGAGGTTCGATCCAAATTGTCTCGCCCACGCTCCCGTTCACCGACGAGATGTCGAGTTCAGCCATGCCGCGCTCGTTGAAGCCTGCTATAACAAATTCGCGACCAACGCACTTGATGAACGTTGATTTCGTCGGAAAGTCGGGATAGTCCTCTAGCCCATCAGGAATGCCGATAACGCGCACCTTGGACCCTATTTTCATAATTCGAACCGAACACCAGCCTCCAGCCCACTCCCGTCATTCCGAGCGGGCTTCCCGCGAGGAACCTGCTCTCGCAGAGCTCGCCAGCGAACCCCGAACGAACTCCACAATCTCCGCTGTAACATAAGGCGGAGGGGTGATCCGAAACACCGGCCGCTCCGCCAACGGCTTCAACGAAACGCTCTGCCATGCCGATCCAGTCTTCGACCCATCATGAAGAATCACGGCGTCAGCCCGGTCGAGAAATTCCCGCGCCGAATTCTTAAAGTCTTCAGTCCCAGGATCGAGCACCGTCAGATACAAATCCGGCCGCATGAACTTCAACACGCTGTTCGACTCCACCATCACATGGCGCGAATGCTCCAGTCGCTGCCGCAGCGCCGGCATAGCCTCGGCCAGCCTGCCCTGCTCGGTGCGGACCCACAACGTTCGCGCGGCGCCTGCCACCAGAAAGCGCGAGGTATCCGATTCGCCTCCGCGATCTTTCTCCTCGGTAATCGCCCAAGTGTGATCGACGGTCGCGCAGTCGCAAGGCGCTCCATTCGCGGAGCAAACTCCGTGTCCATATTGCGTAATCTTAACGGCGGTCCAATCGTATTCGCGCAACGCGGAAATCAGCCCCGCCACCACGCTGGTCTTTCCTACACTCCGCGAATGCCCGCCAATCACTACGATTGCCATAAATTCGGCTTCCGGCTTCCGGCAGTTCCACAATATTCGGAGGCCGGAAGCCCGAACGATTATTTTTTCTTCGACAGCCGCGCCAGCGCCGCCAACTGCTTCAGATACTGCCGCACCGGCTGCGCCGGAGTTCCCCAGAACGCCACACCCTTGCCGCGCAAAACTTTATTCGGCAGCACTCCGCCCTGTCCGCCCAGCATCACTCCCTCTTCAATGCGCGCGTGTTCGCCAATGCCAACCTGTCCTCCGAGCACGACATCGTTCTCAATCGTAATGCTGCCGGAAAGCCCAGTCTGCGCCGCGATCACAACATTTTCGCCAAGCCGGCAGTTGTGGCCGATGTGCACCAGGTTGTCGATCTTCGTTCCCCGTCCAATGCGAGTTTCGTCGAGCGCTCCGCGATCGATGGTCGTGTTTGCGCCAATCTCTACGTCGTCTTCGATGACCAGCCTGCCGACTTGCGGAAATTTCTCATAGCGCCCACTCTTCGCATCGCGAACATATCCGAAACCATCGCTCCCCAAAACCGCGCCCGCATGCACAATCACGCGATCGCCCAATGTGCTCCCGGGATAAATCGTGACCTGCGGATAAACCTCGCACTCCCGCCCAATCCTCACTCCCCGCCCGATGGAGCAGCCAGCGCCGATCCGCGTACCCTCACCGATTTCCGCATCCTCCGCAATCACTGCGTGTTCCTCGACCACGACGCCCACACCGAGGCGAGCAGAAGCATGCACAACCGCACTCTCACGCACACCAGCATCAAGCCCTTCGCGCTCGTACAAGAACCGTGCCGCCCGCGCAAATGCCAGCTTAGGATGCCGACAGACAATCAGCGGCATCCCCGGCACGGACTTCCCCGCCGCAAACTCTCCCGTCATTACCGCCCCCGCGCCACACTCCAGCGCGCGCGCCAGATATTTCTCGTCCTCCACAAACACCAGATCCTGCAGCGAAGCCGATCCTATGCTGGCCACGCCGCTCACCTCGACGTTTCCATCTCCTTCGACGCGAGCTTCAACGGCCTCGGCGATCTGCTGCAGCGAGCGCTTCATCGCTCCCACTCTATAGCAGACCACGCACATGACGAAAGTGCTTGGCCGACGGCACTGCTGCCTTGGGCCGCCCCGCCAGCCTACAATGAATGTATGGAAAGGAAAATCTTCTGGATAACCTTCACGGTGCTAGGCCTGCTAGCGGATTTTCTGCTGCCCCTGTGGTGGGGCCTGGCCTCGACCCTCCCCATTCTCTACGTCTCATGGTGGGTCGCCTACCGCAGCGACTGGTTCTGAATCAGCAAGTTCTGAATCAGCAAGTTCTGAATCCGCAGTCTTACGTCGTAGACATCGTCATCGTAAAGCTGCCTGTAAGCGTGTCACTACAACCGGCAGGCGTGCCGCCGCCGGTAAACATCCAGTCGCCGGTTACCGAGCCGCTAGTAAGCGTAATCGTATTGTTACCTGTCTGCCCGGTCTCGGACGCCACGGCAACCAGCGGTCCCGTGAGGGTTAGGCTGTTGCCTCCAGACTCTACCGTGAACGCAAATGTGGCCGTCACGGCCAGGGTAGTCTGATCAAAGTTGAAGTTCGTCAGTGAGCCGGTCGGTAACTCCCCGCTGAAGGGAAAACAACTGCTCCCGCTATCGAAGTTAATGAATTGAAAATTGCCGAATGTCAGCGACCCATTCCCGTTAAAACCGAACTGCGTGTTAAAGCTGAACCCGGACTCTTGGCCCTTGCCCCCGAGCAACTGCGCCTGCCAGATCGCGCCTGGCGCCTCCTTAACCGTCGTCTGGTTACTACAACTGGGCAACAGGAGCAAGGCCGCCATCAAAATTGCAACTGCCTTCATGAATTTCCCTTCAGGTTTGATCGGATCGAATTCTACGCGAAATTTCTCTTGCAAGATTACAGAGATGCAGGCCAGCCGGTCAATGGATGTAAGCGGCCAGAACGTTTCCCGTGGTAGATTGGAAGTTGTCCGGAGAAAACGATTCCATGTTTTTACAGCCCGTCGTACGATGCAAAAACCCCGACTGTCCCACGCCCTCTGCGGCACGCATTCGCCTGCCCTACCCAAACCCGCCTCGAATCGGAGCGACTCCGCCCGACTGGCCTCAGGAGGGATGGCAATTGCGCCTCATCTGCCGCGAGTGCGACCATTGGTACGTCTACGAGAAAAAAGATGTGCAATGGGCGCCATTCTCCTATCCCCTGGCGGACCACAGCGGCCTTGATTTCTGGGGCGTCGAACTGGAATGCGCCGAGCCCAATTGCGGATCGCGCACCCGCTGGCACGTGCTCGATAACAGCCAGTTGTCAGAATCAGAACTGCTGGAGTTCGTCCTGCGCGCCGACCCAGTCGTAGTCTGCGAAAACGGCCACCCGCTCTCCCTCTCTGGAGTCGCGTCGAACTCCGTGCAGAAAGCGCCGTCGGTTTAAACCGTCATCCATTTACACGTTGTCATCCTGAGCGAAGCAAGTGCTTGCGCGCTTAGCGCGAGCACTTGCGGAGCCGAAGGACCCCTACACTGCCAGAAGCTACAAGGCATTCACCCAGTGCAGCGCCGCACTTCAGTTCGATTCAGCTCCTCAAATTTGCGACCTGCCGACCAAGCCAAAAATAATCAAAACAATCGAGAGCCCGATCAGAAA
>JBEKJF010000154.1:0-10595 GCA_050011375.1 Candidatus Sulfotelmatobacter sp.
AAGGGCCTGACCAAATCCGAACCGAAGGTTGAAGAAGAAAAAGAGCCCGACGCCATCGAGATTCAGGGCAAGAATTCCAAGATCAAGCCGAAAAAAGAGACCACGCCAACCAAAGAGAAAACGAAGCCAGCGCCCGAGCAACAAACCAATCAGGTTGCCTTCGGCGAAGGCGGCCCGGTCAGCGGACCCTATGGCACCTTCGATGCCGGCGGCGCGAAAGGCGGCTTCGGTGTCACCGGCGGTGGCGGAGATTTCGGCACAAGGTTCGGCTGGTACGTCCAAGTCATCCAAAAAAAGGTTTCCGAGAACTGGTTAAAATATGAGGTCGATCCGCGGATCAACAGCGCGTCGCGCGTTTATATCACCTTCGACGTGGCCCGTGACGGCCATCCGCTTAATGTAAAGGTTGAGCAGTCGAGCGGTGTGCCCTCGCTCGACATCTCGGCCGTCCGCGCCCTGCAGCGCATCGACACCTTCGGCCCGCTGCCTCAGGATTACGGCGGCAGCAAAATCTCAGTGGAGTACTGGTTCGATTACTCCAGGAAATAACTTGTGTCCTTCTGGCCCGGTCGCAGCATCCATACTGTGTAATTTCGCGGGAGATGCCGCTGTGTGCAGGGTGAGAAAATGTAGGGCATCTGCGTGATTATTCCTGAGGCTGAGGACACTTCACTATGATGGATAGGGAATGATCGCTCGGAACTTGCTAATAAAAACATATCGGAGTACGATATTGTCTTGTACGGTACCTTCTTGTCCGGGTTCGCCTCACGTCTCCAAACGGATGGACGACATATATAGACCAGTTTCGCGCTTCACACGCTGCGCACAGCTTCGCAGGGGTCTGAGCGTACTGATTCTGGTCTGGTCACTCTTCCCTTCCACATCCTTTGCGCAGGATTGGGTTCGCACCGGCTCCGGGCTGGGTGTGGATAAAGTCCGGCTTGCCGTTCCCGACTTCAAGCCTTCCAACAGCGACCCCCAAGACGCTGATTTGCTGAAAACTTTCAACGATACATTCTGGAACGACCTCGACAATTCCGGCGTGGTTGAACTCATCTCTAAGAGCTTCTATCCGCTGCAAGTGCCGGGCCAGCCGACGGAGGTCACCTTCGGAGTATGGAACTCGCCTCCGCCGAACGCCGCTATGCTGACCTTCGGCAATCTCGCCGTGGCCGCAGGTAAAGTCACCGTGCAAGGCTGGTTATATGACGTCAAGAATACAGCCTCGCCCGAAGTTCTCGGCAAACAGTACACTGACGTTCCCACTGGCGACGCGGTCCGCGTGATCGCGCACAGGTTTGCCGATGAGATCATCTTTCGCTTGGGCGGAGGCATTCCCGGCATTGCGGAGAGCAAGATTTATTTTGTCAGCGACCGCTCCGGCCACAAAGAAATCTGGGTGATGGATTACGACGGCTCGAATCAGCGCCAACTCACTCACCTCGGTTCCGTGTCGCTTTCGCCGCGCATCTCGCCCGATGGTTCGCGTCTCGCTTTCAGTTCCTTAACCAAGAGTGGTTGGGACATTCTGATGTACTCAATCGATCTCAACCGCGTGGTTAGCTTTCCGCATTTTGGCGGCACGAATCTTTCGCCGGCGTGGGCGCCAGACGGTCTTCACCTTGCTGTTTCGTCCTCGCGCGGCGGCAATCCGCAAATTTATGTGTGCGATTCCTCCGGCGCCAATCTTCACCGGCTAACATCCAACAAAGGTCCGGACGTTGGCCCGGTCTGGAATCGCAAGACCGGCGCTCAGATCGCTTTTGTCAGCGGTAGCACCGGATTGCCGCAGGTTTATACCATGGAGGCAGACGGCACCAACGAGCAGCGCATGACCGATCAGGGCTACGCGGTCTCACCCAACTGGTCGCCGAATGGCCAGTTTCTTACTCTGGCGTGGATTCGCAAATACGGTCCTGGCGAGCCCGGCTCTTCCGATATTTATCTGATGGATATCGCCAGCAAGCAATGGGTTCAGCTTACGCACGACGGCGGGCGCAACGATTATCCTTCATGGTCGCCGGATGGCCGCCACATTGTCTTTGAGTCGAAGCGCTCGGGCAAAGAGGAACTGTGGATGATACTCGCCGACGGAACCAAGCTTCATCAGCTAACTTTTACTGGACGTAACACGCAGCCAAACTGGAGTTGGAAATAAAAACACTTCGTCTGAACTCGAACTATTTCGGGATTCGCAGGAGGATTAAAGGTGAAAAGGAAGAACATGAAACATCAAAGTTTGAAGGGTCTCGCAACCACTATCGCTCTGGCCGCTGTTGTCATGCTCGGCGCATGCCATAAGAAGACAGCCCCGCCACCACCGCCACCACCGCCGCCACCCGCAGCGCCCACCGCTTCCATTTCCGTAAGTCCAGATACTATTCAGCCGGGACAATCCGCAACGTTGACCTGGCAGACATCCAATGCCACCGACGTTTCCATCGACGGCATCGGCGCTGTTCAGCCTAGCGGGACGCAACAGGTTAACCCGACCGATTCCACAACCTATCACCTCGTAGCCAAGAGTTCCGGCGGAACCCAGGAGGCCACCACGCGCCTCACGGTCACACCGGCGGCCGCGGGTGAGGCTCCTCCTCCGCCTTCGGCTACGGAAGAGGATCTCTTCGGTCGCAGCGTGAAGGACATTTACTTCGAATATGACAAGTCCGACATTCGCGGCGATCAGCAGGCTGCGGTGCGGGCTGACGCGCAGTTCCTCAACCAGCACTCCAACATCGGCTTCACGGTTGAGGGCCATTGCGATGAGCGTGGCTCCACGGAATACAATCTCGCCCTGGGCGACCAGCGCGCTTCTTCCGTGAAAAGCGCCTTGGTTTCGGCGGGGGTCAACGCCAGCCGCATCAAGACCATCAGCTACGGCAAAGAGAAGCCGTTCTGCATGGAATCGAACGAGTCCTGCTGGCAGCAGAACCGCCGCGGCCACTTCGTCTATCAGAAGTAGTTGAATATTTACCGCCAGGGGCGGAGAAGTCTCCGCCCCTGGCTTTTCATGTTCTAAATCCAAGTCTCACGACCCACCCAGTCCACCTATCTATAGCCTGCAAATCAATCCTGCAAATCAATCTAGACCCGGCCCCACAACGGGTATATAGTGGGTCGCTATTGGAGTTAGAACGAAAGTTGCAGCTAGTTTCCTAGCAAACTCCGATCACCAAGCACTAAGGAGATACTCATGAACATGAATAGTTCCGATCACTCCGCCCTCTCCGGGACGAAGCGCCGCTATAAGAAGCCAGTTATCGTCAATGTAGGCAGCATCGATGCGCTAACAACCGGCCACGGCGACCCGGTGGGCGATCCTCCTAACGATGGCACAACGGGTTACTACAACTCCGCCTCCGGGCGAGCACGGGATGCCGAAGTTGATCTAGACGGACGCTAAGGATGACCACATCCACATGACCCAACCGATTCAGGTTAGGCCGAGGGCTAGTGTGCGGCATGCCGAAGTGGACGGCTGCCGCATTTTGCTTGACTTGAATACTGAGTCGTACCGTGTACTTGATCCCGTGGCCAGCGCCATGTGGTCCGCATTGATGGGCGAGAGCGATTGGACCGTGACGCGACAGTTGCTGGCCGATACCTACGATGTAAGCCCGGAAGTGTTGAATAGCGACTTCGCAGATTTCGCGGCTAACTGCCGGGCGCAAGGGATCTTGAGCGAGACCCAGAGGATCTCGGACGAGGAACTCTCCGCAGTGCAATCCGGCGACCCGAGACAGGCTCTTCTGCCTGGTCCCGTTTCATCCCGGTTGCCAGCAACGATTCGTGCGATTGCGATTTTTTATCGGACCCGGCGTTCGCTGATGCAGCAAGGTTTCCGCGGAACCTATGAACGATATGCGCAGCTTCCTGGAGGGTGCAATCGCGAGCGCTTGCCGCGAGCGATCTCTGCGTTCGGCCGTGCGGAAACTTTTTTTCTATCCCAACGGGCACCGAATGACTGCCTGGTTCGTTCCCTATCGCTATTTCGTTTCTTACGCGAGCAGTCGATTCCCGCCGAGCACGTGATCGGTGTATGCCGAATGCCCTTTCAGGCACACGCCTGGGTGGAGTGCGACGGCCAGCCCATCCTCGACGAGCGGGGTCTGAGCGGAGCATTTGTACCCTTGGCCCGGCTTGCCGCAACTATTCCAGCGGAGCCTCGGCGATGACCGGAACAACCATGTCTAGAGGAATTGCTGGCCGTATTGTGCGCCGCGTGGGAATTCTCGTGCCCGAGTCGGCTCCCGCAGCAACCGAATCTCTGGACTGCCAGGTTCTCGTCTGGGGCAACCTCGCAAACCGGAAGGATCTCGCCGAACGCCTCGGGGTCCCGAACTCTGGACCCGAATCCGATACCAGCCTTATAGCGGCTGCTTATCGCCTCTGGGGAGAGCAGCTTCCCTCCCACGTCCTCGGCGAATTTGCGGTTGCCCTCTATGACCGCCACACTGACCGCGCCTTTTTGACCCATGACAGCCTTGGCCTGACTTCCCTTTATTATTCGAATGCTGATCGCGTTGACGGCCACGCTGATGAGTTGACTTTCGCCACGCATCTTGTGGATCTGCTCGACGGCGAGGTAACGGCGCGCCTCGACGAAGAGTACCTCGCAGATTTCCTGGCCCGTGGGAGCATTACCACCGCGCGAACCCCCTTCCTAGCCATCCGGCGCCTGCTGCCGGGATGCAGCCTTTCCTGGGCCAGCGGTCACGTTACTGAATCCAGGCACTGGAGTCTCGCCGATGCGCCTCCCGTCGCATTGCGAGACGACGAGGAATACGAATCGCGTTTCCGCACATCGCTGGAAGCCGGGGTGCGGGGCGCCATCGATGGCGCCCGCGTGGTCTGGACGCATTTGTCGGGAGGACTGGACTCCTCAACCGTCGCCAGCATTGCCGCACGGCTCGAAGCACCTGGACTCGCGGCTTGGTCCGTCTATTGCCCACGCTTCGCCGACGTCGATGAACGCAAATGGATGCGCGAGGTCGTGGACAGATACCGCCTGCCCTGGCACCTGGTGAATATCGAGGAAACGCTTCCCTTCTCCGCACCGCCTGCCGACTTTCTCGGCGAACCGTCGATCTCGGTGATCCACACGGCGCTGTCGCGTGCCAACGATCGGCTGTATGCGGCGCATGGTGTCGAGGTGATCCTCTCCGGCCATGGAGGCGACGGCGTGCTGGGAGCCTCTCCCGGACCCGAGGCCTCTCACTTGGCCGACTATCTCTTCGCGGGCAACCTGGTCGGAGCATTGCGGGGTATTTACCGATGGAGGCGGGAATCGACTGAGCGTCGTTCCTATAGCTATTGGCTGCAACACTGCCTGCTGAGGCCGGCTCTGCAACATCTCCGTGGCCAAGGTATAAGCGCCGCGCCGCGGCTTCCCTTACAACCCTGGTTCCAGCCAGAGTACCAGGAACGCATGCACCTCGATCAGAGGAGGCGGCAACGCTATGCGGCACGCTGCCAGACGCCGGGACGCCAGCAACTGGCAGACGGCCTGCTGGTCGCTGCACTGCGAAACTCGCTCGACGCACAACGCCAACGGAACCACCGTGTATATAACCCGCTGCTCTATCGTCCGCTGGTGGAGTTCATGTGCGCTATCCCGCTTGAACAGAACTTGCGTCCGAAATGTGACCGGTACCTGCAGCGGCGCGCACTGAAAGGCATCCTGCCAGAATCCATTCGACGCCGCGCCAGTAAAGGTGTCGGAACCCCGACCTTCGTCGAGGGGCTCTCGCGCTCGCCGGAGTGGGTCGATTATCTCACCCAGGACAGCAGACTGGCAGCCTACGGCATCGCCGATGCCGGCCTGTGGCGGCTCGCCGTACAACAAGCTTCCGTCGGGCAGACCAACGGAGACCAGTTTTTCCATGCCGGCCTCGCGGTCGAAGTATGGCTGCGGCAACTCGAAGAGCATCGCAGGATGAAACCGTCGCTACCGGTTGCGTCGAGACAATATATTCGCGCAGGCACACCTGAGCCTGAGACTGCCGCGGAAGAACGGCATGTTGCCTGAACCAGACTGATCTCTTGCCGCGCCCGCGATCATGAGCAGTGAGTCCCCATCAGATTCCTGGGCCAGCAGAATTTGACGATCCGAACTAGAATAGTTCCAGGAACCTTCTCTTATGACACTACGACGCTTGCTCTCCACTCTTCTCGCCCTGCTCTCCACGCTTTGGCTGGCCACCGCGCCGGCTTGGGGCGCCAGCAAAGAAATGATCCAACTGCAAACCCAGGTACAGCAACTGCAGGAGCAGATGACCGCCATGCAGCGCAGCTTTGACGAGCGCATGGGCGTGATGAAGAACCTGGTCGAGCAGGATACCGACGCAATCAACAAAGTGACGGGCGCCATCAATGGCCTGCAGGCCACGCTGCAGAAACAGCAGGGAGATTCCGCCACGCACGTCGACCAGCTTGCCGGGCAAATTCAATCGCTCAACGACACGCTCGATGAACTCAAGGCGCGCCTCGCCAAGGTCAGCAAGCAACTTGAGGACATGCAGTCATCCCAGCAAAGCCTTGCGGCGCAGCAATCGGCGCAGGCGCAACAGGACGCTGCAGCGAAAGCAGCGCCGCCTCCGGATGTGCTTTACAACAACGCTTTGCGGGATTACAACGGCAACAAGAACGATCTCGCCATCCAGGAATTTTCCGACTACGTAAAGTTTTATCCCAACACCGATCTGGCTGGGAACTGCTATTTCTATCTCGGCGAAATTCAATTCCGCCAGGGAAACTATCAGCAGGCCGCGCAGAGCTATGACCAAGTCTTGCAAGGCTTTCCGACCGGAAGCAAAGGCGCTTCTGCGCAGCTGAAAAAAGGCTTTTCGTTAATCGAATTGGGTAAGCAGGAAGATGGAGTGGTGGAACTCCGACGCGTGATCCAGCGCTATCCCAAATCGAACGAAGCGCTGCAGGCGCGCGAACGCCTCAAGAAACTGGGAGTTTCCACAACGGTGCGGCCCGGGGAATAATTTTGTTACCAATATTTTTGCTCCCAATATTTTTGCTCCCAATATTTTTGCTCCCAATATTTTTGCTCGACCCGGTTAAGGAGATTCATGTCGAAGAAGATTTCGGATAACGATCCCGACGGCGCCAAGGGTGCGACCGAGGGTGAAGAACGCGATCACGACGGTAACGCCGGTCTAGCGGGACAACTGGGCCATCGCGACCAGGACCCGCGCATCAAGGGCGCCGACACCGATTTTCCCGAGCCCGGGGGGAGTCCGGAACATACGGGAGAGTGAAACAGGGGTTGGGGGTTAGGGTAGGAAATCCTGCTTCACATACGGTTGCGACTGACCCCTAAACCCTAGGATCCTAGTCCCTGTTTTCTCAAATCGCCATCGCGCCAACTTCTTTTTCTACTTCAACGGTATCGACCATAGCGATCGCATCCCACGGGCATCCATCCAGGAAGCAGCCGTCGGGACCTTTGCTGAGGCACTTCTTGCAGCCGATGCAGAGAATGGGATCGATCGCGATGCGCCCGAAGGGCGTGGCGTCCTCATCGGCGACCCAGAACATGCAGTCTTCCACCGGACAATATTCCACGCATGCCGGCGAACCGGCGCATCCCGTACAGCATTCGGTGATCACCGCCAATTCTTTTGGCTTCTTCTTGCGCGGCGTGGTGAGGCCCTTGGACTTCGGTTCAGCTTTCATCTCGTCGGGAACCATGCCGACAGCTTTCGTGGCGCCGGGTGCAGGAGGCATGCGGGGATTATAACGTGCTTTCGGCCGAATCGAAAATGTACGTCGTTAGTATGCGCAGGGACAGCTGTATCCATGACCCCTACCTGGGCCCCAGAAAATTCCGCGCTATAGTCTAGCATTTCCATCGACTATGTCGTATACTCCTGCAAGGCCGGTTGGTGTGCTACTCAGCAGATTGAGTAGAGTACGCAAGCGCAATTGAGAAAGCTCTCCGATTGCGTTACGAATTTTGATCGGTTTCCTCCCCCGAGCACTTACTTAGTGGATGATTGCCATAGGTGTCTTTGACCGACCGTTTCGGTCGAGCACCAAGTGAGGGTGAATCGGAATGAAGTTCAATTACTCCTGGGGAAAAGTGCGGTACGATCTGCTCGCCGGCGTAACTGTCGCGGCGATTTCTCTACCGCAAGCGATGGCTTACGCTCTAATCGCGGGTGTCGATCCGCGCTTTGGCCTTTATTCCGCCATTGTCGTAACGCTGGTAGCATCGATCTTCGGTTCGTCCTCTCACCTGATCAACGGTCCCACGAATGCGATTTCGCTGGTGGTTTTCAGTGCGCTCGGCTTCTTCAATTCCGGCGCTGGTCTCGAGGCCTACCAGGCCATGTTTTTATTAGGAATCATGATCGGATGCATCCAGATCCTGATTGCGGTATTCAAGCTCGGAGACTTAACGCGCTACATCTCGGAATCCGTAGTGATTGGCTTTATGGCCGGGGCTGGCACGCTGGTGGGATTGACGCAGCTCGGCAACCTGACGGGCTTGCGCGATCGTGGGACGGGGCAGCAGCATGTGCTTTACCGCATTTGGCTGACGCTGAGTGGCGGACACGTGAATCCGCGGGCGCTGGGCATCGGACTTGGGACTATTGTTCTCGTCGTCCTGCTCAGAAAATTGTCGCGCAGATATCATCTGCCGCAGATTGACATGCTGATGGCATTGATCGTTGCCGCCCTCGTGGCGGCCGCGTTCGGCTGGTCAAAACCGGCGCACGATGGCACAACCGTTATTTCCGTCGTCGGAAGCGTCCCGCGCAATCTGCCGATGCCGCATATCCCGAAGATTCAGCTCTGGTGGGTAAAGCAAATGTCGGGAAGCGCATTGGCTATTGCTTTTCTTGGATTGCTGGAGGCGCTCGCTATTGCGAAATCGATTGCCAACACAACCCGCCAGACGCTCGACTACAACCGCCAGTGTCTGGCTGAAGGGTTGGCGAATCTTACGGGTGGTTTTTTTCAGTGTTTGCCCGGGTCTGGCTCCTTGACGCGTTCGGCGATTAACTTTCAAGCGGGAGCCGTTAGCCGCGCCTCCGGAGTGTTCGCGGCGGGAACGGTGGCACTCACGGTGGTCGCACTCGCGCCGTTTGCGCGCTACATTCCGAAAGCCGCTCTGGCCGGTCTGCTCTGTGTCACAGCCGTCCGCCTGGTCGATTGGAAACGGTTGAGTTATGCCATGCGCGCTTCGCGCTACGATGCCCGTCTGGTTTTGGTGACTGCGTTCTCGGCGATTTTCATCAGCGTCGAATTTTCCATCCTCATCGGCGTGGCGTTATCAATTTTGATGTTCGTCCCGCGTGCCGCGTCGCTTCGCTGGACCGAGTTGGTTGTCAGTAACGACCGAGTGGTGCGCGAACGCCTGCCCGACGACCCACCGTGTTCGGCAATGCTGCTTTACGATCTGGAAGGTGAATTGTTCTTCGGGGCAGCTCCGGAACTGGACCGCTGCTTCGACCACCTGAAGCAACGCACGGCGGCCGAAAATATTCGTCATGTAATATTGCGCCTCAAGCGGACACGAAATCCCGACATGGTTGCACTGGAACGCTTTGACCATTTCCTGCATGACATGCAGGAGCGTGGAGTAACGGTGCTGCTTTGCGGCGTCCGTCCTGGTTTTGCCAAGGGAATGGTGAACCTGCGGTTCTATGATTGGCTGCCTGCCGAACATGTTTTTCCTGAGGAACCAGAAAAGTTCTCTGCCACGCTCAAGGCGGTTCGCCGCGTTTACGAAGTCTTGGAAGACAATTTGTGCGACCATTGCCTGCAGGCAGAGTTCTCAGGAACCGAGCAGCGGCCATTGTATTACCTGGTCTAGGGAGAAGTTTCGCAGCGCTGCGCGGAGATGACAGTGCGACGTTGCGAGCACGTGTAAAGCCTTACGGAAAAAAGAACAGGCAAACGGTCACTCGCGGCGAACGACGTCATCCAGTGACGAGCTTTCGAAGAAGTTTCTCAACCTCTTCCGGCCGTTTGTCGGCGCGTGCTGACTGCTATTGCGAATCAGTCGCCGGTTACGAGTTGAACCCCTCCGCGGTTACTGGAGTCATCCCGGTGCGTCGGCCCGGGCGTTGAAATGCGATTAACTCCACTGGAGTCAACGCAGTGACCTCAGTCACCACTCCTATTACAAAAGGCCAATAGTTTTGCGTTGCACTGCGGTGCTTTGACGGTGCTCCTCCGCCTCCCTACGATGAAGAATGCCGGCACTCAACAGCGTTGCCAAGTGGCGTTGCGGGCTGTAGAGGCATGAGCTTTAGAGTCAGCAATTTAAATCGGGTGGAATTCACAGAATCGCGGGCGGCTCAATACGCGAAATCGAGTGATCCCCCGTTGACGGGAATTATGGCATCGAGCAGACAAAGCGGGTTTTCCATGCTGGAGATGGCCATCGCCATCAGCGTTTCGCTGATCCTGGCGGGGGCCGTCACGGTGACCATGCAAACCACATTCAAGCAGCAGTTGGTTAACGATGCCTACAACACAACGTTGACTACATTGCGGCGGGCCCGCGATCAGGCTGCGGCCGACATGCGAGTCTACGTTGTAAGTTTTGCCGCTCCGACAGCTGGGAACGG
>JBEKJF010000155.1:0-10574 GCA_050011375.1 Candidatus Sulfotelmatobacter sp.
GGCGCGGCGCGCTGGCTGGTGCCGGCGGCGGCAATGTTGTTGCTGGCTTTGGGAATCTATATGCGACGGGAGTCCCAGGCGGACCATGCAGCGCAGCAGGCTCTTGTGACCTCGATGGGGAATCAGGTGGCAAGCCAGTCTGACCTGAACGACGACGATTTGATGCAAGAGGTCGCGGAGAACGAACCCGCGATGAAAACGCAATACGCAGAGAATCTGCGGCAGGTGAATGAATCGATCCGCGACGCGCAAGGGCTGGTGAATGAGAGCCCGAATGATGCAGATGCCCGGCGCTCGCTGATGGACGCGTACCATCAGAAGTCCATGCTGTTTGAGATGGCGATGGACCGGCCTCTGCCGTAAAGGCGCGGCGCGAAGATTTAAAGATCGGCGGCGCGGAGATCGAAAGAACGCTTGTTCGGAATGACATTGGCTTGGGGGAGTTGTATATGGTGAGCGGACGTACCGTAAAACTCGTGGCGATTGGTGCGATCGTGGCGGGCACGCTGGTGGCCGAGAGCAAGAAGGAGTACCACTTCACGGTGGGGCCGAAGTCGGGCGTATCGGTGATGAATCCGTATGGCTCGATTTCGGTGAAGCCGTCTTTGAACAACACTGTGGTGGTGAACGCGGTGTTGCACTCCGACAAAGTTGAAGTGGATAACAACCAGAACGGCAACCGTGTGGATATTCAGTCCCACCTGCTGGCTGGCGCTGATGCCGAGTCGGGACGAGTGGATTATGAAGTTTTCGTTCCCGCCGATGCGAGTGTAACCCTGCATTCGAGCACGGGGACGTTGCGCGCGGAAAAGCTGCATGGCGATGTCAGCCTGGAAGGCGCTGGAGCGGAAGTCGATGTTCGCGATGTCTCAGATGCGCACGTGCATGTGAAGACCATGAACGGGGCGGTAAATCTTGACAACATCAAGAACGGGCATGTTGAGGTTGACTCGCTGAGCGGCGAAGTTACGATGCGCAGCGTGAATGGCCCGCTGGTGCAGGTGGTTTCGACGAGCGGCCGCATCAACTACATTGGCGACTTCGGCAATAGCGGCGAATACCGGCTGTCGACGCACAGCGGCGACATTGAAGCGACGATTCCAGAGTGGACCTCCGCCGACGTGAGCGCCCGCTCCACGCGCGGAGAAGTGCACGACGATATTCCTCTGCAGCCGAAAAATCACACCTGGTTTGCAGTCGATAAGGGACGTGCCTTTGCAGGTACCATGGGCAGGGTGGCGGTCTCGTCTACGGTAGTGCTGCGCTCCTTCAGTGGTAAAATCCATCTCAGAAAACGTCCCGAAAACAAATAAAGAAAACGAAGCGAAAACCGGATCGGCGTAAACGGTCTGCTCAGGGCCCGGCTGGAAAGACGGCTGTGCGTAGCCCCGCGGCTGGGACCATTGACCGTCCGACCGGAACCCGCGCCGTGTTCTTGATCGGCTTTATGGGCGCGGGCAAAACCAGTGTTGGCCGCGCTTTGGGCGAGCGGTTGGGTTGGGCTTTTGAGGATCTCGACGAACGTATTGAACGGCGCGAGCGGCGGACCGTGCCGGAAATATTTCGAGAATCGGGCGAATCTGAGTTTCGCCGGGCGGAACATGCGGCGTTGAAAGAATTGTTCAGTGAGTTGAGTGCCGGGGCTGAGAAGATAGTCGCCCTTGGCGGCGGTGCTTTTGTGCAGGAGCACAATGCGCGGTTGATCGAGGCTGCGAGCGTTCCTACGGTATTTTTGGATGCGGACGTAGAGGAATTGTGGCGGCGTTGCCGGGAGCAGCGAACGGAGCGTCCGTTGCTTGGCAGCCTGGAAAGTTTTCGCAGTCTCTGCGAAGCGCGACGGCCGCATTACTTGAAGACATTGCTGCGGCAAGAGACCAGCGGGAAAACGATCGAAGAGATAGCGGCCGAGGTGGTTCGAGCGCTGGGCCTGGATCAAGAATCAGGTCGAGATCTAAAACGAATCCGCGGAAGACGGGGTGAAAAGCAGTGAATCTGACGGGGCGAATGCGATGCGGAGCAACGGTAGTTTTAGCCTGCGCGGCTTTGTTGTACGCCGGTGACAAGAAGGATAAGCCGAATGGGCCGCGGAAAGTGGATTCCGGCGCATTCGGCGTTTTCGTCAAAGGGCAGCGGGTTGTGACTGAGACGTTCAGTGTTGAGCAGGACAATGGCATCAGCTTAGTGAAGTCGCAGTTAAAAGAGACGGGTTCGGCTGCGTCGGGACAAAAATCGGAGTTGCAGATGACCAGCAGCGGAGAATTGGTCCGCTACGACTGGAGCGACGGCGGCGGCTCACTGGTCGTAATTCCCAACAATGATTTTCTGCTGGAAAAGATCACGACCTCGGCTTCGACGAAGCCGGCCGAGCAGCCGTTTCTGATGCCGAGTACTTCGGCGATTCTGGACAACAATTTCTTCGTCCACCGCGAAGTGTTGGCGTGGCGTTATCTGCAGACCAATTGCCACCCCGAGGGCGGCGAATTGCGCTGCCAGAAAGAACCGGGAGAGTTTGGCGTACTGGTTCCGCAAGACCGCACGTCGCTGCGGGTGCGGCTCGAACTGGTGGGAAGAGAAAAAGTTACGATCCGCGGAACAGAACGCGAGTTGTTGCGGCTGAACCTGATGGGCGAGTCGTTCTCCTGGGCGCTTTGGGTGGATGATAAAGACCAGTTCAAGCTGGTGCGGGTGCTGATTCCCGACGCTGGCACGGAAGTCGTGCGAGACTAGAAGAATGTGGCAATGTTGCCATCAATAGATTGGCGGTTTTGGTTTCCGGTTTCTAGTTTCCAGTTTCTAGCCAGGTAAGCCACGATGCCAGTGACGGATGGACGTACCGCGCGGGTTCTGATCACGGTGCTGCTGTTTGCGCTGGGCCTGGGGTTTCTCTACGAAGCGCGGGCGACCTTGATTGCCTTCTTATTTGCCATTTTCTTTGCCTACCTGGTGAGTCCCGCGGTGTCGCGGCTGGAAAAACTTCTGCGTGGGCGTGGGCGCGCTATCGCGGTCATTTATCTAGTAATGCTTGGCCTGGTGGTGCTGTTCTTTGTTTCCATGGGACCGCGGATCGGACGCGAAGGCGCGCGCCTGGTGCGATCGCTTCCGGCCATGGATCAGTTAAGTTCCGGCCAAATCGCCGAACAACTCGGACAGCAATATGGATGGAACGCCAGAGTGGTTGATCTGCTTCGCGATTACCTGGCAAGCCACAGCGATGAAATTGGGAAAGTGGCGCAGACGGTGGGACTTCACGTAGCGGATGTGGCGAAACAGGCGTGGCTGCTGATTGTGGTGCCGCTGTTGTCGATCTTCTTCCTGAAGGATGGCCGGGGATTCAGCGAGATTGCGCTCGATCTGGTGCAGTCGCGACTGCAGCGCGAGATGCTGCAGGGAGTTCTCAGCGATCTGAATCAGATGCTCGTGCATTTCATTCGTGCGCAACTCACCCTGGCGGCGTTTACGTTCGTGATGTACTCAGCAGTACTCGCAATGATGGGCGTGCAGAATGCGCTGGCGCTGGGAACGCTCGGCGGGATGCTGGAATTTATCCCAGTGCTGGGACCGCTTGCGGCTGCAGTGATCATTATAGGCGTGGCCTTGCTGACGAGTTACCAGCACTGGCTGGTGCTGATCGTGTTTCTCGGCGTGTGGCGGTTGATTCAGGATTATGTCTCTTCGCCGCGCATCATGGGGCGCAGCCTGGAACTGCATCCGCTGGCGGCGATTTTCGGAGTGATGGCCGGTGGAGAAGTAGCTGGCATTCTGGGTATTTTTCTTTCTATTCCCGTCATGGCGAGCCTGCGAATCGTCTTCCGCCGCTGGCGGCTGTATGCGCAGAAAAGAAAGTTCGGTCCGCTCAATGAGTATGTGCGGGACGGGCAGGTTGGGATAGAGAAGTAGGCAGTTCTCAGTTCTTGGCTTTCAGCTATCAGCTATCAGCGTTCCGACTTCCCTTTCAATTTTTGGCGTTGGGTTCTGCCTTCTTTTAGACGGTCGAGGCGCCTGCTCCGACTGCTTGCTCTGCTCTGACATTGCGCAGGAATTCCGCAGCGGCTTCCGGCAGAACTGTGTTGATGAACATTCCAGAACCCAGCTCGAATCCGGCGACGCGCGTCAGTCGCGGGATCACGCTTACATACCAATGGAAGTGCCGCGCGCTCGCGTAGTCGGATGGGCCGCTGCGGATGGTGAAATTGAGGTCGGGGTTTGCAAGTCCCACGTAGAGCTTGGCTAACAGACTCCGCAAAACGCGGCCGAGGTCCGCGATTTCCGTCGCCGAAATATCGCCGAAGCTGGCCATGTGGCGCAGGGGAAAGATGTGAGTGGCGAACGGCGTCGCCGAGGCGAAGACCTCCATGGCCACGAAGTGCTCGCTCTTTTGGACGATGCGGGTCTGCTCGTCAACTTCTCGTTCCACCATGTGACAGAACATGCATTTTCCGTTGTCGTCGTAGTAGGCCAAAGCTTCGTGCAGCCGATGCCGCACCTGGCTGGGGATGACGGGCGTCGCGATGAGTTGAGAATGCGGATGTTGCTGGCTGGCGCCGGCATCGGTTCCGTGATTCTTGAAAATGGTGACGTGATTGATGCGGCGGTCCATGCTGAGGCGGGCGTAGCGCTCCTTGTAGACGCGGAGAATGCCGGCCACTTGTTCATCTCGCATCATCGCCATGCACACGGAATGATCGGGGCTGTCGATGATGACTTCGTGAAAGCCGAAGCCCTCGATGCGTCGCCACACGTCCTGCAGGCTTCGGGTGGGCTGGGTCGCGCTGTCGAGCGCGGCGAACTTGTTGGGGATGACACGTATCGCCCAGGGCTCGGTGGCGTTCGCCGGAAATCGCATGACTTCAGTCGGAGTCTTGCGTTCGTTGCCGGGGCAGAAGGGACAGTTTTCCGCAAAAGAGGGTACGGTCTGCGGGGAACGATGCGACGCCAAATCTTCTGGCCGTTTGGCGCGCTCAGTCGCGATGATCACCCATTCCTTCGTAAAGAAATTCTGGCGCAGCTCGGGCATGGCTGTCCTCCAACTTGGTCTATCGGCAGAGGAGCGGGGCGGCGCGGTGACGGAAGACCTGCGCCTTTCGCGGCGAGCGGAGCCAGCTTCGAATCACAATGGCTGTTGTAGAATCGAAGCACCCTCTTATGAGCAATAAAATTGCTATCGGAATTCTGGGCGCTACCGGCGTGGTTGGGCAGAGGTTCATTCAGATGCTGGAGCGCCATCCATGGTTCGAAGTGGCGTGGCTCGCCGCCTCCGACCGTTCTGAAGGCAAGACCTACGGCGAAGCTGCGCGCTGGCGGCTGAAAACGGCGATTCCGGCAAACGTGGCCGCAATGAAAGTCTCTCCGGCTACGCCCGAGGGCGCGCCGAAGATTATTTTTGCCGCGCTCGATGCCTCGATTGCCGCCGAGATGGAGCCGCGCTTTGCCGAGGCGGGCTGCGCCGTGATTACGAATTCCAGCGCGCTGCGCATGCAGTCCGATGTGCCGCTGGTGATCCCCGAGGTGAACGCCGAGCATATCAAGCTGATCGATACGCAGGCATGGCGCAAGAAATCCGGAGGATATGTTGTGACGAATCCGAACTGCTCAGCGATCGGCCTCGTGTTGGCGCTGGCGCCATTGCACCGGCGCTTCGGCCTCGAAGCGGTGATGGCCGTCACGATGCAAGCCGTGAGCGGCGCGGGTTATCCGGGAGTGGCTTCGCTCGACATTTTGGGCAACGTGATTCCTTACATCCGCAATGAAGAAGAAAAGATGGAAGAGGAAACGCAGAAGCTGCTGGGACAGCTGAATGGGGCTGAAATCATTCCCGCGCCCTTCGCCATGAGCGCGCAGTGCAATCGTGTCGCGGTCGAAGATGGCCACACGGAATCGATTTCGATTCGATTGAAAACCAAGGCCACACGGGAAGAAATTATTGCAGCGTGGAACGACTATCGTGCCGAGCCTCAAGAGTTGAAGTTGCCTAGCGCGCCGGAGCGTCCGGTAGTTTATTTGGAAGCCGTCGATCGTCCGCAGCCGCGGTTTGATGTGGATATGGGAGCGGGCATGACGACGGCTGTCGGACGGCTTCGGCCTTGCAGCGTCCTAGATTGGAAGTTCACCGTGCTTTCGCATAACACCATTCGCGGAGCAGCCGGCGCTGCGGTGCTGAATGCGGAACTGCTCAAAGCTAAGGGCTACCTTGCGACTTCCTAGAATGAAAACCGAGCTGCGCTTTTGTAAGCGGAGCTCGGCTAATCCTGCAAGCGAGTCACGCCGATGATCGTGATGAAATTCGGCGGCACTTCGGTGGAAGACGCGCGCGCGATCGAGCGCGTAGCCGCGATCGTGAAAGACCGTCTGCCGCAGCAGCCTGTCGTGGTGGTCAGCGCCATGGCCAAAGTTACTGACACGCTGCTCACGATGGCGCGAGCTGCGGGAGCTGGCGAGCGCAAAACGGCGCTCAAGCTTTGCCGGACGCTACAGGAACGGCATTACAACACTGCGAGTGAATTGCTCGGCACCGCGATGTTTACCGACTTCCATTCGGAACTGGGAAGCGACTTCGAGGCGCTCGATGAATTATTGCGCGGCATTACGGCGGTCGGCGAAATCACCCCGCGCACTACCGATCACGTTGCAGCCTTCGGCGAGATGCTGTCGAGCAAGATTGTCGCCGCCGCTTTTGTGGCGCACGGATTGAATGGCGCGCACGTGGACTCGCGCGAAGTTCTGGTCACCGATAGCAACTACATGTCAGCTGCGCCGCAGCAGGAAGAAACTACCGCACGGCTGCAATCGAAAGTGAAGCCGCTGCTGGATGCCGGCAAAGTTCCGGTGATGGGCGGTTTTATTGGCGCGAATCGCGCGGGTGTGACCACGACGATCGGACGCGGCGGCTCCGATTTTTCTGCGGCGATTTTCGGTGCGGCTCTCGGCGCCGAACGCATTGAAATCTGGACCGACGTTGACGGGATTCTCACCACCGATCCACGCATTTGCCCGGAGGCGCGGCGCATCAAGGTAATCAGCTTTGATGAAGCGGCGGAACTGGCGTACTTTGGCGCGAAGGTGCTGCATCCGGCAACGGTGCTGCCTGCCATTCAGAAAAATATTCCTGTGTATGTGTTGAATTCGCGGAATCCCTCGTGTGAAGGCACAAAGATTACAACCCGGGCACCGCAAGGGAAAAACATTTTCAAGGCGATTGCAGTAAAGAAACGGATCACCATCGTTGACGTGGCCGCGCCGCGCATGCTGCTGGCGCACGGCTTTCTGCGCGCAATCTTTGAGGCTTTTGATCGTCATCAGGTTGCGGTCGACGTGGTTTCTACCTCTGAAGTCAGCGTTTCGCTGACCGTGGATTCGAATTACGCGATCCCTGCCTTGGCTGCTGATCTGGCCAAATTGGCCGACGTGAAATATGAAGGGCGCAAGGCCATTGTGTGCCTGGTCGGTGAGAGCCTGCGCGATAAACCGGGTATCGCCGCGCTGGTGTTTGGCGAACTGAAAGACAAAAAGATTCGCATGATCTCGCAGGGCGCGTCGGAAATTAATCTGACGTTTGTGATCGAAGAGGACGAAGTGCCGGAGGTGATCCAGCGGCTCCACAGTACTTTTTTTGCGGACCTGGACCCGGAAGTGTACGCTTAGGAGCTTCTATCGCGGAGTGCGCTGAGAACATCCGCGGAGAACTCGGAGGCTTCAAGACTGCCTAGTTTTGTCTGCGAGCTCCGCGGCCTTTCTTAGCGATCTCCGCGATATAGATTTTCTATGAACATTCTCGTTCTAGGCCGCGGAAAAACGGGATCGCTGGTGGCGGAAGTCGCGCGCCGGCGCGGCCACTCCGTGCAGGTGGCAGGCGCTGTCGAGAACGCCGCCTGCGCTGCACTCACGCCGGAAAAGCTCCGTGGAATCGATGTGGTGATCGATTTCACCGCTCCGTCCTGTGTTGTCGGCCATATCGAGGCCTGTGTCGCGGCGGGCAAGAATATGGTTGTCGGCACTACGGGCTGGCATGGAGAAGTCGATCGAATCCGCACATTGGTTGACAGTCAAGGCACGGGGCTTGTCCACGCGGCCAATTTTTCTATCGGAGTGAATTTGTTTCTCGAGGTTGCGCGCGCCGCCGCCGCAGCTTTGCGGCACGATTACTCGGGACAAATCTTCGAGCGCCACCACGTTCAGAAGAAGGATGCGCCGTCCGGGACGGCGATCGCCCTCCAGCGTGTCATCCGCGAGGGCAGCGGCAACAACGAAGACCTCGAGATTACTTCCTTTCGCGAAGGGGATGTCGTGGGCCTGCACGAGGTCGTGCTGCAGTCTGATGCTGACAGGATTTATCTCTGCCACGACGCCAAGTCGCGGCAGGGCTTCGCCGATGGCGCGGTGCGGGCAGCCGAGTGGCTCGCCGGGAAAAAAGGCTTCTACGAGTTCAAAGATATTTGGCGGGAGTTGTAAAATGTACCTGCGTACTCGCCATGACCAAGTCACGCCACAGCCTCGATTGCGCGATTTCTGAATTCGCGTTGGGCAAGCTCTCCTATAGCGACCTACCGAATGTTGCCTGTGACGCTCTGGAGCTCGGGTTCGACGGCCCCGCAATCCGCCGTCTTGCTTCGCTTCAAAAACCGTCCTACTTCGGCGTGGGTGATTTGTTCGAGAAAGCGCTGAAGGAAATAGGCATCGAGCAATGGTCGAAACGGGACGCCGCGGTGTTTCTGGCAAAGGAGATAGGACGGGATATTCTCGCTGGAAGGAAGGAACCGTTAGCTGCAGCAGAAGAGATTTGGGGGCTATGCGTCGCAGCCGACTATCCGAAAGAACTTGTTACTTTCGGCGGGTTGGATCGGGAATTTGATATTCCTGAGCTGATCGAGGAATGCCGAATCCTAGTCGCAGAACCTCAACGGACCTATTTTCCGGAGTGAACGTTTCCCTTCGCCCCCATTCGCGCTATCTTATAAACATGCAACTTCGTGGCTGCGGTACCGCTCTGGTCACTCCCTTTCATCAGGATGGTTCTATCGACGACGCTGCCCTGCGCAACCTGGTGGCGTGGCAGGTCGAGTCCGGCATAGATTTTCTCGTCCCTTGCGGAACCACCGGCGAGACGCCGACGCTCACGCACGACGAATGGCTGCATGTGATCGACACGACGATCGAAGTCGTTGCGGGGCGCGTGCCCATCATGGCGGGCGCCACTTCGAACTCCACACGCGACGCGGTAGAAAAAGCTAAAGAAGTTGCTGCGCGGCCTGGAGTTGACGTCATTCTCACCGCGTCTCCTTACTACAACAAGCCGACGCAGGAGGGCCAGTACCGCCACTTCAAGGCGATCGCCGAGGCGGTGGGCGACAAGCCAATCATCCTTTACAACGTGCCCGGCCGCACCGGAGCGAACATTGAACCTGCAACGCTGGCACGACTGGCGGAGGTTCCGAACATTGTGGGCGTGAAGGAAGCCAGCGGAAACATGGTGCAGATTGCCGAGGCGATCAATGCTGTCCCGGAAACATTTTTGGTTTTTTCGGGGGATGACGCCGTTACATTGCCGGTGATCTCGCTGGGCGGCGTGGGGATTGTTTCGGTGGCGTCGAATGAGATTCCGCACGAGATGGCAAACATGACGCGGGCTGCGCTCAATAATGACTGGACTGCGGCGCGCACGATTCATCGCAAATATTTGGCTTTGATGCAGGCGAACTTTATCGAATCCAATCCTTTGCCTGTGAAAGCTGTGCTCGCAATGATGGGCAGAATCGAAGAGAATTACCGTCTGCCGCTGCTGCCCATGCGCCGCGATACGCGTTCGAAGCTGCAAAAGATTGTGATGGAAGCCGGACTGATCGCCAAGCCGGCCGTGCCCGCGCCGGAAGCGTCCGAGTTTTACATCTATGAAAACTGGACGGCTGGTCCGCATAAGATTGTGCTGCATCGCGGATCGTGCGGCCAATGTAATCAGGGCAAAGGACGTCCGGCGGGTCACGATGCGAATCACGCGCGCTGGCATGGACCGTATGCCACGCTCGCCGTTGGACGCGAGAGCGCACATGGCATGACTGGCGTCCTGATTCGCAGCGAGTGCAAGTGCGTTTGAAAAATTACTGACTCAATGCAATCCTTAAAAACTTCCATCGAACGCCTTGCCGCACTCGGCGATCTCTCCAATAATCCCCAGGCGCGGCCAGCGTTTCTGGAATTCCGTGATGGGTTGACGCAAGGCAAAATCCGCGCTGCCGAAAAAATCGACGGGCGCTGGGTCGTCAATACATGGGTGAAGCACGGCATTCTTCTGGGCTTCCGGCTTGGCGAACTGGCTGAGACGGGCTGCGATGCGCTCACGTTCGTGGATAAAGACACTTTTCCTGCCCGTAAGTTTTCGGTTGCCGATCGGGTGCGCGTCGTGCCGGGCGGATCGTCCGTGCGCATGGGAAGCTATGTTGCCCCTTCGGTCATTTGCATGCCGCCAATGTTCATTAATGTGGGCGCGTATGTTGATGAGGGAACGATGGTCGATTCGCATGCGCTCGTCGGATCATGCGCACAAGTTGGCAAGCGCGTGCATCTCAGCGCGGCGGCGCAAATTG
>JBEKJF010000156.1:0-10752 GCA_050011375.1 Candidatus Sulfotelmatobacter sp.
TGATACGGATCGAGCACTTGTACGGTGTCGTAAGGCTTCAGGTTCTGCACCACGCCCTGCGAAACCAGCACCAACGCCCCAATGAGGCAGAGCGGCGCCAGCACCCACAATGTCCCGCGAACGAGATCGACCCAGAAATTTCCAATGGTCTTTTGCTCGCGCCGCGCGATGCCTCGAATGAACGCAATCGCCAGCGCCATGCCCGCCGCTGCCGAAACCCAATTGTGATAAGCCAGAGCCACCATCTGCGTCAGGTAGCTCATGGTGGTCTCAGGCACGTAGTTCTGCCAGTTCGTGTTCGTCGTGAACGAAGCTGCGGTGTTGAACGCCAGCGCCGGAGGCACTCCCGCCAGCTTTTGCGGATTCCATGGCAACCACAACTGCACGCGCTGCAGGACATACAGCAGGATCATCGAAACCCCGCTGAACAAAAGCAGGGCTAGGGCGTATTCCTTCCACTCCATCTCGTGACTTTCGTCCACGCCCGTAAGCTTGTAAAGAATTCGCTCCACCGGCCGCATCACTGGATCGAGCCAGGTGCGCTCGCGGCCGAACACCCGCGCCATGAACCCGCCCAGCGGTTTCGTGACCAGCAACACGACCAGCAGCAAGAGCAGAATTTGCAGCCATCCATTTGCCGTCATCAGAATTTCTCCGGCCGCAGCATGGCGTATACGAGATACGCCAGCAGCCCCGCGCAAATGATCAGCATAATGATCGGTCCAGAATTCATATCGGCCTCAGCGAACCCGCTCGCAGAAAATCAGATAGGCGAGCGACACTACAAAGAATAAAATCGTCACCGTCAGGAAAATCGCATCTTCCATCACAAACCTCTCGGCTTAAAACTTGACCATGATATCAATGTCGATTAACTGCTGGTCGCGGCGCAGATCGGGCGTCCAGAGGCTGCTGCCTTGGGATGCGCAGGCGGTTTGCGCGAGCGCTTCGTTTGCTGACAGTGACAGCCCCGAATTGTCCCCAAAGCCGGTGTTGCCTCCGTTCATGCACGCGTAGAACTGAGGAGATCCGTTATTCGTATACGGCACTCCTCCCGAACCCGGCGGCGTAACTCCGCCCTTGCCAGACCAGTAAGGCACACTCGCATGCCGGTAATCGTACTCCCATCGAAACGTCAGCCACTGCCGCGGCATGTAATCGTAGGTAAGCGACATATCCCACGCCTTAAATCTGTCTCCAGGATTTCCCGTAAAGTACGGCGCGTTAATCGCCGCCGAGGATGCGGTTTCACCATTGATAGGAGGAGCTAGAACCAGATAGCGACCGGGATTATTAATCTGCCCGCCGCCAATCGTCACAGCGTACCGGTCCTTTTTGAACCAGGTACGGTCGTAAAGCATGTAGCCGACAAAGCTCTGCTTGGGATCGATTCCTCCCTGCGGAAAATTAGCGCTCGCTTGCGCCAGCGGGTCCCTCTTGTTGCCATGGCAACTCACGCCCGCCAATGTGGTCGTGCTGGGGCCGAATTCGCAACCCAAATCGCCCGTAAACGTGAACGCCATCTTGTCGAGAGCCTTCTCCGGATGATCGTAATACTTGATCTCAATGCTGTTATCAGTGTGCAGGCGGCCGCGGTTCGGTATGTACAGATCGTCATGACCCAGGCCGTAATCGTTCGAGAGGATGTTCATCCAGGGATACGGCGTCCATTTAATCTGCCCGCCCAGCCCCTTCCTCGAATTGGCCGAGCCATACGATTGCCAACCATTGATGATCCAAGGCTCAATCTTCAGATGGGGAGTCGGGAAAATCTGTATCCGCAGGCCCTCGAAAAACCAGGGCGTGTTTGAGGAGACATAGGACGGCTGGTAGGCCCAATTATCAAAATTGTAATAACTGAACAGACCGACATACGACATGAAAATACCAGCGTCAATATTAATGCCATTTAACACGTCAAGGTGATAACCGCCGTACGCTTCCGCTAAATAACGATCTGCATCTGCGATATTCCACTGCCCCTTGGAGTAGCTGGGATCATTGCGAATCGTCGCCGTGGAATACATTCCGAACTGAGTCATAAACCTGGCGCGAACGTTGTCGAGATGAAAATCGCCGCCGAGGCCGAGTTGCTCCAACTGAATTTCGTTCGAGCGAAACAGTTCGCTCGATCCGCCCATCGAGTCATCGACTGGCTTGTTGAAGGAATAGCTATAGGTGACGTCGGCCCTGATTTCAGGCGTGAAGAACTTTGAATCGAAAGCCGTGTCTTTGTTACGCGGGTTGCCGTTCAGCCAGGTCCAGTCCCAGTCCGAGAAGGGCACGATCTTTCCCTTCTTTGCCGGCGCGGCATCGGAAGAAGGAGTTGGAGTTTGCGCTACCAACTCGCTAGGTGCGGCAGTGGAGGGAGCAGCGCTAGTAGCGGCAGGGGCATGGGCGAGGTTCGACGCAGTGACAGCGGGAACGTTCGGCCCAGACACGGTCTTGTCCGGTGTTGGTGCTGGCGCCGCCTCATTGCGCACGGAGGCAGCAACCGGGCTCTTCTGCCCCTCCACTTCCGCGCGCAGGCGCTCCACCTCGGCTCGCAATGCTTTCAACTCATCGCGCATTTCCTGCTGTTCGCTGGATGCAGATGAACTAGAGTCGGTGCTCGCGGAAGAAGTAGCCTGGCCTTGGGCGGATTGAGCGCCAGCCCAAGCCCCTAGAAACAGGACGAACATCGAGAGCGATAAGACCCGAAGAGCACTCTTTCTTCGCATAATTTCCGTTCTCCAATAACTCCTCGTAATATTCGCCGCACTTGCATTCCGCTGTCCGGGAATCATCCTCCACATAGTCGTCGCTCCAAGCCCCAACAACTTCTCGAAGCGCTTCAGTTCGGGCCGGCACTGCCAAGTAGCAAACCGATGGCGCACGCTCACCCAGAAAGGCAATCAGAACTCTGAGCATGAACGCAGCCCCCGCTAACGCAATGGCTGCAACGATCCAGGCTGCCCACATAGCCTTGCCTCCGGCAAATTAATGCGCGGTCCTCTGCACCAGCGCCTTAGTAAAACATTTCAGGCATAAGAAGGGGGTAAGAGATTCCTAAAGAATTCGTAAAGGCGCAAATGTTGTTCCCGCAATGACAACATTCCTATATCGATGAAGAAAGTGGATGCCCCATCGCGGACCTTGCCTCGACGACCGGAATCCACAATCTCCCCGCGCTCTGGTGAACGAAACCTAGCAGCCCCATTCAGCTTCGCCCGGCTGGGCAAAATACTGGCGTGACTCTGGCCGTTCGCTGCTCATCGATTGCAGTTCGAGCAACGCCAACCGCGCGGCCGAGACCAGTCGGCTCTTTACCTGAGGAGAAACTTCTTTCCATGAGTCGTGGGCCTCGCTGCCTTTACTCGATGTCTCTGGCGTCAATGCCTGATGATAGTGATGGAAGAGTTCTGCTAAACGCTCCGGCGCAACTTCATTAACCCACATAAGATTGATCTCCACGAACCGCATTCGATGAAGTTCAAGACTGTTTTGCGGCCCTGAATCATTGGACACGGAATCGCAGAAAATCCGAATAAAGGGTTCATAAAATGTTTATAAAGGCTTCGGATTATTGAAGCAGGCGATTGAAGCAGGTTGGGGACTTACGAGCCGGGCTCAAACCTGTAGCCCACCCAGGGTTCGGTAAGCAGGTACTTCGGCGAGGAAGGATCAGTCTCTATTTTCTTACGCAGTTGTCCCACGAACACGCGCAGATATTCCGGCTGTTCCGTGCTATTGGGCCCCCAGATGGCGGCCAACAGCGTGCGATGCGTCACCACTTTTCCCGGACGTTGCGCCAGATACACGAGTAAATCAAATTCTTTCGGCGTGAGATGAACCTCATGCCCGGTCACTTTGACGGATCGCGCATCCAGGTCAATGGAAAAATCACCAGCCGTAATTTTTGTGGCCTGCTCCTCGATCGCTGGAGTCCGTCGCAACTGTGCGCGGATGCGCGCCAGCAGTTCGTTCATGCTGAACGGCTTGGTGACGTAATCATCGGCGCCGGCATCCAGGGCTTCCACTTTCGAACGATCCTGCCCGCGCACCGAGAGGACGATGATCGGCACCTGCGACATCTTGCGCACGCTCCGGCACAATTCGACGCCGTCGAGATTCGGCATGGCAAGGTCTGTCACCACCACATGTGGCGTCCAGTTCTTCATCAACTCGAGCGCCATCTCGCCATCATTGGCCACGCGAATGTCGTATCCCTGGGCCGAGAGCGTGGTGCGCAGCACCCGCGTAATCTGCGCTTCGTCATCGACCACCAGGATTCGCTTGTGCTCGGTCGTCATCTTTCTTTCGTCAATCGCGCTTTCGTCAGTCCCGCCTTAGCCAATCGCGTTCGCCAACCCCGCTCATCGCATTTCCTGCGTCACGATGTGCACGTCCACCGCGGGAGTATCGCGCAGAAACTTGTGAATCGCCGAAAGATAAAAATATCTTTTCCACCCCTTCGTCGCGGAGCGTCCGAAAACGACCTGAGTGATGTGATTTTCGCGAACGAATTCCGCAACTTTTTCCGCGACCACCTTCCCCTCAGTCTTCACCACCTTCGCGCCCACACTCTCAGCAAAGCGCACATTGTCGGCCAGCGTTCGCTGGTTCTCGTCACTCTCATCGGCACCGGTGTCGATGTAAAGCACATACAAGTCGCCATCGAGCGCCTGAGCCATGCGCGCGCCGCGCGCGATCAGATACTGTGCCGCTGGGTTCGAGCTGATGCAGACTGCAATCCGTTCCCGGACCTGCAACAGTTGTCCGTCTTCGTTCTTGAGTTCCGAAAGCGTGCGGTCGACGGCCTGCGTCACCTGGCGCAGCGCCAGTTCGCGCAACGCAACCAGGTTTGTATTCCGAAAGAAATTCGCCAGCGCCCGTTCTACGCGTTCCAGCGGATAAATGTCGCCGCGCTTCATGCGCGTCTGCAACGCTTGCGGAGTGAGATCCGCCATCACAATTTCGCCTGCGCGCCGGATCACCCAGTCCGGCACGGTCTCGCGCACCTGCACTCCAGTCAGGCCTCGAATCGTCGGCGCCAGGCTCTCAATGTGCTGCACATTCAGCGTGGAAACAACGTCGATCCCCGCATCCAGCAACTCAAACACATCTTCATAGCGTTTCGCGTGCTTGCTGCCTTCAATGTTGGTGTGCGCCAGTTCATCCACCAGCACAACGTGCGGCTTGCGCGCGAGGATCGCATCGACATCCATCTCTTCAAAAACGGTCGCCTTGTATTCGAGCTTCTTGCGCGGAACCGTTTCCAGCCGCGAAGAAAGCTCAACAATCGGTTTGCGCCCGTGCGTTTCCACCACGCCGATCACCACTTCTTCGCCGCGGCTTGCCCGGCGCACGCCTTCGCTAAGCATGGCGTAGGTTTTTCCCACGCCGGGGGCGTAGCCCAGAAACAACTTGAACACCGCCGGGCGCTTGGCGGTATCGCATTCCTTAAGCCATTCTTCAGGACTCTTGGTCATCGCCGCTTATTCTCCACGCCCCAACGGAAATTGTCGAATCTAATCACCACGGAGGCACGGAGACACGGAGAAAATCTTTAAAACCTCTTAGATTGTTTTTGTTATTTCTCTGTGTCTCCGTGTCTCCGTGGTAAAAGCTCTCTCTTCAGTTACAATCGTGCCCGTGAAAGCCCGCTGGCCTCAACATGTGTTTCGCTATGCCGCCTGCATAGTAGCGACGGGAGTGGTAGTTCAGATCTACCGTCACCTCATCCACGTCAATCCCACCACCGTGGCCTTGACGTTCCTGCTGATGGTGTTATGGCTGGCTGCGTATTGGGGATTTCGCTTTTCTGTTTTTCTCGCGATACTTGCCACGCTAGCCTTCAATTATTATTTTCTTCCCCCCATCGGAACGTTCACCGTAGCCGATCCGCAGAATTGGGTCGCGCTATTCGCATTTCTTGTGACGGCCGGAATCGCGAGCCAGCTCGCAGACCGCGCCCGCCGCCAGACTGCCGATGCCAATCAGCGCCGCCGCGACGTGGAGAGGCTATACGCTTTCAGCCAGCGCCTGCTCGCCACCGACAACGTAGCAGAACTGTTGAATGCAATTCCCGCCTACGTGTGCGAGGGCTTCAGCGCCAAGGCCGCCGCCATCTATTTGCTCAGTTCGCAGCAGGTCTATCGCACCGACCCTAACGCGACTTGGCTTGCGCTGCAAGATCTTCAAATGGTCAGTTCTCGCGGCGAGCCCGTCATCGATTCCAAGCGCGGAATCTCACTCACGCCTCTTCATCTCGGTACGCGCACCACCGGAGCGGTCGGCATCGCCGGACCGGCCCTCTCGCGTGCCACTTTGGAAGCTCTGGGAAGCATGATTGGCATCGCCATCGAGCGCGCAGGCGCCATCGAGAAACTTTCGCAGACCGAGGCCGCGCACCAGAGCGAAAACCTGCGCGCTGTTTTGCTCGATTCCGTAACGCACGAGCTGCGCACACCTCTCACCGGCATCAAAGCCGCAGTCACCGGTTTGCTCTCGGATTACAACCTCGACGAAGCCCAGCGGAAGGAATTGCTGACCGTCATCAACGAAGAAACCGATCGCCTCGATCGTCTGGTTGGCGAGGCCACGGAGATGGCTCAGCTCGATGCGCACAAGGTTGAACTCCACATGGCTAACGTGGACATCGCCACCGTGATTGAATCCGCGGTCGAAGACTCCCGAACGGTTCTGGCTCAGCATCCGCTCGAGGTGCGCGTAGCTCCTTCGCTACCCAAGGTGCGTGTAGATTCGGACCGCATCGCCGAGGTCCTCAAGCAGTTGTTGGAAAATGCCGCCAAATATTCGCCGCCAACCTCGCCCATTGCAATTACTGCCGAGTGCAAGGGAGACCGCGTCGTCACCAGCGTCACCGACCACGGCCCCGGCATTGACGATTTCGAGCTATCGATGGTCTTCGACAAGTTTTACCGAGGGCGCGACCAGCGCTACAGCGTGCAAGGCACCGGCATGGGACTCGCTATTGCAAAGGCCATCGTCGAAGCCCACAACGGATCGGTCAGCGTGACCAGCCAACTCGGACGCGGCTCAGTATTTTCTTTCGACTTGCCCGCTACGTGATCGCTGAACGCTTCGGGCGCAACTTACAAATCTTTGCAAAACTCTGGCGTTTGCATAGCAACCCCGGCCTTACACTTAAGATTCTTATGCCAATAGAAAGACGGTCAGAAGTAATGATGAAGTTCAAACCCGCGAAAGCCCACATGTGCCGCCGGTTCTGCCAGGCGTGCGTGTTCTCCGTGTTCCTGTCAATCGTTCCATCGCGAGCGCAGGACCTTCAGGAAAAGATCACGGTCGACGACATCTCCCGCAACTTTTTAGTGCACTTGCCCAAGGGTTACGACGCGCAGCAGCACTACCCGGTCGTCATTCTTTTTCATGGCCGCAACCAGAGCGCCGACGACATGGCGCGGCTCAGCCACTTTAACCAGCTCGCCGATAAGAATGGCGTGATTGCCGTATATCCCAATGCCGCTCGCGCGGAGTGGAATATCGGAGTGCGGCCGGAGCAGCCGTCGACAGCGATGGGCCCACGTGGCGGACGTCGCGGAGGGTGGGGTTATCCCGGTGGCGGAGGAGGGTATCCCGGTGGCGGCGGTGGATATCCAGGGGGCGGACGAAGCGGCGGGCAGGATCCCGACGACGATACTAAAAAGAAGCCTGAGCCTGCGGATGACGTTGCCTTTCTTACTCAAATGCTCGATCAGCTAGCCCTCAAGTACTCCGTGGACCCTCACCGTATTTACGCGACCGGCTTGGGCGATGGTGGCTTCATGGCATTGCGGGCGGGGTGTTCCATCGCAGATCGCGTGGCCGCCGTGGCTGCGGTGAGCGCGACGCTGCCGAAAACTATGATCTGCCTGCCCGCGCGTCCTGTTCCCGCGCTGTATATGGAAGGCACAGAAGACCCCATCAATTCTTACAATGGAGGCACCTACAAACCTGGCCGCTTCGCCGTTCTTTCCGCGGAGGACAGCGCCAAGGCATGGGCCAAGTTCGACCGCTGCGGAGAAAAGCCCGCGCAAGGCAAACTGCCATCCTCAGGAAAGGGCAAGGAAATTAAAACGTTTACCTTCAGCGGATGCCAGGCGGACGCACAGGTCGTTCTGTACAGCATCAAGGGCGGCGGCGACACGTGGCCCGGCGGCGAACAATATATGAGCGAAAAAGAAGTGGGCAAGACCAGCAGCCTGAATGCCAACGAGATTATTTGGGGCTTCCTCTCGACTCAGAAGATCGCGGGCGGCACTGGAAAATAATTACTTCTCTCACTCCAGATTCGGGTGCGCATCCGGATAGAACTTCGCAATCATCCGGCCTGTCATCAGTCCGCCCTCATATTCTGGAATGATCACTTCGTCCGCGCCCGAGTTGCGCATGGCTTGCGCATAGCGCGACTGCCCGGCACGCGTAATGATGCGCGCCTTGGGGTTGAGGGCCTTCGCCGTCACCGTGATGTAGAGATTATCGGCGTCGTTGTCGATCACAATGCACACTCCGCGCGCACGCTCAATTCCGGCGGACTGCAGCACGTCGTGCCGCTTGGCGTCGCCCTGAATGCTGAGTACTTTGTCTTTCAAGAGTTCGCGGCACAGTCCTTCGTTGGTTTCGATGAGCACAAAAGGAATCTTGAGGCGGCTCAGTTGGTCCACCACCGTCCGCCCCACCTGTCCGTAGCCGCAGATAATGAAATGATCTTGCAGTTTTTCGATGCTGACATCATTCACCATGGTTCTCCAAACCTCCATTCCCTGCCGGTGGAAGATTGTGACGGCTACTCGCTCCGCCACCCAGATCTGAAAAGCAAACACGCCCATATACACAAACAGCGAGAACATCTTGGTTGCGTTGCGAACGTGTTTGGGATCGATGGCATGCGGCTGGATCATCCAGAACAGCGCATCCTGCCAGCTCAAACCTTCCAGCCGCCGGTACACCAGCACACACATCAGGCTGAACGCGGCAAACACCACCAGCGGCAGCCATAGCCGGCGCAAGAACAGCAGCAGAACTCGCAGCATGAGGGAGCGATACTAACGCAAGTCTACTTGCGGAACAACGCGCGGGCGACTGAAAAACCAATGACCCGCATCGTTTTCCTGATTTTCTTGTAAATTGCTTCAAAAACAAAACCGCCCGCCTTCGCGCATGCTGCGACGAGGCGGGCGGTAAACGTATCGTGTTAACTCTGAACCTGCTTCACTGTAGCCACAGATTCAAAGTGTTGGTGGCGTCATCCACGTAGTAGAGGCCTTGCCCCGGCACATGCACTAACCCGAACAGCGCACCGCTCCCCGGCGGAGTACCGTTGTCGTCCAGCAGTTTCTGTTCCTGCTGCCAGCCGCTGGTTGAAAATCCCAAGAGGTATCCGTTGTTCCCGTTCACCGTAACAACACTGCCGTCTGTCAGCACCGTCAGCCCGAGAGGATCATTAAGCGTCGCGTCCGTAGTCAGAGTCGAGCCCGTTCCGCCAGAGGTCGTGCGCGTCACTGGATCGGAAATCCACTGCACCCGGTTGTTGATGCTGTCGGCCACATAAATCGTGCTGCTATCGGGGCTAAGGCCCACGCCCGTCGGCCCAATCACCAGCGCTGCTGAATTGGTTTCCTCGGCAAAGCCGGAGCCAATCACGGTCATGGACTCCAAGGTGGGCGTTGATGTGTACAAACCAGTGAGATTCAGCCGCACCACGGTTCCACCCCAGACCACGTTTCCGCCTGCGGCCACGGTTCCGTTCAGAACGTTGGTGACGAACAGATTCGCTGTGCTCCCTGCATCGAGTGCCGTCATGTCCCACGGGCCATTGATCAATGACCCATAAAATGTTTCCACCACGCTGCCGCTGCTATTCAACACCAGCAGACAGCCGGCCTGCGCGGTTGCCGACGTTCCGTCTGTAGTCGGCAAGCTGCCTACGATCACCCATCCGCTGCTCAACGCTGCCAGCGCCGTGGTTAAGCCAATGCCGCCGGGGCAAGGGCCCGGCAATGTGCTGGCGTTGATCTGGGCGAACAAGCTGACCGTCCCACTCGGAGTGATCTGCACAATAGTCGTTCCCGTGCCTTGCAGGTTGGCGCTGCTATTGAAATTGCTAACCAGAATGTTGCCCTCGGTCAGCGAGCCATTACTCTTCGGCACGCGCGCAATGCCGTACGGGTTCACGTCCCCATTCCCGGGAACTGTGGATGCGATAGTGGAAACATTGGTGAGATTGGAATGTTGAGCGTAAGCAGAGACGCCGCAAACGGCGACCAGAAGAACTACAGTAACGGAAGCTTTGATATTCAAGAACAATTTCATGAAGGATCCCTCCTGGGAGTGCATACCTTGAACGGAGCAGAGCGGGGCGGAAATGGCCGCAACTGCGACGAGGAGTAGTGTGCGATGTTACGAGGAGAAACTTGTCAAGGAATTGTCAAGGGATTGTCATTTTCACGCCGGCTCACTGGATCAACTTCCTAAGCTCGCGCCGTAGAATCTTTCCCGACGCCGTCTTAGGAACAACTTCCACAAAATGCACTTCGCGAGGCTGCTTGTAGCGGGTCAAACGATCGGCGACGAACGCGCATAGTTCGTCTTCCATCTTCTTGCAGGTCGAAAATCCTTCGCGCAGCGCAATGAATGCCACCGGAATCTCGCCCGCCGCCGCATCCGGACGGCCTACCACTCCGCACTCGCGCACTGCCGGATGTTCGAGCAGCACGGCCTCTACTTCCGCCGGCGCCACCGGGAATCCTT
>JBEKJF010000157.1:0-10435 GCA_050011375.1 Candidatus Sulfotelmatobacter sp.
ATACGAGATACGGAGTCGACTTCCGAGTCCTGGTGAGTTGTCTTCTGGGAAACGGGTACCGGAAGTTTGAGGGACATTGCAGGGACTTGTCGGAAGCCGGGATCGGCATACTCCTGGCGGTCGACCTGACCGCAGGCGAAGTGGCTGGGTTGAACTTTTCGCTGCCCGGATCGGATATTCCGTGGGAAGTGAGAGCGGTTGTGCGATACCGGCGCGGATGCCATTACGGATTTGAATTTCTATGCCTAACGAGCGACCAGCAAGCTTTGCTGAATAGTTACTTCAAAGGCATGCAACCGATCGACTGAGATGACTTCGGTCATCTTGTGGACGGGCGGCCCAAGGCTCAACCTGAAAGCTGGACTCGTTCGCGCGATTGAGAGAAAACCATTTCAATGAGTAACTCCAAGCCTAATGCGGCGGTGGGAATGGACTGGACAGAGCTACTGGCCGATCCGGATATGGCACGAAACCTTGGAAAACTGTTGCAGATCTATCGCGATACTCCGCCCGAGAACAGAGAAAAGGCGCTGCTGGCGGTCATGGGCGAGATCAAGCTGGGAGCTTCCAGCGACGCTTCGCGCGCAGCAAGTTCGGCTAAGGGAGCGACCGAGCCTTCATCCCAGCCAGCGCCTACTCCGACGTCTGTGGCTCCGCCGTTTGAGCCCGATGTCTTTAGCCCAAACTGGGGACAAGATCGACGCCTGCATCCCCGAATCAAGTGCTTCGTGGCGGTAGAACTACGGGTCAACGATTTGGACGCTCCCATCTGGGGCACGCTTTCGAATACCAGCGTGGGCGGTTGCCAGGTTGAGACCTCGATTCATATCAGCGGCGGCTCGAAAGTTGATGTGGGACTATGGGTCGCGAGTGGAAAAATTTGGGTAAAAGGTCTGGCGTTGAATGGAGTGGTCACTCGCAGCGCGCCCGCCGCGGGAATGCGCATTCGCTTCGCTGGGATGGATCCCGCGGAAAAAGAGAATCTCCGCCAATTTCTGAAGTACGTGCAAGAGACAACAAGAGCGGGTAGGACCGAAAACGGCTACCTGCAGCTACTGAAGTAAAATTTCGCCGCTATTTCTCTTGCACGCTTCTTTAGTCCACCTCGTTTTCACCTCATTTTCACAATCCCGCGACATGGGTCCGCAAGAAAATTGGTACACTCGATGCTTATCTGAAACCCTTTTGCGTCCGTGGAACTCTAAGTAAAGCTGAGCCACGAATAACGCAAGCGAAGGCAGAGTTGTTGTCTGCGAAGGAGCGCGCATCGAATGGTAGCCAGTGAGCAGGCGGTAGTGACCGGCAGTCAGTTGGATACGCTGTGCATTAACACGATCCGCACCCTGGCGATAGACGCGGTGCAGCAGGCCAACAGCGGGCATCCGGGCGCGCCGATGGGTTTGGCGCCGGTGACTTATTGCTTGTGGCAGGAGTTTCTGCGCTACGATCCGGAAGATCCTAAATGGCTGAACCGCGACCGGTTCGTGCTGTCGAACGGTCACGCCTCCATGCTGCTTTACGCCATGCTTTACCTCACGGGCGTGCGCGAGGTGGATAAGAACGGCGATGTTCTGAAAACACTCGCGGTTCCATTGGAAGAGATCAAGCGCTTCCGGCAACTGGGAAGCCGGACTCCGGGACATCCTGAATCAGAGCTTACGACGGGCGTGGAGACCACGACGGGGCCGCTCGGCCAGGGTGTGGGAAACAGCGTAGGGATAGCGATTGCAAGCCGGTGGCTGGCGGCGAACTTCAACCGTCCGGACTTTGAGATCTTCGATTTCAACGTCTACGCCATGTGTTCAGATGGCGACTTGATGGAAGGCATTGGGGGCGAAGCCGCCTCGCTGGCAGGTCATCTGAAGCTTTCGAATCTTTGCTGGATGTACGATCACAACCACATTACGCTCGATGGCCCGGCTGATTGGTCGTTTAGCGAAGATGTGGCGACGCGCTTTGTCGGATACGGATGGAATGTAACGCGGGTTGCCGATGCGAACGATCTCGAGATGCTGGCGCGGGCTTTTGAAACCTTTCATAAGACGACGGATCGTCCTACCTTGATTATTGTGGACAGCCACATTGGGTACGGATCGCCGCACAAGCACGACTCGAATGCAGCGCACGGAGAACCGCTGGGCGAAGAAGAAGTACGCTTGACGAAGAAGTTTTACGGCTGGCCGGAGGATGCCAAGTTTCTGGTGCCGGAGGGCGTGCGGGAACATTTTCGCGATGGAATCGGGAAGCGCGGGCGCGAGGAGCGCGCGCAGTGGGAGAAGATGTTCGCGGGATATTCGGAAAAATATCCGGAGTTAGCCGACGAGTTGCATCGCATGGAACGGCGTGAACTCCCTGACGGTTGGGACAAAAATCTGCCTACGTTTCCGGCGGACGCGAAGGGAATCGCGACGCGCGAGAGTTCTGGAAAAGTGCTAAATGTGCTGGCGCAGAATATTCCGTGGCTGATGGGCGGTTCGGCGGACCTCGCTACTTCGAACAAGACGAACCTGACAGGCGCAGGTGATTTTCAGCCCGGCACCTATGCGGGGCGCAATCTGCACTTCGGCATACGCGAACACGTGATGGGCGCTAGTGTGAACGGGCTTGTGGTTTCCGGAATCCGCGCGTTCGGCGCGACTTTCTTTAATTTCAGCGACTACATGCGGGCAAGCATCCGGCTCTCGGCGATGATGGAGATTCCGTCGATCTTTATTTTCACGCATGATTCGATCGGCGTGGGAGAAGATGGGCCGACGCATCAGCCGATTGAGCAACTGGCTTCGCTGCGCGCGATGCCGAATCTGGTCGTGCTGCGTCCGGGGGATGCGAATGAAGTGGTGGAGGCGTGGAAAATCATTGCGCAGTTGCAGCATCAGCCCGTGGCGCTGGTGCTGACGCGACAAAACATTCCAACTTTTGATCGTACGAAATTTGGCGCGGCTTCCGGCACGGCGAAGGGAGCTTACATCTTGGCCGACGCTCCAGGCGGCAAACCGGATGTGATTTTGATAGGCACGGGCAGCGAAGTTTCGTTGTGCGTGGAGGCTTACGAAAAGCTGAAGGCGGAAGGCATTGCGGCGCGCGTGGTGAGCATGCCGTCGTGGGATATTTTTGAGGAGCAAGACGCGGCTTACAAAGAGAGCGTGCTTCCCTCTTCAGTGACTGCGCGGGTTTCAGTGGAGATGGCGGCCACTTTTGGCTGGGAGCGCTACGTTGGTTTGAAGGGAAGAAAAGTTGGGATGCACCGGTTTGGGGCTTCGGCTCCGCTGAAAGATTTGTTGAAATTTTTCGGGTTCACTGTGGATGTGGTGGTTGAGGAAGCGCACAAGGCAATGGCAGAGAAATAAACGGCGAGTTGTCGGGCTTCGCTCGACCGGACGGCCCCTTCGGCCTCGCTCAGGGCAGGCGAGGGCGGCTGTCTCCACAAGATCTCGGCTGTGCCCAAACATGATTTAAGGAGAAATTATTTATGCAGCCCACTGGAGTTCTGGAAACGGCCAAAGCTACAAATCCACTGAAGGCATTGCTCAGCTATGGGCAGTCGATGTGGCTGGATTACATCCGGCGCGATCTGATCACGAGCGGCAGCCTGAAGAAGATGATTGACGAGGATGGGCTTCGCGGGATGACTTCGAATCCGGCCATCTTCGAGAAGGCAATTGCCGACAGCTCTCTCTACGACGACATGTTGAAGACGCTGGCTTCGCGCCATGATCTGGATACGACGGGGCGCTATGAGCAGATTGCGATTCGCGACATCCAGGACGCCGCGGATGTGCTGCGGCCGGTGTACGACAGTTCGAAGTTCCGCGATGGGTATGTGAGCCTGGAAGTTTCTCCGCTGCTGGCGCTGAAGACGCAGGAGACGATCGACGAGGCGCGGCGGCTATGGAAGGCCGTGAATCGCGAGAACGTCATGATCAAGATTCCTGGGACGGCAGAGGGACTTCCCGCGATTCGGCAGGCGATTGGCGAAGGCATCAATGTCAATGTGACGTTGTTGTTCGCGCAGGAAGTCTACGAGAAAGTTGCGGAGGCTCACATCGCGGGGCTGGAAGATTTGGCGAAGCGCGGCGGCAATCTGAAGAAAATCGGAGGCGTGGCCAGCTTCTTCATCAGCCGCATCGACTCGCTGGTGGATTCGATGATCGAGGAAAAGCTGAAGACGACGACCGATGCGCAACAGCAGGCACTGTTAAAGAGTTTGCTGGGCAAGGTTGCCATCGCCAATGGCAAGCTCACCTATCTGAAATATCAGCGCATTTTCAGCGGACCGCGATGGCAGGCTCTGGCGGCACAGGGAGCGCAGACTCAGCGCGTTCTGTGGGCCAGCACGAGCACGAAGAATCCCGCTTATCGCGACGTTATGTACGTTGAGGAATTAATTGGGCTGGACACGGTGGATACCATGCCTCCCGCGACGATTGATGCGTTTCGCGATCATGGAAAGCTGCGGAACAGTCTTACCGAGGATGTGGCAGGCGCACAAAACGTGATGGACAATCTGGCTAGGACCGGGATCTCGATCAAAGAAGTGACCACGAAGCTCACCGATGATGGAGTGAAGTTGTTCGCGGATGCGTTCCATAAGCTGCTGGCTGCGGTGGAGAAAAACACGGCGCAGAAAGGAAAATCTGCTTGAGCCGCCTGAAAACTTCGCTGCCCGAGAGTCTCGCCACGGCAGTGAAGACGGCCATTGGCGATTGGCAATCGGGCAACAAGATGCAGCGCCTTTGGCAGCACGATGCATCGCTGTGGACCGGCGACGACGAGGCCAAATGGCTGGGCTGGCTCGATGTTGTCGAGGAACAGATCGCGAATCCAGTGGAGTTGCGGAATTTTGCCAAGGAAGTCTGGAGCGCGGGATTCAAAGACATTCTACTGCTGGGCATGGGCGGTTCAAGCTTGTGTCCGGAAGTTCTGCGGATGACATACGGGAAGATTGCCGGTTACCCGGATCTGCACGTGCTCGATTCCACCGACCCGGCGCAGGTGAAGGCGTTTGAGAACAAGATCGATATTGGGCGAACGCTCTTCATTGTTTCCAGCAAGTCGGGCAGCACGCTCGAACCCAACATCTTCAAGCAGTATTTTTTTGAGCGCACGAAGCAGGTTGTGGGCGCCGATAAGGCTGGCAGCCATTTTTTAGCCATCACCGATCCCGGGTCGAAGATGCAGCAGGTTGCGGAGGGCGATCGCTTCCGGCATATCTTCTTTGGGAAGCCGTCGATCGGCGGGCGCTATTCCGCGCTTTCACATTTCGGCATGGTTCCCGCGGCAGCGATCGGCGTGGATACCAAGAAATTTCTCGATCGCGCGCAGGAGATGGTACGCGCGTGCGGGCCTTCCGCGCCGGTTGAGGCAAATCCTGGAGCGGTGCTGGGAATTATTCTTGGGACAGCAACTCGGAGCGGACGCGATAAAGTCACGATCATTACTTCGCCGGATATCTCCGATCTCGGCGCGTGGCTTGAGCAGTTGCTGGCCGAGTCCACGGGAAAGGTTGGAAAGGGCATCATCCCGGTGGACCGCGAAGAATTGGCCGCGCCAGAGGTTTACGGTGACGATCGCGTGTTTGCTTACATCCACACACAACATGCGACGGATGTGCGAATCGATACGAAAGTAGCCGCGCTCGAAGAGGCTGGGCATGCTGTGCTGCGAATCGCGATGTCCGACATTTATGATCTTGGCGCGGAATTTTTCTGCTGGGAGATTGCCACTGCCGTTGCTGGTTCCATCATCGGCATCAATGCTTTTAATCAACCGGACGTTGAGGCCAGCAAGATTGCTACTCGGAATCTGACGTCCGCGTACGAGAAGACTGGTTCCCTGCCCGCAGAGCAACCGATTGTGGAAGACGGCGGCATCAACCTGTTCACTGATGAGAAGAATGCTGCGGAGCTGGCGAAGGCCGCGGGCGGAGACAAGTCTCTGGCCGGATATTTGAAGGCTCATCTGGATCGCATTAGCGCCGGCGATTACTTTGCCGTGCTGGGATTTATCCAGATGAATGAGGAACACGAGAAAAAACTGCAGGCGATTCGGCACGCGGTTCGAGACAAGAAACATGTGGCGACTTGCCTTGGCTTTGGACCTCGTTTTCTGCATTCAACGGGACAGGCGTACAAGGGTGGGCCGAATTCGGGAGTGTTCCTGCAGATCACTTGCGACGATACTGTGGAACTGCCGGTGCCGGGGCAGAAGTACACGTTCGGCGTAGTGAAGGCGGCACAGGCGCGGGGAGATTTTCAAGTGCTGGTGGAGCGCGGGCGGCGTGCGCTTCGCGTGCATCTGCATGATGTGGATGCTGGATTGGTGACGCTCGCGGCCGCGGTGCAAAAGGCGCTGGAGTAGTTCGAGGAGAATTGAATGCAATTGGGAATGGTTGGGCTGGGCCGTATGGGAGCGAACATGACGCGCCGACTGATGCGCGGCGGACATCAACTTGTCGTCTCCGATCTGAGTGCCGATACGGTGAAGCAACTCGCGGGCGAAGGAGCTGGTGGTTCGTCATCGCTGGAAGATTTAGTCGGCAAGCTGAAGGCGCCGCGTGCAGTTTGGGTTATGGTCCCGTCGGGCGATGCCACAGAGCAGACGGTGCAGAAACTGGCGCAGCACATGCAAGCCGGGGACGCGATCATTGACGGCGGCAATTCTTATTTCAAAGACGACGTGCGCCGCGCGGGTCAGTTTAAAGACAAGGGTATTCATTACATGGATGTGGGAACCAGCGGCGGCGTCTGGGGGCTGGATCGCGGATATTGCATGATGATTGGCGGGCCGAACGAAGCGGTGCAGCGGCTCGACCCGATCTTCAAGACTCTGGCGCCGGGAGTGGGCGATATTCCCCGCACTCCGGGTCGAGAAAAACTTGGCGGCACTGCCGAAGAAGGCTACATTCACTGCGGACCTTCGGGCTCCGGACATTTTGTGAAGATGGTGCATAACGGAATCGAGTACGGACTCATGCAGGCTTATGCCGAGGGGTTCGACATCTTCAAGAATGCGACGAGCAAGGATTTGCCGGAGGATATCCGTTACGATCTGAACCTGCCGGATATTGCCGAGGTTTGGCGCCGGGGCAGCGTGGTGAGTTCGTGGTTGCTCGATCTTACAGCCATAGCTTTGACGGAGAATCCGACGCTCTCGGAATATGAGGGATATGTGGCCGATTCCGGCGAAGGACGCTGGACGATTCAGGCTGCTTTGGAGGAAGCGGTGCCAGCGGATGTGCTGACCGCGGCGTTGTACGTGCGCTTCCGGTCGCGGCAGCAACACACTTTTGCGGAGAAAATGCTTTCCGCCATGCGGCAGAAGTTCGGCGGACATGTTGAGGCCGGCGCGGCCAAGCCCAGCGCAACCAAGAAGAGCGCGTAAGACATTCAGCGGAAAAACCTCGAGGACCCGATCATGTCTCAACTGGCAGTAGAGCCCACGGCAGTCCCGCCTCGCACCGGCAAACAGGGCGATCCGTGTGTGATGGTGATCTTCGGCGCTGCCGGGGACCTGACGGCGCGACTGCTGATTCCCGCGCTATACAACTTGTCACGTGCGGATTTGCTCCCGAAAGAGTTTGCTGTGCTGGGCGTGGCCCGGGCGCAAATGACGGACGAGGAGTTTCGCAAACAGATCCTCGAAGACGTTAAGCAATATTGCGGCGACTGCGTAAACAACGAGACCTGGAACAACTTCTCGCGCCGCTTTTATTATTTTGCTGGCAATTTCAATGACGACCAGCTTTACCCGAAGATCAAGGATCGCCTGGCAGAGATTGACCGCGAGCACTCCACGCATGAAAACTTCTTCTTCTACATGGCGACGGCACCAAGCTTTTTCGGTCCCATCGTGGAAAAACTCTCTGCCAACGGATTGCTGGAGCAAAGCAACGACCATTGGCGCCGCGTGATCATCGAAAAACCTTTCGGTCACGATCTGGAATCGGCCAAGGCTCTCAACCAGCAACTGCTGAAGCTGGCCGATGAAAAGCAGATCTATCGCATCGATCATTACCTGGGCAAGGAGACCGTGCAGAACATCATGGCGTTTCGCTTCGCCAACGGAATCTTTGAGCCCATCTGGAACCGCCGTTACATCGATCACGTACAGATTTCAGTTGCTGAAACCGTGGGTGTGGAAGGTCGCGGCAGCTATTTCGACCACGCCGGCTCGATGCGCGACATGGTGCCCAACCACATCATGCAACTGATCAGCCTGACGGCGATGGAGCCTCCTATTTCGTTTGACGCGAACGCCGTGCGTGATGAGCAGGCGAAGATTTTGCATGCCATCCAGCCTATTAACGACGAGGAAGTGCTGAACCGCGCGGTGCGCGGGCAATACGGGGAGGGTGTGATCGACGGGAAGCGGGTTCCGGCGTACCGCTCCGAGCCCGACGTCGCGCCGGATTCGCGCACCGAAACCTATGTCGCCATGAAGCTGCTCATCGACAACTGGCGCTGGGCCGATGTTCCCTTCTATCTTCGTACGGGAAAGCGTTTGCCGGCGCGCAACACGCACATTGTGATCCAGTTCCGCCGTGCGCCGTTTGTGCTGTTCCGCGATACTTCAGTGGAACATATGATGCCGAACCAGTTGGTGCTGCACATCCAGCCGGAAGAAGGCATCTCGCTGCAATTCGCCGCAAAAGTTCCGGGCCAGGTGATGCGCCTGGGAACCGTGGACATGAACTTCGAGTATCAGCAATACTTTGGAAAGCAGCCCAGCACTGGCTACGAGCGGCTGCTGCACGATTGCATGATCGGCGACCAGACCCTGTTTCAGCGGGCAGACATGGTGGAGGCGGGGTGGAGCGTGGTGAATCCGGTGCTTGATTTGTGGAAGGCGCTGCCGCCGCGGAATTTTCCGAACTACGCTTCGGGTACGTGGGGGCCGAAAGAGGCTGACGAACTGCTAGAGCGCGACGGCCGGCGCTGGAGGAATTTCGAGAAATGATTCTGGCTGGCGACATTGGGGGCACCAACGCTCGACTGGCCTACTTTGAGCATGAGAATGGCCACCTCCGAGTGGTTTCGGAGCACGTGTATCCCAGCCGCGAATATAGCGATTTAGGAGCGATTGTCTCGAAGTTCCTTACAGATTCCGCGGCTCGGCCCGAGGTTGCCTGCTTCGGAATCGCCGGGCCAGTGCACAATGGCCGCGTCGAAACTTCGAACCTTCCCTGGATCATCGAACAGGCGCGCCTCGCCAAACAGATTCAACTGCCTGCCACGTTGTTGATCAACGATCTCGAAGCGAATGCATGGGGCATTGGGGCGCTGGGCGCGCAGGATCTGGTTTCGCTGAATCGAGTCGAGCCGTCGGTTGGCAATCAGGCCGTGATTGCGCCGGGAACCGGCTTGGGTGAAGCAGGATTATTCTGGAACGGCAGCCAGCATGAAGTTTTCGCATGCGAGGGCGGACACGCAGATTTTGCTCCGCAAGGCGAGTTGCAGATTGAACTGCTGCGTTACTTGGCGAGCCGCTTCGAACATGTCAGCTACGAACGCGTGCTGTCTGGTCCCGGCTTGGTGAACGTGTATGAGTTTCTGCGCGACAAGGGCGGCGCTGAAGAGCCTGATGGATTTGCCGCGCAACTCGCTCAAGGAGATCCAGCGGCGGAGATTTCCCGCGCCGCTCTGAACGGCACAAATCCGCTGGCAGAGAAAGCGCTCGATCTCTGGATTTCGGTTTATGGCGCGGAAGCCGGGAATTTGGCGCTCAAGAGCATGGCTACCGGTGGAATTTTTCTGGGAGGAGGAATCTCGCCGAAGATTCTTGCCAAGCTCACCGGGCCGCTCTTTATGCGCGCTTTCCTCAATAAAGGGAGATTGCGCCCGCTGCTGGAAAGCATCACGGTGCGAGTAATCACCAACGACAAGGCGGGTTTGCTGGGAGCGGCGCGGTGTGCGGCGGTAAAATCCAGCGACGCACGAGTAGGAGTGTTGTGAGCGCTCACGTCGAGGTGCGGAGATTGACCACTCCGCAGGATCTTTTTCACGCGGCCGCCGAGGAGGTTCTACGTGCGGCCGGCAGTGCGATCGAGCAGCATGGCCGCTTCACGATTGCGCTCTCCGGTGGCTCGACTCCGCGGAGCCTGTACACATTGATCGCGGCCAACGCCAGCGCGAGCCTGCCGTGGGATAAGATGTTCTTTTTTTGGGGCGACGAACGCCATGTTCCTCCGGATGATCCGGAGAGCAACTACCGCATGGCGCAAGAATCCCTTCTTTCAAAGGTTCCGGTTCCGGCCGCGAATGTCTTTCGCGTCCCCGCGGAGAATCCTGATGCCGCTGCCGCGGCGGAGGCCTACGAACAAACCCTGCGGAAGTTCTTTGCGGTGGCGCCTGGAGAGTTTCCGCGTTTTGATCTGATTTTGTTGGGCATGGGACCGGACGGGCATACCGCGTCGTTGTTTCCGGAAACTGCGGCGTTG
>JBEKJF010000158.1:0-10383 GCA_050011375.1 Candidatus Sulfotelmatobacter sp.
GGAGTAGTCGGCGATCTTTACGTTGCGAACGGCGGACGAGTTTCGAACGCGGGCGAGGTCGAAGTCAAGCTGCTAACGCATGTGATCGAAACGCTGCAGCAGTCTCCCGGAATCCATCGCGTCGAGGCGCAGTTACTGGCGCACGAAGCGGGAAGCGTTGCGCGGCCGTTTCTCGATCAGGGCTTCCAGCGTCACCCGCGGCTGTTTATGCTGCTGGATCTGTCCAGGATTGTTCCCCCAGCAAGAGCGACGCATGCAGATGTCGAAGTTCGTCCTTGGACCGAAGCGGACTATCAACCCGCGGCTGCTGTGATCACGGCCGCTTATCGCAGCCACGTCGACGCCCAGATCAATGACCAGTACCACACGCTGAGCGGATCGCTGCGCTTTCTGAATAACATTGTGCGTTTCCCGGGATGCGGAGTGTTCGATGCGGAGTCATCTTATGCCGCTGTAGATCGCAAGGGAAAGAATCTGATTGGCATGATTCTGTGCTCGCGCGTGCGCGCGGACGTTGGTCATGTAACGCAGGTTTGCGTGCTTCCTGAATATCGCTCGCGCGGCATTGGCGAATCGTTGCTGGCGGCAACTTCTACAAATCTTCGCAAGCGTGGCTTCTCGATGTTATCGCTGACCGTAACTGAGGCCAACGCCGGAGCTGTTGCTCTGTACCGGCGGCTGAATTTTGATTCGAAGCGGGTGTTTGATGCGTTTGTGTGGGAAGGATAGAAGCTCTTAGCTGTTAGCTCCTAGCCCCTAGCTCGTTAGGCACAAGAGTTTCAGCATCGGCACAGGAAGACAGTAACACGAGAAAAGCCGGACGCGGATTCACTACAAAGAAAAGAAGCTAAGAGCTAAAGGCTGAGAGCTAAAAGCTATCTTCGCACCAGCCACATGGCCCAGCCGGCCACGAAAACGCCTCCCAGAAACATGGCAAAACAATACAGGCCATAGCGGATCATATCGCGCGTGGTTTCACGGTGAGTAATGCCGAAGACTATCGAAGCGAAGAGCGCGAACACAAAAGCCGCGCTGAAGTGAGAAAGTTGAATCGTCATGATGCCCCAACCGGAATTGAAGTTTTAGCTGACAGCTGACGGCTGATGGCTGACAGCTTCTTCATTGTTTTTTCCCGATGGCGATGTGGTAGGCGTCGGCCACCGCGATGAAGTTCAGCAGTCCAGCGACGATCATGAACTTGGTTCCATAATCGGCGGTGGCGAAAGCGACCGCGCCCTGTCCCCAGTTCATGGCAAGGGTCACAATGTACAGGCCGCCTGCGCCCAGGTCGCCGATGAATCCGAGCATGTCGAGAATGTCGCCGCCGTTCGCCTTGTAGATGTGCCCCTGCATCATAAGGCCGAGCACGAACAGAGCGCCGATCGAGACTAGTAGCAGGCCGCCGCGAATCCAGCGCCTCTGAATCATGTGGCCCGCGCCGGGAATCAGCCAGCCCACGGCGGGCGCAATCACCGCCATCATGCTCGCGGGCTGCGCCGGTACGGCTGCCTTGGTCGTTGTCTTTGCAGTTTGATTTGCCATCAGATGGTCACGATCTCGCGTTGAATATTGCCAGTGACTTCCGCCGAATTGGGCCGGATCAGCATGTTGACCTCGCTGCGCACGCCGAATTCCGGCAGATAAATGCCGGGCTCGATCGAGAAGCAGGAGTTGGGAAGAATCTGGCGCTCGTCGTGAATTTCCAGATCGTCCATGTTGGCGCCGTTGGAGTGCACGTCGGTGCCGATGGAGTGTCCGGTGCGGTGAATAAAATAATCGCCGTAACCTTTTTCCTTGATGTGGTTGCGAGTGGCGCGATCCACTTCCCATCCGGCGATGCGGCGTCCGGAGTTGATGGCTTCGGTCACGGTTTTCACTCCGGCATCGCGCGCGTCGCGCACAATCTCGAACACCTCGCGCATGCGGCCCGATGGCGCGTTGCCGACGAATCCCATCCAGGTGATGTCGTAATACACAGCGCCCGGAATATTTTTTTTACCCCACACGTCGAGCAGTACAAGGTCGCCCTCGCGAATCGGAACCGGATGATCGGCACGCGGCTCATAGTGCGGATTTCCGGCGTTGGAGTTGACGGCCACGATCGGCGGATCGTCGGTGAGCAGGTTCTCGCGGCGAAACGCTTCCATAAACCAGTTTTGGATTTCGTGTTCGGTAGTTCCGCCGTTGCGGGTGCGCTGCCCGATTTCCTGAAAGGCCGCTGCCGTGATCGCATCAATCGCGTCGCGAGCGGCGAAGTGCGTCTTGATCTGATCTTCGCTCCACGTAGCTTCAAACTGCGCAACCAGGTCCGCGGAACTGACAACGTTCTTGCCGAGGCCGCGCAGAAGTTCGACCGTGCCGGCATCGACCAGGGAAATTGTGAAGACGATGTTGTTGGGCGAGTACTGCATCGCTATGTCGCGATAAGGCGCGAGAATCGACTTCAAGCTGTCGAATAATTCCTGCCAACCGGAGTACTGGCGTTTGCTGCCGGGCAGCGAATCAAGATGGCCGGCTTCGATTTTGTGGACCAACTTTACCGGTTCGCCCTGCGCCGGTATTAGGTAAAACCAGCGCCGCGTAACCATCAGACCGGCAGGCAAGCCGAGCACGCGGTAAGCAATGGGATCGCGATGATGGTGATCGTAAAACAGCCACGCGTCGATGTTGCGTTCGCGCAGCGCAGATTGGATGGCAGCCAGGTCCATGGGCAAACCTCTATTGTAAACAATGGCAACGATTTGGGCGAATCAGGCCGCAGGAAATCGCATTCCAGAATGCGATTTATTTGAGGATGACTCCTTGTTACACTGTCAGGCCATATGGCTGCCATAGCCGAGCCTGCCGTCGCGTCTGTGGTCACGAAACGCGTTCGCATCGAATCGATTGATGTAGTTCGCGGCGTGATCATGATTATCATGGCGCTCGATCACGTGCGGGATTTTTTCGGCAATTCGGGTTTTAATCCCACGGACCCTGCCAACACAACGATTCCGTTGTTCTTTACGCGCTGGATCACGCACTTCTGCGCGCCGGTTTTCTTTCTTCTGACCGGTACGGGCGCCTATCTTTCGCTGGCCAAGAAGGGCAAACGCGAGTTATCGCGGTTTCTATTTACACGCGGCCTGTGGCTGATCTTTCTGGAACTCACGGTAAACCGCTGCCTCGGTTGGCAGTTTAACTTCGATTACCACCTTACGATGCTTATCGTTTTGTGGGCTCTGGGCTGGGCGATGATTACACTCTCGGTCTTAGTCTACCTGCCGGCTTGGGCCGTGACGGCGTTCGGCGTGGTGATGATCGCGACCCATAATCTGTTGGACTCCGTGGAATCTTCGAATCCTCTTTGGTCGATTCTGCACTCGCCCAACATCATTTTGAATCATCCCGGGCGCATTATTTTTGTTACGTATGCACTTATTCCGTGGGTCGGAGTTACCGCGGCGGGCTATGGATTGGGACAGATCTACCGCTGGCCATCGGAACGGCGGAAAGCACTCCTGCTGCCGCTGGGCTTAGGCTTATCGGCGGCATTCGTCGTTTTGCGCGGCATCAATGTTTACGGTGATCCGCTTCCCTGGAGCGGCCAAAGGTCCGCGGCTTTTACCGTACTTTCATTTTTGAATACCACGAAGTATCCGCCATCGCTTTTGTATCTACTGATGACGCTGGGACCGGCGCTGGTTTTCCTTTGGGCGGTCGACGCTGAAACCCCGCGATGGCTGCGGCCGGCGCTTACCATCGGCAAGGTGCCGATGTTTTATTATCTGCTGCACATTCCCCTCATCCACTTGCTCGCTGTCGCGGTGTGTTATGCGCGGTACGGTCAGGTGCACTGGATGTTCGCGTCTCCGGGGCTCGGCGAATTTCCAATGACTAAGCCGCCTGGTTGGGGATATTCTTTGCCGATTATTTATCTGATCTGGATTTTGGTCGTGCTTACTCTTTATCCGCTTTGCCGCTGGTTTGCGGGATTGAAGCAGCGGCGCAGCGATAACTGGCTGAGTTATTTCTGACCTCGATCAGGGGCTAGAATCTTTTTCTTGACCGCGGGACGCAGAGTCTCGCACGCTGTGCGCAGCACCAGGCGTGGAGCGCGTCCGCGAATCTTCATCAAATATGGAACTGTGCGTTTTGCATCGAACTTCGCCGTCTCGCGCAGCAGCCAGCCTAACCCTTTCTGCACCATGTCGTCGTCATCAGCGAGTAGAGAGTCCGACAGCTTCATAATTTCCGGGAAGAACATCTTTGCTCGCGCTCCTCGAATCAGCGCCACGCAGGCGGCGCGGCGGCGCCAGCGGTTGGGCGACTTCGCCCAGCGGAAGACGGCTTCCGTGCGTGAAGGTTTCGATGCAACCATCGGCGCTATCAGGCAGTGCACCAGTCCATCGTGATCGGCCCAGCTGCTGATGCGGTCGAGCCAGAAATCGAACAGCTTGAACTCGCGATCGCCGAATTCGGCGTCTAGTTTTTCCAGGAGAAAGACAGCGGCAACTTTTTCTTCCAGCACCGGGCCGGAAAAAAGATGGTCGGCGACCTTGACCAGGAAGTCGAGCCCGCGTTCTTTCTTTAGTTCCCGACGAAGGCGGACGGCGGCCCGGCGCAGATCCGCCGTATACCATCCGTGCGATTTGATTTTATCTTTGAAGAACCATTGCACGCCTGCTGCATGCTCGGCGGAGCCGCCATCTTTGAGCGCGCGTCGAATTTGTGCGGCGACTTCTGCCGGGCTGGGTGTCGCTGATGAACGTAGAGCTGTGACACTAAGAACGCTGGCGTTACGTTTCATTTCGCGGCAACTGAGACCACTCTGAAATATCGGTCGTACACCCACAGCAAAGCCGTTGTCACCACGCCTACCGCGGTCACGCTCCACCAGATTCGCTCGGGTTGGTGCGTGACCTCTCCGAAGTGATGCATGAGTGTCCCGCCGAACCATCCCCCAATTAGCGAGCCAATGCCGATCGGCATGAACGCAAAGCCCATGTAGGTACCTTGCTGTCCCGGTGGCGCGAGCAGAGCGATGTATTCGTAGTAGCGCGGTTGCTGAATGATCTCGCCGAGGGCGAGAACAAATAAGGAGAGGATCGCTCCCCAGATTGTTGGCCGAAAGATGAGGATGATCCATGAGACGGAAGTGATCAGCGTGCCCAGGATTACGGCCTGGAACGCAGGAATTTTCCGCGTCAGGAAATTTATCGCGAGCGTGAGGCAGATCACCGCCAGACCATCCGTAACCAGGATGATCTCGACATCGGCGTGAGGATTAATGAAGCCGTGAATGTAGCCGGGCAAGCTGATGTACTGCTGCCAGAAGACGATCCAGAAGCCGGTGAAGAGCACGAGGAACCACATGAAGCGGCTGATCCCGGCGAGGACGAGCACAAGTAATCCGACCCAGATCCACCACGGCACGTTGAAGGTGGGATGAATCCACAGCGCGATGCGAAGTAGCAGGGCGATCATCAGGACGGGCAGAACCAGCCGATAGTTGCCGACTACGACACAGAAATTCCGTGCGACGATGGCGATGGATGGCGGCGGGGCGTCGCCGGGCTTGCGCGGCTCGCGAAAGAAAATCAAAACCACAAAGAACATCGCGAAGACGAAGAGCGCGGAAACGCGGTAAACACTCTCGACGCCCAGGTGACGATGAGCCCAGGACGCGAACAACGGCCCGGCCGCGCCGCCGATGTTGACCATGGTGTAGTAGATGGAATAGCCGATGGAGCGGACGTTCTCTTTGGAAGCGCGAGCTGTGGTGCCGACCACGCAAGGCTTTACCAGCGCGATGCCGAGTGCCGGGAGAATGAGGATGAACCCGACAAACAGGCTTAGCGGCACGGCATTACGCACCGGTGCGAGCCATGAGGCGCCGATAGAACCGATGAGGAAATACGCGGCCGCGAGAATGAGATACGCCATGGAAAGAGCGCGGCGAAAGCCCAGGCGGTCGGCGGCGGCTCCGCCGAAGATGGCGAGAAACCATACCATGCCGCCGAAGATGCCAGTCAGGGTTCCAGTTTGCTCTGCGGAAAAATTCAGACGCTCTTGCAAGTAGAGCGCAAGAGAAGCGAAAGCTCCGTAGTAAGAAAGGCGCTCGAAAATCTCGCTGATATTCGCGACCCAGAAGGGACGCTCGAAGCCGGTGCGAATTTCCTGCAGGCGTTCGGAAAAGCTCAAGAGTGGCTCCCTGTGGCGGCGCTGGCAATCCGTTTGCGTACATCTTCGGCCGAGAGTCCTGAGATACGAATCATTTTTTGGCGGCTGGTCTGGCCGGAGGTAATGGTAACGGAAGATCGAGGCAGCTTCAAAAGTTTTGCGAAGAATTCGATGCAGGCTTCATTGGCGCGGCCTTCCACAGGAGGAGATGTAAGAGAAAGCTTGAGCGCGTCGCCGAGTTCGCCGGTGATGGCGTTCTTCTTGGCGCGAGGATGGACTCTTACCGCGAATGTAACGCCCGTGGACGTTTCCTGAATGGTTACCATAAAAAAGCACTAACACAGAGGACACAGAGGTTCACGGAGTAAATCAAAGGCTCTCCCACGTTCCTTTGCTTATCGGAGCTAAGGCCTTCCGCGCTCTCCGAAGATTGCCGTGCCCACGCGCACGCAGGTCGAGCCTTCTTCGATGGCCACTTCGAAATCGTGCGACATGCCCATGGAGAGTTCATCCATGGCGATGCCGGGCAGCTTTCTGGCGGAGATCACATCGCGCAATTGGCGCAGCTTGCGGAAATAAGGGCGCGCACCTTCGGGATTGTCGGTGAAAGGCGGCACGGTCATCAGTCCGCGGAAGGCTAAGGCTTCCAAGCGAGACGCTGCTGTCAGCAATTCTTCGAGTGCTAGTGAGTCCGGCGCCACACCGCTTTTTGCGGCTTCTCCGCCGACGTTGATTTCGATTAGCACGTCGAGTTTCTTGCCGAGCGCACGGGCCGCGGCATCCAGTTTTTCAGCCAGCTTCAATGAATCGACTGAATCCACAGCTCGAAATAGTTCAGCAGTCTTTGCGGCCTTGTTGGTTTGCAGGTGGCCAATCATGTGCCATTCCGCGGCTTTCAAATCCCGCAGGGTATCGACTTTGCCGGCGAATTCCTGCACTCGGCTTTCTCCGAATATTCTGAGTCCCGCTTCGTAAGCTTCGCGGATGCGCTCCGGCGGCTGGGTTTTGGTGACGGCCATCAGAGCAATTTCGTCAGGCTTGCGGGCAGCGCGGCGCGCGGCCGAGGCAATCCGTTCGCGCACCGCGGCCACATTTACGGAGATCGGCATAGACACACTAAACCACGAAGGACACGAAGTTTCACGAAGAAAATTCGGACTTCCTTCGTGCCACTTCGCGTCCTTCGTGGTGAACAAGCTACATCATCGCGACAGGCGGTGCTGGCTCGTTCGGATCGCCCGCGCTCGATAGCGGCAGGAAGATCATGAGGCAAGCGAGCAGAACCATCACCACAATTCCACTAAGGTAAAGAGGGTGGTCAAAGATCTGCGCCGTCTTGATTTTCGCAGCCCACGCCGAGAGCAGGTGCAACCAGGGTTGCTGAGCGAATGACAACGCGATAACTGCCGCCCATAGCAGTCCGCATATCGCTTCTCCGGCGATCAAGCCGGAAGCGGTAAGCACTCCGGCATTTTCTGCTCGCGCCGTTTGCGCTGCGTTCAGGCCGCGACGTTTCGCGATCCAATCGCCGATCGCCCGGAAGACTCCTCCCAGGAAAATTGCGAATGTGGTTTCAAATGGAAGATACATTCCCACGGCAACCAGCATCGGACTCTTCACCTGCATCATGATCAGCGCGATCCCGAAGCAGACGCCGACCACCACCAGAGGCCACGGCATGTCGCCGCCCACAATGCCGATTGCCAGAGTGGCCATCAGCCCGGCCTGCGGCGCGGAGAGATCACGGCTGCCGAAACCGAATGCAGTGTGCAGCAGGTAGAGCGGCCAATACATGACCAAACTCGCCACAACCACGGCAATCAATTCAGCACTCTGAATTTTGCTGGGAGTGCCGCCGAGAATGTAGCCGACCTTGAAATCCTGCAACAGTTCGCCCGCAACCGCCGCTGAAACGCAAACTACTGCAGCCACTCCTAAGACGGTAGCCACGCCTTTTATGCCGTGAACGCCCAAAGCTACCATCAGCAGCGCAGCGATAATCAGAGTTGAGAGCGTAAGACCGGAGATTGGATTGTTGGACGAGCCGATGAATCCGACCAGGTTGCCCGAAACCGTCGCGAAGATAAATCCCACCACCAGCATCACCAGCGCCGCCAATACCGCAGGCCAAACCAGCCCGGAAATGTGTATGTACAGGAAGCACATGAGCACAAACATAACCGCGATCAACCCGAACACAATCTTCGAACTCATGTAGCGTTCGGTGCGGGAAAGCTTCGCCTGTTGTTCGGCGGTTTGGCGAAGGTCAGAAAATGCTTTTCCTAATCCCGCAGTAAGGCTCGTGCGCATTTTGTAAAGCGTGTACGCCGCGCCCACCAACATGCCGCCGACGGCGATTGGTCGCACAACAAACCGCCACACTGCCATGGCCATCGAAGCCCAGTCATCCGGCGTATCCGCGGGAACGTATTGCTTGAGTTGCGGACCCAGAAAATACATGAGTAGCGGAACCATCAGGCCCCAGGCCAACACGCCGCCTGAAAACTGAAGCGCGGCCAGTCGAAGCCCGATGATGTATCCCACGCCCAAGTAGGCTGGGCTCACGCTGGGGGCCGAAGCCATGCTGGCAGCTCCGGTCGCTAGCACATTCGTGGTTCCCACCCCACCGAGCCGCACCTGACTGCGGCCAAGCGCGCCAACTCCAAAGTGAAAGTCTTTGTCTGCGGCGAAAAGTCCAAAACGCCCCAAGAGATAAACGAAGCCGCCAACGCCAATATTCCAGAAAAGATACTTAGCGGCCTGCGCTCCACGTTGCCCAGCCTTGTGAATCTCCGATGCGGCCAGCGATTCAGGAAAGGGCAGCTCCGGGTCTTCGACCATGCCGCGCCGCACCAGGGAAATGAAGAGGACTCCTAGAATGCTGCCCACCATGATGAGCGCCGTCGACTTCCAATATGCGACTCCGGGCTCAAACGACGGCCACGCCTTTGCGATGAGAAAGGCGGGAATAGTAAAAATCGCACCGGCGGCGACAGATTCTCCGATCGATCCTGCGGTACGTGCAATGTTTTCTTCGAGCAGCGATCCCTTCCACGCCCGCATGGCCGCCATCGCAATCACTGCGGCCGGGTATGTTGCCGCGATTGTGATACCAGCGCGCAGTCCCAGGTAAGCGTTGGCCGCGCCCAGAACAATGGTCATAAGAAGTCCCAGCAACACTGCGCGCAGGGTGAACTCCTTCATCTCCATGTTCTCGGGCACGAAAGGGACGTGTTTCTTGACAACAGTTCCTGGTCCAGGGACTGGACTGCTCATAGATGGAATCCTCGTAAGGCGTGGGATGAAAGCAATTTTGAAGTGTAACTCATTCAGAACATAGGACGGCGGCACGTTAGCATGCGGACGGGCTGGATTACAAGTGGGGCGCGGGTTCCAGCTTAGTAACGGCCGCAGAACTTCCGATTGGCGTGCGTCACGGCTTAGAGGTAGAATGGAGCCAATCTGTTTGCGCCCCTTCGTTGTCCAGTTCCCAGAGAGGTGTTACGTGGCAAATTCCCCCGACCAGCGTGGGTTTCAGCGGCACATAGAATATCGATGCGATGATTGTGGCAGCGACACCGGCTTCCGTTCGCGGCCCCGCACATTTTCTGAACGTTATCTTCTGCCGATTTTTCTGCTGCAGCCGGTTCGCTGCTCGGTCTGCTTCCGGCGCGATTATCGTTTGCTGTTCGTGCCGGTGAAAGAGCGTCTTCCTGAACCAGTCCGGAAGATGGCAGCCCCGGTACCGCAACCTGACCGCAACGTTGCCTAGCAAAACGTTCGCGGGCGTTGCTTCGCGACTCAGCCGTCGTTATACTCTATTCCAGCAGGCAATCGCAGAGTCGCCCGCGCCAAGCTAGAACCTTGCGGGCAAGACGGAGGCCGTCTTCAGCAGTAGCGAGGACAGAATTCGGGCTAGCCAGGCCAAAGCTGGAGTGGCGAGCCCTTCTATTGCTTCCAGAAGCAGCGTAATCCAGTCCGGCGGAATTCACGCTGATCGGATCCGGATTGAGCGAAGTTGGTTCGAACGAGTTTGGACCAACCCGATTGCCGAAATTCTCTTCGCGGTTTTGTTTCCCTCGGATTGCCGAATCTGCAGCACACCGCTAGTCAGTATTTCGCGTCTTCCCGTTTGCCAGGAATGCCTCGACAGCATGCTCCCCATCGCGGGCGGAGTCTGCGCAACATGCGGCGAGCGCTTATTTTCGCCTTACGCGATTG
>JBEKJF010000159.1:0-10248 GCA_050011375.1 Candidatus Sulfotelmatobacter sp.
TTACTGATCCGCCGTACGGTCTGAAGGAGTATTCGCACGAGGAGAAGGAAAAGCTCCGCAAAGGCCGCGGGGGAGTGTGGCGCGTTCCTCCCTCGTTCGACGGATGCACCCGCAGCCCTCTGCCACGATTCACCATCCTCTCGGAGGAAGAACGCGTAAATCTACAGAGGTTCTTTTCACAGTTCGCTCAACGGGCGTTCCGCATCTTAGTCCCGGGCGGCCATGTCTTTATCGCCACCAACCCACTACTTTCACACCTCGTGTATTTGCCGCTGATGGAGAAGGGGCTGGAGAAGCGTGGCGAGATAATTCGTCTGGTCCAGACGCTTCGGGGCGGTGATCGGCCAAAGAATGCGCACGAGGAATTCGCTGAAGTCACCGTCATGCCTCGTTCTGCCTGGGAACCTTGGGGGCTGTTTCGAAAGCCATGCGAAGGCAGGGTGCAGGACAATCTGCGCAAGTGGAGGACCGGAGGACTGCGCCGCATTTCTGCAGTCTCTCCGTTTTCCGACGTTATCGTTTCATCTCCCACACGACGCGAGGAGCGTGCCCTATCGCCTCACCCCTCCTTGAAGCCACAATCTTTCATGCGTCAAATTGTTCGAGCCTCGTTGCCTCTTGGCAAGGGGATCGTGCTTGACCCTTTCATGGGGGGCGGGTCGACCATAGCCGCCGCAGCATCGGTGGGGTACGAAAGCATTGGGCTTGAGCTTGACCCTGTGTTCTTCGAGAGGGCCGCTATAGGAATCCCAAAGCTAGCCGCGGTGGATGGAAACCGAAAGGTCAATTCCGACGCGGGCACTTTTTCCGCAGGTAACAACCAACAAAAACTTGCGTTGCTCGGCGAATCGTGAGAACGTTTTGGCGTAATGACTTTCGATTCAGAGGGATTCGACCGCGCAGTCGCCCTGCCGCCCGAACTGAAAATCAGCCACATTCGCGAAGCTGTCGAGCACGTTGAAGAGCGTGCATCCGAACTCATTGACATCTACTTCGAGCAAGCGAATGTCTTCAGCGGTATCGTCGGCATCATGGGCGTCCAAGCCCTACACGCCCTGAGCCCGTACAAGAAGCACAAGCACCCAGATGTCGCGCAACAACGGTTCCCGGATCTTTCGCTCCGGGGCAGGCTTGGTCCGCCGCCCGAACAGGCTTTGGAGTCCAAAGGGTCAACTCGCCCTTGGCCACTGCAGTCCCACTACAACCACGCCGGCTGGTACATCGTTTGGCGCTACGCTGTCGACCAAACCCGGCGTCTGAAAAGGGGTAAGATGGTCGCGATCTGGAGAGTAGATCTCCCGTTCCTCCGGGAAGAAGACTGGAAGTACGAAGGCAGCAAGGCCGCGGAAGGACGCGGAGGCCGTACTCATACTTTCGGAGTAAAGAATCCCGCAAAGCGGTTCAAGGATACGATCATCTATCAGAGCCCGGGAATCGTAATCAGCCAAGGGGGCCCTGTCTTACGCCGCAGCGACGATTGAATCTCGAGTCAGCTACATTGCGACGTCCTTCATCTGCGTCGCTATGTACCAAGTGTTCCCAAACTCCCCCGTTGTTAAGAATTGCCATCCAGCAGGCGCCGCCTCGAATTCGCAAGTGCTTTTACTAGAATATCCCCAATGCAATCCTCCGTTTACTGCGTGACTGTGGCCTGGTAGCTGACGGTTTGCCAGTGTCCGTTGCGGCGAACCCAGACGCGCGTGTAGCGATAGGGGCCGCTGAAATCTTCGCCGAGCTGCTGGCCTTTCACGTCGGCGCGGGCGGTGACTACGGCGGTGTCGCCATAGACTCGCACGACCATATCCGTAACATTCATGGCTTCGTAGCGGAGTTGACCGCTGCGGCGGGCAGTGATGGTCTCCTGTTTCGTGGTGACCTGGCCGAGCGGGGTGATGGCGACGTAGTCTTCGGCGAGGGTGCGCGAGGGAAATTCCGCATCGCGGTGCAGGCTGGCGTCCTTGGACTGACGCTCCATGTCGACGATCTGACGGATGGTTTCCTGCTCGCCGGAGTCGAAACCGGAACGTGGATGCAGGGCAACATGCTGACCGCAGAATGCGGGTAACGCGGCGAGCGCGCAGAACAACAACACGGCACATTTGTTGATCACGACGAGACCTCCCTTGTCAGCGGACAGAGATCTGCTTGCACCCGGATACGCAAGTTTGGATGCACAAGTTCCGTGGAAAGAGTGAAAAAAGTGGTCAGTGGTCAGTGGTCAGTGGTCAGTGGCTAGCAAAACCATGCCGCTCATAATACCGCGGCCTTCGTCTTATCGCTGGCCACTTATCGCTGACCACCGATTACCGTTCTTTCTAGTAGAATCAAGCCTTCACAACCAATGACTGACGTACGCCGTGGTCTTATCATCGTGAACACCGGGCCGGGTAAAGGTAAGACGACCGCGGCCATGGGTACGGCTTTGCGCGCCGTGGGCCAAGGGATGCGCGTGCTTATGCTGCAGTTCTTGAAAGGCTCGTGGCATTACGGGGAACTGGATGCGGTTAAGGCGTTTGGGGATATGTTCGTGATGAAGCAGATGGGCCGGGGTTTTGTGAAGGTGGGCGCCGAAAAGCCCGACCCGGAAGATGTGAAGATGGTGGAAGAGGCGTGGGCTGAGGGCGAGAAGGCGATCCAGTCGGGCGAGTGGGATCTGGTGGTGCTCGATGAGATTAATTATGCAATCAGTTACGGCATGCTCGACCCGGCCAAGGTGGTCGAGAGCCTGAAAAGGAAACCAGAGATGGTGCATGTCATCTTGACGGGAAGGAACGCACACCCCACAATTGTCGAGGCCGCCGACACGGTGACGGAGATGCGGCAAGTGAAGCATGCGTACGAGAAGGGCGTGATGGCGCAGAGGGGGATCGAGTACTGAGTACCTGGTACCTAGTACCGAGCAACGCGAGTTCAACTCGGTACTAGGTACTCGGTACTAGTAACTGCTTTTATGGCTTGGTTTAAGCGCGAATCCGGGGATCTGGATAATTCGGGGAAGAAGACGGTCCGCACTGAGGGCTTGTGGGTGAAGTGTGAGGGCTGCCGGCAGATCATCTGGAAAAAAGATCTGGAAGAAAATCTTAATGTGTGTCCGAAATGCCAGAAACATTTTCGCATCGATGCGCGCGCGCGGCTGGCGCTTCTGCTGGACGACAATCAGTATGAGACGTTCGACGGAAATCTGTCATCGACCGATCCGCTCAAGTTTGTGGATTTGAAGGCGTATTCATCGCGACTGCGGCAAGCGGAGCACGACACGGGGTTGAAAGATGCAGTAATCAACGCCCAAGGCAAATTGCTGGGAAGGCCCGTGATCGCGAGCGTAATGGAGTATGCGTTCATTGGCGGCAGCATGGGAGCGGTGGTCGGCGAGATGATTACTCGGGCGGTTGAGCGCGCGGCGGATACGAAGATGCCGCTGATTATTGTGTCGGCGTCGGGCGGGGCGCGGATGATGGAGGGCGTGATCAGCCTGATGCAGTTGGCCAAGATTTCGGCGGCGCTCGCGAGACTCGACAAGGTGAAGGTTCCGTATGTTTCTGTGCTGACCGATCCGACTACCGGGGGCGTCACGGCGTCGTTTGCCATGCTGGGAGATTTGAATATCGCCGAACCGGGGGCTCTGATTGGCTTTGCCGGACCTCGGGTTATCGAGCAGACGATCCGTCAGAAACTGCCGGCGGGTTTTCAGCGGAGCGAGTTTCTCTTGGAGCACGGCATGCTGGACGCTGTGGTGCATCGTAAGGAAATGAAGCCTTATATTGCGCGGGCGCTGGATTTTATGACTGCAGCTGTCAGCCATCAGCCGTCAGCCGTCAGCTCTCAGCGGTGAACACCTCCTATTCCGTTGTCATCCCGAGCGAAGTGAAGGATATTGGTTTCTGCCAGCGGCACCGCTGTTGCTAGGGCCGGCACACACCAAGATCCCTCGCTTCGCTCGGGATGACAAGCGTCTCGGGCCTGATGGTTGAGAGCCTTGTTATGTCCTACGAAACCGCGGTAGCGCGCATGTTTGCGCTGGGCCACGAACTGGCGCAGACGCCTTCGCATAAGTTCGATCTCGCGCACATGCGGGTGCTGCTGCAGGCACTGAATCATCCGGAGCGACGTTTTCCTAGCGTGCTGATCGCGGGTACCAATGGCAAAGGATCGACTGCGGCTACGCTGGCCTCGATCCTGCGGGCGTCAGAATTGAAAACGGGTCTGTACACTTCGCCGCATCTGGTGCGGATCAATGAGCGCATCCGCATCAACGACAAAGAGATCGGCGACGACGATTTTGCTTCGCTCCATGGTGAGGTGGATCGAGTCGCAGACGAGCTCGTGGAGCGGGGCGAGTTGCCGTGGCATCCCAGTTTTTTCGAGATGATGACTGCAATTGCTTTCGAACATTTCGCACGGGAGAAAGTTGACCTCGCGGTTCTCGAAGTGGGCATGGGCGGCCGCCTGGATGCGACGAATGTCGTAGAGCCTCGCGTAAGCGTGATCACTGACATTTCGCTCGATCATCAGAAGTTTCTCGGCGATACGGTGGCTGAGATTGCGCGGGAGAAGGTTGGAATTATTCGCGCGGGCGGCGCGGTGGTGACTCTGCCGCAGCAGCCTGAGGCCAATGACGTGATCGGGAATACGATCCTCGATGTTGGAGCGCGGGCGGTGAACGCGGTTCCTTATGTGCCGCCGGTTTCGCCTGCTAGTCCTGAATACCTGGTGCCTTGCACAGAAGAGCGTCGCAGCGGAGACGAAAAACTTTTAACCGCAAAGGGCGCTAAGGAAGACGCAAAGTTCGCAAAGAAATTCATTTACCGGTATCCACTGCAGATTCTCGGTGAACAGATTCTGGTGGAGACTGCCCTCGTGGGGCGGCACCAGTTGCGCAATGTATCTTTGGCGATTGCTGCGGCGATTGAACTGCGCGAGCAGGGCTTTGGCGGCATTACGGCGAAGAGCATCGAGCGCGGGATTCGCGAGACGCGGTGGCCGGGGCGGTTCGAGGTGATCGCGGCTCGCCCGGGTTGGCCTGAACTGGTCATTGATGTGGCGCACAATCCGGCGGGCGCGTGGGCGCTGCGTTCGTCCCTTTCGCAGTGGTATGAAGACCGTCGGCTGATTTTTGTTTTCGGCGCGATGCGCGATAAGGCAATCTCAGAGATGACGGAGATTTTGTTTCCGCTGGCTGAACTAGTGATCGCTACGCGGCCGGAGAATCCGCGGGCCGCATCGCCAGAAGAGATTCAGCATGCGGCGGCTCGCACCGGCGTTGAGATTGAGGCCGTCGAAGACGTGCAGCAAGCCTTGGAGCGGGCTCGGGCGCTTGCGAAGGCGGAAACAGTCGTCGTGATTACCGGCTCGATTTATCTGGTGGGTGAAGTGATGCGCAGCATCGGAATTGAAGTCTGAAGCAGCGCCCGCGTCGGTTTAGAATGGAACTGTGCAGGAAGTGAATTCGTCATCGTCCGTGGAAGTGGAAAGAGACGCGGCGGCCACGCCGGCCGCCGCTCCGCGCGGAAGTCCGCATGCCATTCCTGGGGTGACATACGGCTGGTTGAGCCGGCTGCGATCGTATCTAATTCTTGATCCGCTGATCTGGTTCTACACCTTCGTTTTGGGATTGGCGGCGCTCCCCGGCGGATTGTTCGACCGCACCGGCCGGCGTCTGCATTGGTTTTCACGAGCCTGGTCGTGGCTCATCATGAAAACCATCTTGTCTCCGGTGAAAGTCACGGGCCTCGACAAGATTGATACTTCGAGACCCCACGTGTACGCGGTGAACCACGCTTCGGCACTCGACATTCCGGTTCTTTACGTTTATCTTCCGTTTCAGTTCCGCATCGTTTTCAAGAAGGAATTGTTGGTCTATCCTGTTGTGGGCTGGCAGTTGAAGCGCTCCGGGCAGGTCTGCATTGACCAGCAGAAGCCGACGAACTCGATTGCTGCGATTCGTTCGGCAGTGAAAAGTTTGAAGGCCGGCATGCCGCTTGTAATTTACCCTGAGGGCGGACGGACTCCAGATGGCGAGATCAAGCCGTTTCTGCCGGGAGCTTTTTTTCTCGCGCTCAAAGCGCAGGTCGATATTGTTCCAATCGCGCTGGTGGGAACTTACGAACTACTGCCGATGAATACCTACCACATCAAATGCCGTCCGCTGGAGATGCGCGTGGGCGAGCCGATCTCGACCGCGGGGCTGACGATGCGGGATATGGAAGCGGTGTCGGCGAAGGTGCGGAAGGCTATGGAGGATTTGTATTATTCGGAGCGCCCTGCTTAGGTCCATTTTCTACCGTAACTTTTGGGCCGCTGGTGCGCGTAGCGGTCGACTTGCGAAACCTACCGAGCGAAGAGTTCAAGGCGAGACTTAAATCCGAATTGCTGGAGGGGAGAAAAACTATGGGTACCGTTGCCGAACCGATTGCGTCCGTTCAGGTGAGCGCCAGCCCAAGACTGACCTTCAAAGATGCCGCGAAGGCGATCGAGTTTTACACGCAGGCCTTTGGGGCGAAGGAGCTAATGCGCTTCGACGTGGGAGGGCAAATTCCGCACGCCGAAATCTTGATCGGGAACTCGACCATCATGCTGACGGAAGAATGGCCGGAGGGAAATCGATTCAGTCCGGAGACGCTGGGGAATTCTCCTGTCATGATGTCGCTCGATGTTCCAGACGTGGATAAATTTTTCGCGCATGCTGTTGGCGCGGGGGCGCAGATCGCGATTCCCATTGCCAATCAATTTTATGGGCGTCGTGAAGGGACGCTACGCGATCCCTTCGGATATTTGTGGAGTGTGTCGATGGTGACTGAAGAAATGTCGGTCGAAGAGATGCGCTGGCGCATGAATGCGATGACGAAAGGCGATGCCGCGAGCGAGAGGCCAGCGGTGAATCCTGTTCCGAAGGGCTTCCGCATGGTCACGCCGTATCTGGTCGCCGAGAATGGTCCGGCGCTGCTGGAGTTTGCGAAGGAGGCGTTCGCGGCCGAAGAGACTTTCAGCGCGGTGGGCACCGCGGGCGGACTGCACGCCGAAGTGCGGATTGGCGATTCCATGCTGATGATGGGCGGTGGTATTCCCGGGCGCGAGTTCCGCGCGACGCCGAAAACTCACGCACTGCACCTCTACGTAGAGGATGTGGACGCGGTCTACAAGAAAGCACTCGCGGCGGGAGCGACTTCGATTGATGAACCGCGCGACCAGGAATACGGCGAACGCTCAGCCAGCGTGAAGGATCCGGCTGGAAACATCTGGTACATCGCCACACATAAGGGAGAGAGCTACATTGCCAAGGGATTGAACAACGTGAATGCTTATCTGCATCCGCTGCGGGCCGAGCCGGTGATCACGTTCTTGAAGCGGGCCTTTGGGGCGAAGGAACTGGCGAGATATGCGTCGCCCGACGGCGTGGTGCACCATGCGGAGATTCGAGTCGGCGATTCGGTGGTGGAAATGGGCGAACCTTTCGGCGCACATACCAAGTATGGGCCCATGCCAGCCCTGTTCTATCTGTACGTGGCGGATTGCGATGCCGTATACCGGCGGGCACTTGCCGCGGGCGCGAAATCTACGCAGGATCCCGCGGACCAGCCTTATGGTGACCGCACATCAGCCGTAACCGACCCGTTCGGGAACACCTGGTATATCGCCACGCATGTCAAAGACATGGCGACCTAGGCAGACTAAGTTTTAATCGTGGTTTTTGCGATTTAAGAATCCGAAAGGATTACCCGAATTGATTCGAGTCTTTGGACATTGCGGGTCCGTTCGAAGGCGTCGGCTCGTGCTCGCTGCCTAATAGCGGCGCTGCAATGCGCAGAGCCTCGACTTGCCGCTTCACTTTCAACAATTCTTGCTCTTTCGCCCGCAACAATTCCATCACATCTCTCATGACTACTCTCCCGTAATTAGGCCGAGGTATCGATACATCTGAAGTCTATCGCAACAAATCTAGCTGGGCGCGTAATTCGGAGCAATGCACTAAGGTACACGCGTCGGTTCGCACCCAGGTCAATGCCCCGAATGATAAGGATGACCCTTCAAAATTGTGAATGCCCGGTAGACTTGCTCAAGCAAAACTACGCGAGCCAGTTCATGCGCAAGCGTCATCTTGCCCAGCGAAATCGAATGCTGCGCCGCGCTGCGCGTGGCTTCGCTGAATCCGTCCGCTGGGCCGATTGCGAACACCAGCGGCAGCGGATTGCGATCCTGGTAGTCTCCCATAAATCGCGCGAACTCTTCGGATGAAAACTGTTTGCCGCGCGAGTCCATCAGCACCAGCGTTGATTTTCCGGCGTTCGGCGGTTTTCTCCCCGCAGTCGAGGCAGGGAGCCCGCAGACTTGCAGAAGCGCGTTCTCATCCCGCAACGCCAGCGCTTCCACCTGCGCATAGCGGGAAATCCGTTTCAGGTACTCGTCCGTGAGCGACTGAATCGCCGGCTCTTTCGTCTTTCCAACCCATGCGATTTTGATTTTCAGAGCGGGCAAGAGACGTCACTAATTTCGTAAGCGAGCGCGGACTGTGAGATTGGAAACTACTCTTTCTTTCGAGAGGCGGCGGTCGCTGAAGCGCGTTTGCGCGGCGTTGTCTTCGTCTTCGGAGCAGCTTTCGTTCGCGGCTTGGGTGCCAATTCCGTGGGCTCCAGCCGCTTGGCTGTCTTCCACAGCCGCTCGAGATCGTAGTACTTGCGGGCCTTCTCGGAAAAAACATGCACGACGAAGTCAGTGTAATCGACTAGAATCCACTCGCCCTGCTTGTAGCCCTCGACGTGCGCCGGGGGCACACCGGTGGCCTTCAGGCGAAGTTCCACTTCGTCCGCGATGGCCTGAACCTGCCGCGGATTCGTGCCGCTGCACAGCACAAAGTAGTCGGTAAATGCGCCCGACCCCTTTTCCATTTCCAGGATAGAAAGTTCTTCCGCTTTTTTGTCGAGGCAAGCCTGAATGGCCGCCGTTACCTGTTGCTTCAAATCGGGTTTTTTCATTCAGAGGTTCGTCGTTAGTCCTTGGTCGTTTGTCGTTGGCCCAACCCGGGCAGAGTTTCCATTGTAAACGACGCCGCTATGAAGCGTTTGTCTCGTTAGCGGATGCAGCCTGCGCCAGATTATTTTGGCGAACGACCAACGACGAAGGACTAACGACCTTTATACAATCCCATTTTCTTAATGTAATCGGCGACCGCAGGCTCGACGAAGCGGCCTAGCGGCTTGCCAGCGGCCGCGGCCTGGCGAATTGTCGTGGACGAAATCGGCTGATAAACCTCATCCAGCAAATGGATGGTCACACCCTTCAAAACCAAGTCTCCCGTCGCAGCCTGCTTGTGAAATGGACGCGTAACTTCCTGCCGTGGACGCAGGCTCTCAGGCAGCGCGTTGGCAACGTCGGCAAGCGAATAGCCGGGCCTGCCAGCCACTATAAACTCACACTCACGAAACAGATCTTCGGCGTGATGCCACTTGGCAATTTCGTCGAAAGCGTCGATGCCAATTAGCAGGAAGAGCAGGTCCGCTTTTTTCAATGACTGCTTGAGCCGTCCCACGGTATCGATGGTGTAGTTGGGATTTGCTACGCGCGCCTTGCCTTTGCCTGCTTCGCCCGGGCCGGCATCCTGAGGTGCCTCAAGCAGCGAGGGCGCGAAGTCTTTTTCTTGCGCCGTCGCCAGAGCAATCATGGCGTAGCGATGCGCGAAGGCCGATAGCGGCTGGCTCTGCTTGTGAGGTGGAATACCCGCCGGCACGAAAAGAATACGCGCCAGATTGCAGCGCTTCTGCGCGGCTCGCGCCAGCGCCAGGTGCCCGCGGTGGATGGGGTCGAAAGTGCCGCCGAACAATCCAATATTCATGTGCGCCTAGTGTCTTAGTTTGCAGGCCTATTTGGCAAGCTCGGGTTGCGAACGATTTCCGCTTCTGCATCGACAGACGGGCTTTCAAGGGCATTGGCCGATGGTTCATGGTTGCATTGGTCTGTTCGCCGTCAGAGCAAACGCTAAAAAAATATTGCCGCGAGAATCTGGAATGAACTCCTGTAATCTCGCGCATTTCAGGATGCGGCCCTACCATACTTACATGCGGGTAACCCTCCCCCTACTTCGCATTCAACCCGCCCGTGCGCCTATTCTCCGCTATGGCGTGGCGATCCTCAGCACCACGCTGGCGCTCATCCCGGCACTGTTGCTTCCCAACATCACCGAGAGTCGGCTCGCGGTATTCGCCGTCGCGGTCATGGTAAGTGCGTGGTATGGCGGCTGGAAGCCGGGTCTGGTCG
>JBEKJF010000160.1:0-10138 GCA_050011375.1 Candidatus Sulfotelmatobacter sp.
GGTTACCATCACGGGAGATCAGCTGGCCGAAGACGTTTATCCCTCGGTAGTTTTCTTTCAGGATACGTATCATCTAAATATAGAGAAGATCTTCGTTGCGGGAATCTCGGACACGGGCAGTGCGGCTCCGGCGCTGCGCGCGCAAACTGGCGCCGAGGTGCAGGAACTGGTCAGCGCTTCGCAACTGGGAGTGAGCACGGGAGGTTCGGTACCGCGCTGGCGAATGGCCGGAGTCGTAGGAGCACTAATTTCTTAACTGCAGTGGTCAGTGATTAGTGGTCAGTGATCAGAAAAAGATCAACTGACCACTGATCACCACCACTGACCACTGATTTTTATGCGTCTCAACATCAATCTCGCGAGCCAGCCCTACGAAGATGCGCGGCAGTTTTGGATGCGTTGGGGGACGGCTCTGGCCATCGCTGTAATTGTTACGCTGGCTTTGCTGACCTACACCATTTCGAACTGGAGGGCTGCGCGGCAGGACCACGCCACCATGGCAGCCTACCGCGCCGAGATCGCGGACCGTGACCGCAAGCGCGAGCGAGCCCAGGCATTTCTGAACCAGGCGGAGAATCGCTCCACTCGTGATCAGTCCCAATTCCTGAACCAATTGATCGAGCGCAAAACGCTTTCCTGGACGCATGTGCTGGAAGATCTCGAGAAGGTGATGCCAGCGCGGGTGCATTTGATTTCGATTCATCCCGCGCTCGATGAGGACAATCAGCTCACGCTGAAGATGGCGGTGGGCGGCGATTCGCGCGATAAAGTCCTCGAATTAGTCCGGCGCATGGAGGATTCAGGGCACTTCGCGCAAACCTACATTGAGACGGAAACGACGGCGGCTGCGGGAAGTGGAGATACGGTGCAGTTCAACATCAATGCGGTTTACATTCCGCAATTGGCGCCTGCGCTGACGACGGTGGCCCGGACGGAAACCCTGGTGTCCACTAAAACAAAAGCAAAAACAATAGCGAAGAAAACAGAGTCACCAACCAAGGCACCGGCACAGACCAAAACACCGCCTCAGACCAAGCCCTTGAAAGGGAGCAAGCCCTGATGCCAGACCTACGGCAAACCCGGAAAAATATTAAGACTTCGCTGGCGATTCTGGCGGGGGTGGATATCGTGGCGCTCGGACTGCTATTTTCGCCGCTTGTGGGTTCGAGCGATTCGCGGCGCCAGGAAATGAACCAGTTGTGGAGTGAGTTGCAAACTAAAACCAGGCAGGTTGAGCCGCTCACCGATCTACCCGACAAAGTTCACACAGCGAATAAGCAGATCGCCGATTTCTACAAGAAGCGCTTCCCTTCCCAGGATTCTCAGATCGCCACCGAATTCGGCAAGCTCGCGGCGGCCAATGGAGTCACGATCGAGCAGGCAAGATATCCGGTGAACGTGAAAGATGAAGAAACCGGCCGGCTGGATCCGGTGGAGATGGAAGCGGAACTTTCGGGTAACTACGTCTCGCTGGCAAAGTTTATCAATGCGCTGGAACGCGACGACACGTTTTTTCTGATCAGCAGCATCACGCTGGCTGGCGAAGCGAAGGGCCCCATCAAGCTGCAAATGAAACTGCAAACGTATTTGAAGGCGGGCGCGTAGTGAAACTGGGAACCGAAAACCGGAAGCAGATCATCGTCGCGGGCGTGCTGGGAGTGGTTCTCCTGATCGTCATCGCCTACGAGTTCATGCCATCTTCTTCCACCATAGCGTCTACCACGCCGTCATCTACTGTGGACCCACTGGCAGCGCCCATTGTTCCTGCCCGTTCGGCTGGGCACCACGCTGCGCCCGTGAAAGCCAAGAAGGAAACTCCGGCGCAGAGCCTCGATCCGACGCTCCATCTGAAACTGCTCGCCGCCACCGAAGCGATTCAATACGATGGCTCGGGAAGAAACATTTTTATATCGCAGCAGGAGGATGTGAAGATTCCCACCGTCATTGGTGCGGCAGCAACTGACCATAAGCCAGGGGAGATTACGTACACTCCGCCGGTTCCGGCGCCGCAGCCGCCGATTCCCTTGAAATTTTTCGGGTTCGCGAGCCGTCCCGGAGAACCGAAGAAGATTTTCCTGATCAAGGGCGACGATACTTTCATTGCGGGTGAGGGCGAGATCGTGGACCGCCGCTACAAAGTCGTCAAAATTTCTCCCACGTCGGTTGATATTCAGGATGTGGTCGGTAGCGGTCCACCGCAAAATATACCGCTGACACAGGGGAACCCGTCGTGAAGTTGTTTGCGGCGCCAAGGCGAAGATCGAAGCGCGGTCAGGAAGACGGTTATATCCTGCTCACGCTGCTTCTCGTGGTTGCGCTGATGGGCATCTTCGCGCTGGCAGCCAGCCAGTTGATGAAGATTCAATTCGAGATTCAGCGCGATCAGGAACAGGAAATGATTCACCGCGGCGTGCAATATTCGCGCGCCATCCGCGGCTACTACAAGAAGTTTGGACGTTATCCCACCAAGCTCGAGGATCTCGACAACACCAACAATCTGCGCTACCTGCGCAAGCACTACAAAGATCCGCTTAATAAGAATAAAGATTTCAAGCTGCTCCATTTCGGCGACCAGGGGGTGACGCTCGCTGGAGGTATTGCCGGCGCGACTCCGGCTGGTTCTCCCGCAGGGTTAAACGGACTGAACCCGTCAACGCAGAGCAATTCCTCATTCGGTGGCCAAGGCGGTAATTCGGCATTTGGCGCTTCCGGCAATTCCGGAGTGAACCAATCCGGGGTGTTCTCTCAGTCATCGAGTCTTGGCAGCAACTCCAGCACCCTCGGAGCTAACTCCAATTCGCAGTCATCCACAAATCAATCGGGGACAACTCCTGCCGCTGGAGCAGATCCCACTCAAGCCGCTGCTCAAGGCACGACCGGCGCGGCGCAGGGAGATACTAATTCCAGTTCCAGCAGCCAGCAACTGGTCGCCAGCGGTCCGATCGTCGGCGTAGCCAGCCTCGTCAAGAAAGATACGATTCGGTTGTTCAACAAGAAAAAACAATACAACGAGTGGCAGTTTGTCTACGATCCCAGCTTCGATCGCGGCGGCTTGATCACCACGCCTTATCAGCCCTCGCTGCTGACGGCGGCGACGAATTTGCAGGGACAGCCGAACTCTTCGGGCCTTTCAACGAGCCAGTCTTCATTCGGGCAGCCCTCATCGAATCAGTCTTCATTCGGCGGGCAGCAATCATCGTTCGGGCAGTCCGGATCGGGGTTCGGTAACAATTCGAATACCACTACCCCAACGCCCCCCGCGCAGCCCTCCAATAATTCGTCGCAACAATAGCCGCGAAGCTTTTTCATCCGCGAAAATAGAAAGGCCTCATCCGAAGATGAGGCCTTTTGAATCTGGCGCGTCACATGCGACGAAGCTTACACGCTGAAGGACGATCCGCAACCGCAGGTGCTCTTCACGTTCGGATTCTCGAACTTGAACCCTGCGCCTTCGAGCGTCTCAACGTAATCGACGATGCAGCCGTTCAAATACATCACCGAGGTCGCATCGACAAATACCTTCAATCCATCCATGTCGAAGGTCTTGTCCATCATGCCAGCGGCGTTTTCAAATTGCATGGAATAGGAGAATCCGGAGCAGCCCCCACCCACTACGCCAATGCGCAGCCCAGCGGGCACGGGAGTCTGTTGTCCCATAATCTCTCTTACTTTGGAAACCGCGCTGGCGGTAAGGGAAACCGGCGGAGTCTTCTTTACTTCGGGACTCGCTGGTGCCGCGTTGGTGTTTACATCAGGAACTGAGGTCGTCGCCATTCGTATCTCCTTGGCTCTAAAGTCTTCCAAATTATAGCAGAGGTGGCAAAGCGGTAGCACGAGTAATCGTAAGGTAACGCCCGGGCTGCATGGCCTTACGGATTCACTGCCTCGCCTTACTGATTCGATGTCCAGCCGGCCCGCAAGGATTCCCCCTGCAACACTTGCCAATGGGTCTATAATGTTTGCGTTAGGCCCTCCTCCGCGTCGAGGATCGTAGGCACAGCCTGCATCCTGAGAAATGGGGGAGATGCCTACAGGCTTCGAAACTGTCGAGGTGGCCTATGCCATGGACGTGGACTCCTTTAACGATTGGGCTTGCGATTGTCTGGGGTGTTTTTACCGTTGGTCTTATTCTCCTTCTCATCTACCGCAGCACGCTTACTATGCATGAAGATGAAGCGCTTTATCTCGATGATGCAAGCGCGCACATGCAAAAAGAGCAGACCGAACTGCTGGTGAAGGTAAACCGGCTGACGATCCCGGTCTGGGTTTTCGGCGCTGGCTCGGGAGTGCTGTTGCTGGTGCTGGCCGGCATGTTCATCTATCAAGGATTGAACGCCGTACAGTAGCCCTCGAGATCGCGAGAACGGCGACCCAGCCGCACGCCGCCAATCCGCAGATCGTTGTGTAGCCGCGCCTGCTCTACGTAGCCCGTGTGTCGTGACCTTGTATTCCTGTGCTTAAAGATTTGTGCCCCCGCTTTGTATAATTAAACCATTGCGAGAGTGGCGGAATTGGCAGACGCACCAGACTTAGGATCTGGCGGGTAAAACCGTGGGGGTTCGAGTCCCCCCTTTCGCACCAAGTCATTCTGGGGCCGATCTCGAATCGGCCCTTTTCCCTTTTGTGTTCCCTTTATGCCCATTTTTTGGCCGCCGATGGTTTTGGTGTGCCCGCCTGGTTGTCGCGTCTCCTAATGAAATCGTCGAACGGGACGATAGATCACTAGTAAAGACCCAATAGGAGCGGCGGCAATGAGCGACGGCGACATCGTCCAGGATTTTCTCGCTGAGAGCTACGAAAACCTTGACCGGCTAGACCGCGACCTGGTCGGCCTGGAGAAAAACCCCCACGACAGCGAAGCGCTGGCGGGCGTGTTTCGCACCATCCATACCATCAAGGGAACGTGCGGCTTTTTGGGTTTCGACAAGCTGGAGAAGGTTGCGCACGTGGGCGAGAACCTTCTGACGCGATTGCGCGATGGGCAGTTGACCCTGAATCCGGAAATCACAACCGGACTGCTAGGCATGGTGGACGCGGTCCGCCAGATGTTGAAAGAGATTGGATCGACCGGGCGAGATGGAGAGCAGGATTATCCGGAGTTGCGGGAAACGCTGACTCGCCTGCAAACGCCAGCCGAGGCCAGCGTGATCTCCGCTGGGAGATCCCCGACTGCTGCGGCGGCTTTGGAGGCGCAGCCATCGACGTCGGTGACGGCAGCTGACCGGGTGCCGGAGACTAGCTCGGCTCCTGAGGAACCAGCACCGCCGGCACAGGCCGCGCCTTCGGCCGAGAGCCCGAAAAAGAAAGACGAGCCGCCGCGAAAACCCTCACGCGGGAAAATCGGCGGCTTGCTGGTCGAGCGTGGGCTGGTGCAGGCCTCCGACATCACGCGGGCGCTCGAGGAGCAGGAACACGGAGATCGCCGCCGTCTCGGCGAGATTCTTGTCGCCCTGGGATTCGCCAAGCCGGAAGACGTGGCGGCGGCTCAGCAAACTTTGGACGCAAAATCCCGCGATACCGCGCCCGAAACGATCCGCGTGGGAGTGACCCTGCTCGACAAGCTGATGACTCTGGTGGGGGAACTGGTGCTGGCCCGCAACCAACTCGTGCAACTTACTAACACGATGGAAGACGCCGGACTGCAGGCGGTTTCCGAGCGCATGAATTTGATTGCCACCGAACTGCAGGAACAAGTCATGAAAACCCGCATGCAGCCGATCGGGAATGTCTGGAGCCAGTTTCCGCGGACGGTGCGCGATGTGGCCCTCAGCTGCGGCAAGGAAGTCAACATCGAGATGGAGGGGAAGGAGACCGAACTGGATAAAACCATCATTGAGGCGATCAAAGATCCGCTCACTCATCTGGTGCGTAATTCGGTGGACCATGGAATCGAACTTCCGGAGAGGCGCGTGCAGGTCGGCAAGGATCGAATGGGACGCCTCATCCTGCGCGCGTTTCATGAGGGCGGGCAGGTCAACATTGAGATCAGCGACGATGGCGCAGGATTGAGCGCAGAGCGCATCCGGAAAAAGGCGATCGAACGAGCCGTGATCACCGCCGACCAGGCGGCGCGCATGACGGAGCGGGAAATTTTCAATCTGATTTTCCTACCTGGATTCTCCACGGCAGAAAAGGTGACCAACGTTTCCGGCCGCGGCGTGGGCATGGACGTGGTGAAGACCAACGTGGAAAAGATCGGCGGAACGGTGGATGTGCAATCGTCTTTCGGCCGCGGGACCACGGTGCGGGTAAAGATTCCGCTCACCTTGGCGATCATCCCGGCGCTGGTTGTGAGTTGTGGGGGCGATCGTTACGCGATTCCGCAGGTGAGTTTGCTCGAACTGGTGCGGATCGAGGCCGACGATGCGGGTAAAGGGGTCGAGTTAGTGCATGGCTCACCGGTATACCGGCTGCGCGGACGGCTGTTGCCTCTGGTGTATCTGAACCGGGAATTGAATCTCGCAAGCGATGCGAACGCCGCATCGGAAGGCACTGGCGCGGTCAATATCGTGGTGCTGCAGGCCGATGGGCGGCAATTCGGACTGGTCGTGGACGAGATCAATGACACCGAAGAAATCGTGGTCAAACCGCTGCGCAAACAGCTTAAGACGGTGAAGACTTTTGCCGGTTCGAGCATCATGGGCGACGGCAAAGTGGCGCTCATTCTCGACGTGCTTGGCCTGGCACAGCGGGCTGGCGTGGTGACGCAAATGCGAGAGCGGGCGCTCAGCGAAAAATCCACCGACGGGGCGGCGGCCATCGACAAGTCAACCTTCCTCCTGTTCGCCGGACCGGGCGATTCGCGGATGGCCATCCCGCTGAGCGCGCTGGACCGCCTGGAGGAGTTTCCCGTGTCGCAAGTGGAGATGTCGGGCAAGCAATGGGTAACGCAGTATCGCGGGCAAATCCTGCCCTTGATTCGGCTCAACGTGGTGCTCGAGGAGCGGCGGAATAAATTGCGTGCGCTGCAAGCTCTACCCGCGATAGATTCAGGCCCGATTCAGGTGCTGGTGCTGAGTCACGAGGGCCGCACCTTCGGCCTGGTAGTGGAACGGATCGTCGACATTGTGGAGGACATGGCCGACGTGCGGTTGGCGGCGACGCGGCCTGCGGTTCTCTATTCCGTCGTGATCGATGAGCGAGTCACGGAGATGCTGGATATTCCCGCGATTCTGCGTAGCGCGGAGGGGATAGTCGCGCGGCCGAGTTCCGCGGCAACATCGACGGAGGCTGTGAATTAAGAGGCAGCCGTATCAACTCAATTTTTGGGAATCGCGCCGCGCGGAAGCCGCGGATTCTGGAATCCTTACAAATTTGAATTCGGAAGAACTGAGGAAACAATGAAACTCACACTCGTCAAAAAATTGGGCATGGGCTTCGGCGTCGTCCTTGCCCTCATGCTGCTCAGCGCGGTGCTCACCTATTTCAGGGCGAGCGCGATTCGAGAAACGCAGGACTACTCCACCAACTTGCGCGTGCCGGTCATCAAGGCCGGTACCGAACTGCAGCGGGACTTGAATCAGACGCAGAACGAAGGCCGGCAGGTCATCCTGGCAGGAAACCAGCAGGCCCGCCGCGAAGCCGCGCAGGCTTCGTTCAATTCGGCGTGGGAGGATGTGGGCAAGGACGCAGCCAAGCTGGACGAACTGAAAACCCACTTCACCCTGCAAGCCAACCGTGACCGCCTCGATGAAATCGAGAAACTACTGCCCGCACTTCGCGGCGCCCAGGAATCGGCGATCACCGACGCTGCGGTCAGCGACCGCGATGCCGTCGCCAAAGCGGGAAATGAGTTTACCGAGCAGGCCACGGCCGCCAGCGAAGGGATCAAGAAAGAACTGGGAGGACTTGTAGATTCAGCCAATAGCTTGCTGCAGGAGAACAATGAAAAAGTTAAGGCGGAGACGCGTGCGATGATGCTGACCATGTTCGGGGCCACATTTGTGGCCATCGGCGTCGGAGTTTTTGTCGCGGTTTTTCTGAGCCGCGGCATTGCCGGCGCCAGCCGGGCAGTCCTGGCGCAGGCCCAGGCCATCGCCGCCGGAGATTTGACAAGGCAAGACCTGAAGATACTTAGCCAGGATGAACTCGGCGACCTCACCGTGGCCATCAACCAGATGAGCGGCAGCCTGAAACACATGATTCTGGCCATTTCGGAAAATGCCGTCCAAGTCGCCGGCGCCAGCGAAGAACTGAACGCCACCAGCCAGCAGATCACTGCGAACTCCGAGGAAACTTCGGCCCAGACGAAAGTAGTTTCCCACGCGACCGAACAGGTCAGCCAGAATCTTCAGACCGTGGCTACCGGCGCCGAAGAGATGGGAGCGAGCATCAAGGACATCGCCAAGAATGCCACCGAGGCCGCCAAGATCGCAACCTCGGCCGTTAAGTACGCCGAAACGGCAAATGCCGCCGTGACTAAACTGGGAGCGTCTTCGGCGGAAATCGGCCAGGTGATTAAGGTCATTACTGCAATCGCACAGCAGACCAATCTGTTAGCCCTGAACGCGACCATCGAAGCCGCCCGCGCGGGCGATGCCGGCAAAGGTTTTGCCGTTGTAGCCAACGAAGTGAAAGAACTAGCCAAGAAAACCGCGAAAGCCACGGAAGACATCAGCCGCAAGATCGAAACCATCCAGGTGGACACCAAAGCCGCGGTCGATTCCATCGGCACCATCGGCCAAGTGATCAACGAGATCAACGGCATCTCGAACACGATTGCCACCGCGGTGGAAGAACAGAACGCCACCACCAACGAAATGGCACGCAATGTCAGCGAAGCCGCGCATGGCAGCGGCGAAATCACCAGCAATATTGCGGGCGTAGCCGATGCCGCCGAGAGCACCTCGCGCGGCGCCGGTGACACACAGAAGGCCGCACAGCAACTGGTGGAGACCTCCGCCGAACTGCGGCGTTTAGTGGATCAGTTCAAGATCAACGGCGACAGCGCCGGCCAGATGGCTCGGCACCAACCCGTCAGGGCCATGGCCGCGCACGCCTAGGCCATCGCTGTCATCTCGACCATGAAAGAAGGGCGAACCAACGTGACGCTGGGGAAAAAAATCGGAGGGGGATTTGCAATTGTGCTGGCATTGATGGCGCTCAGTGCCGTTCTCGTATATCAGAAAATTACGGCGATGAGGGGGGTTGCGACCTATATCGTCGAAACCCGCGTTCCCACCATGATGACCGATTACGAGCTGGCGTTGGATCTGGAATTAACCCAGACCCGCTGCCGGGATGTAATTCTCGCAGATGGAGATGCCGCCAGAATCGACAAAGCCAGGCAAAGTTGGGAGAAGCAGTGGGCACAGGTCGACCAGGAATTAGCGACGGAGCAGGAGTATAGCGCTCACTGGGCGACCCAAGCCAGTCGCGACCGCCTTGCCTTCGCCCGCTCCGAAGCCCCGACCCTGCACCAGGAGCAGGCCAAGCTCTTCGCGTTCGCCTCGGACGGAACGCTGGCGGGGCGCAAGCAGGCTCTGGACCTTCTCTACACCGCGACCAAACCGCGGACGGATGCCATCAAGGTGAAGCTGGCGGAGATGCGGGACTCGCGAAGGGTTTTGATTAAGAAGGAAGAGGAGGAACTACAGTCTGCTGCGCGTGCCTCGGTTCTGAGTCTGGCTTTTTCCTTTGCGATTGCCTTGATTACCGGCGCGAGCGTGGCCTTTCTGCTGGCCCGGCTTATCTCGGGTGCGACTCGATCGGTTCTGGCTCAGGCCGAAGCCATCGCCGCCGGCGACCTGACCCGTGCCGACCTGAATGTCCGCAGCAAGGACGAACTGGGCGACCTCACCACAGCGATCAACAAGATGAGCGGCAGCCTGAAGCGCATGATCCTGGCCATCACGGAGAATTCCGTTCAGGTGGCGACTGCCAGCGAAGAACTGAACGCCACCAGCCAGCAGATCAGCGCCAACTCCGAGGAAACTTCGGCCCAGGCAAAAGTAGTTTCCGACGCTACGGAAAAAGTCAGTCAGAACCTGCAGACCGTGGCCACCGGCGCGGAAGAGATGGGCACCAGCATCAAGGACATCGCCAAGAATGCCACCGAGGCCGCCAAGATCGCAACCTCGGCCGTTAAGTACGCCGAAACGGCAAATGCCGCCGTGACTAAACTGGGAGCGTCTTCGGT
>JBEKJF010000161.1:0-10079 GCA_050011375.1 Candidatus Sulfotelmatobacter sp.
GGCCCGTAAGAGTTGAAAATGGAAGGCAACGGCAAAGTCCGCCGCTTCTTCTCGGCGCTCCCCAACGAAGCAGCCGAAGACACTCCCGCAATCCGGCGCAAAGCGCCGCGCAACGTCTCTTTTATATTCATAAGATTTTTCCGTAGCGCCGGCGTCCCGCCGGCTGTCGCGGGGGCGTCTCGCCCTCGCAGTCGTAGCCGCTCCAAAAGAAAAGCCCCGCCGTAGCGGAGCCTGTTTAGCGCGTCCTAGTATTGCTGCAGTCTTGCCGTCCTTTTTTTCTAATCCTTCAGGATACGGAACGCCAGCCCGGCGTCACCCTCAGTCATCGCTCTCCGGACAGTTCGCTGCCAATCGGATTTGACTGCCGGATCCGCCGTGCCGCCATCGTCAAGCAATGACATGCCACCAAGCAGTCTGCCAATTTCATTCGGTGCGAACCCGTCGGTTACAATCTTCCAAAAAGTAATACATCGCCGCGTACGCTTGCTCGATCGTCATTGTGATCATGCTCTGGTTCCTCGTCCTATCATGCTCTCAACTCCCGCCGAGCCACTTCCGCAATCATCGGCATCTCAGCCGCCACTGCGATGCGAATCTTTTCGTCCTCCATCATGCCCAGCGCAAACTGAACGCTTTGCTCTCCTCGATCCAAATCGTCATCAATCACCGCCGTCAGCGAAGGAGCAGCTCCAGCCACCTTCGACATAACAGGTGCAATCCTCGGATAACGCGCAGCCAATAAAACCGCCGAGTCCACGCCCGCTTTCAGAGACACCGCATGGAACAACTTGATCTCGCCCGCGACGCGATATCCAAAGTCAAACTGAAACGGATCACCCGGCTTGGTATAAGGCGCCACCGGCACCGGAAGAACAAACTTCGCGACTCGGGCCTGCTCAAACGCACCCCGCATCACTGCAAGAATCCGCTGCCGCCCGCTAACCTCGCGTTTGCCTGCAACCTTCGCCGCTTCCAAATACATCGAAGCCATCAAATCAATCTCAGCAACTGGATCCTCCGCCAGGCATCCCTTCGCCGGCGAAAGCTGGATCACATTCGAAAACGAATCCTCCAGCCGCCGCAGCAAAACCTCACGGTCCCGCGTAGTAGCCAGCTGCCCGCGAATCTCCCGCTCCAACGCTGCCAGCATGTCGACATCCGCCTGCGGATCTAAACACTGCACCCGCCGCCAATCCCGCGTAAATCGAACATCCGCAAATCCTGCCCCATTCGCCCCAGACTCGACCATAACCAGCCCAATATTGACGAACTCATTCTTAACCGCGTCCGGCACATACCGCAGTAAGAAAAATTCGAGCTGTCGCCGATCAGCCATGAATGTTCTACCCTGTGCTCCTCTGTGTCCTCTGTGTTAAAGGTCCTAAGCCTGTTCTCTCCACCCCGGAAACGGCCGCCGCGGCGAAACGCGAAACGCCTCAATCAACTCTCTCACCATTCCACGCCGAGTGATCAAAGTTCGCACCAGCTTCTCCAACTCATCCCACTCTCCTCCATACCACTCCGGAGGAATCTCCCCCGCCAAACTCCACACTACATCCTCTTCCATCTTTTCGATGCGCGAGAGCCACGGCTCAAACGACTCCCACCCGCGGACGCTTTCATACACTTCATTCCGCGCATACACCCCGCGTAGCGGATAATCCGGAAACGTCCACTCCCCCGCGTTGAAACAATATCCCTGATCGATAAACGCCGCCGTATATTTTTTCTCCCGCAACTTTCTCCAGAACGCTGCCTGCCGCCCGTTCGCGTTTCCCGTCCACTTATCCACCACCAGCATCCCTGGAAATGTCTCCAGATTCCGTACCAAGCCAAACATCTCCACCGGAAGATAATCAAACACCTGTCCTTCCAGCGGACTAACTGCATACCTCGATCCGAACTGCAAACCAGCCTGGCACGGGATCGTGTTGTGCGCCAGTTGAATACTCAACTCCGCCGTGTGCTCCACCAGCCATGCGCCCACTTCCACAACCTCTGTCCCGGGCACGGGCAGTCCTGCGCGCTCCGCCAATCGCGTCGCCAGCATCTCGTTCGTCAAAACCCGCAGATGCTGCGGATTATTTCGGAACTTCACCACATAGAACTGCCCATCGGAGCAGCGCATCAAATGTCCCTGCGCTCCGCCCCGCATCCGTCGCACGTGTTGGACAGCTTCCACCAATCAAGTATGTCAAGCGCTAGTGCAGATCCCGTGTGACGCGGCCCGTCCTGTTTTGCCGAAGCCCCGAGCGAAGCCGAGGGGGAATCCGAAGGAACTCCTGCCCGCGGAAGCCCAGAAGGGGCGACACCCAACCACAAGGCCTGCAATCTTACTCCAACTCAACCCACCCCGATGTGACGAATGAACTTGCCAAGCTCACCCCTCAACCGCCAGGCTCCCCATCTCTAGCGTCCTCTTCTTCACGCCGCGTCCCACATCCTGCCGCCGCACCGCCAGCGCGATCGCCATTGCCATCACGCAATCATCATGTGTTCCATCGGCAGCCGCCGCGTTTCCATCTGAATGCCGAACAAACGTACGACACTCTTCCAGCAACCGCAGGCTATGGAACAGCTCCGGCTCCGCCATCAGCACCGCCGCCATATTGTCAATCATCGCCGGGCGGCTCGCTGCGGACGTTAACCAGCCGAGTTGGCCATCCTTTTCAAAGATGTTTTCGTATCCCAGAGTATTCAGATATGCCAGCACGCCGAATCCATGATTGTTCCGCTCCACCGCCACCAGCGCATGCTCATATCTCTGCCCCAGGTCCGCAACCCGCCGCGCAAGTTCGAACGGTGGAAAGTGGCCATGCAATTCTGCACATTGCATTCCCATCTCCCGTTCGATCACCTGCGCGCACGCATAATCGCCGTCCGACCCGCCTCCTGCTGTGTCCACTCCGATGATGTATCGTCTTCCTTTTTGCGCCGGAAACCAGATCGTTAGCCTTCCATTGTCTTCCGATGCCGTCTCATTCCCCGCCATCCCAAATGCTTTTTCAATCGCGCCCAGTTCGAACACGCATTCTCCGGAGGCCAGAAAGCACGAACTGGGATCCTCCGCATACTCCTGGGCTGCGAGGCCGCGTAGCGCATTCCATTGCTTGCGCCTCCATGCAATTTGCCCCTCGTTCAGTCCATGCGTCTTCATTAACAGATTCTCTTCCGAAGTCAGCTCCAGCGGCGACAGTATCGTTCGCTTTTTCGCCACTACTCGATAGCTGTCGTCATACCACCACGGAAAAAAATGTTGCGTGTAACCAGTCTCAATCGCCTGCTGCCACTCGCGGTAAAAAACTCCAGTCGCTCCGTTGGGCGTCGATTCCAGCACGATCTCGCCGTCCGGCACTACCCCGGCCCTGAGAGAAGCCAGCGTTTCCATCCCGCCGCGGGGCCAGCGTGAGACCTCTGAGCAGTGCAGATTGTGAATGGTCATCCCGCGCCCCGCGTTGTCGTCAGCCGTTTCCACTCGATACTCGCTGTCGAGCCAGGGAAATACGATCTGGCGAACGTTCGAGCGCGACTTCACCAGCGCGCCCCTCAGTATCGCTTTGGGCAGGTTCTCCCAAAAGCGCTGCACAATGTTGAATATCGCTTCCGCTGACTCCTGGCTGTGTGCCACCTGCACGGTTAACGTTCCCGGTTGCGTGATCGTCTGCAGAAAGAATCGCGCCGCGATGTACGTTGTAATCCCCACTTGCCGCGCCTTCAGAATGATGTTCTGCTTGCTGCAATTCCGCGAATATTCCCGCTGCGCCCGGTTCAAACGCAACCACTGGCTTCCACCCCTCTTAGGACGTATCTTCAGCAACCTGGCGATTAAGTAGTCTCGAACCGTTTCGTCACCCATAACCATCTGCCGATCCAAGAAAGATCCGAACTGCTGCAATAGATAAAGATCAATCTCCAAATCTCACCTCAATGTCACGGAGCCGCGAGTAGGACTTGCCCCTCTGCCTGAAAGCCCGCAGCTGACGCCTTCTCTCACACTTCCGTCGAATCCTCATTCCGCATCCGCGCGTACTGCCGGATTCCATCCCGCAAAATCACGCTGCGCTCGGTGAGCTGATGCAGTCCCTGCCAATCTTTTTTCAAATCAACTTGCGGGTCGTATCCCGACTGCGCCAGAAACTTCCAACGCTGGTCATACGAGCGATTCTTTTTCGCTCCGTGAAAAAGATGGTTCACCAATCCCGGCAAATAACCGACATTCCGCCGGATATATTTCTCCGCCCGCTCCTGCCACTCCCGGCACAACTGGATATATGCCGGCGAATAACCCGAGTACAGAGATCGATGAACCTGCCCCACTAATGCCGATGCCATGTGCCAATCCCCTGACCCGAGAATCGCATGATCCATCAGCATCCCAACGTTCTCCAGCGAGCTCCGCTTTGCCGCCCAGGCAAATCCTGGATGCCAGAACTGCCCACTGTGCACGCTGTAGTAGCCATAGGCCGGCTTCGCCTGCAGGAATGCCGCTTCATGCGGGCTCGGCCGGTCCGTCACCCACTTGTAAAAAAAACCCGGAGTCGTGGCCAGCGGCTCATAGTCGGGCCCCATATCCTGAGCATGGCTGAACATCTGCAGAACGTCATAATGCTGCAGAAGTTGCAGCGTTTCCTGCGCCCAGTCCGGACGATTGAACTTCACGTCCGCATCAATCCACGCGACATACTTCGCGTCCGCCGGCAGTCGCTGGATCAGCAAGTTCAGCGCATTTTCCTTGTGCCAGATTTCGCTGGTAGTGCGCAATTGCAAATGCCGCGGATTGCCCGCCTGGGTCACCTCGAAGTGCCGCTCTCCAAACGCAATCTCCGCCGTATAAAGAATCGCGCCTGCCGCTTCGCACTCGCGCTCGAACATCCAATAATTCCAGTACCGCGACCGCCAACGCAGCGGATTTTCCAGCATCGTCACCACATGCAAGCGGTCGGGGAGCGCATGAATCCCCGGCCGCGCCTGCGAAGGATGATCGATACACCGCGAGCATTCGCAGCGCACATGATGTTGCAATTTCCAATCGTTATTCACAAAATCATCCCCCGAAAATCAACTGTCATCCCGACCGGAGTGGAGGGACCTGCTGGTTCTTCCCTCCTAAGAGCGCTCATTCGCGCGTTGTGCTAAGCACTCCTACTTCAAAAGCCCCGCACTGGCCCAGCGCGCAACCTTCCCATGCAAATGAATCCTCATCACGGCCGAAGCATGGTCCAATTCAGCGTTCCCCGTTTTAGCCGTCATAGTTGCGTTGTACGAAGCCACAAACTCGCTAGCCGTTAGCGGAGGCTGCTTCTTTACTTGTTTCGCCGCCACAGCCATCATCCCCGGCGACGCATCCGCACTCACCAGCGGCACGATCGCCGCCACTGACTCCACTTCCGAAAGCAGTATTCCAATCACTGCCGTGATCTTTGCCTGCGTGGCGGGGTCCTTGATATGCAGCGCCGGAAGAAGCCCGTTCAAGCTCGCTTGTACTGCACTCATCGCAGCCTGGATCTGGTTCAGCAGCCCCGGTTGCGCCGCAGCATCCGCCTTCTGATACTGTGTGATCAACGATTGCATCAGTTGCAAATCCGAACCCGCCTGCGCGCCCGCGCTTTGTACCGTCTGCAAATCCGCAGCCGAAACATTACTCCCCGACAACGTCGCCACCAGCGTCACCAGGTTCGCGATTCCCGGAATAAGCGCCGCCACAATCTGCTCCGCTTCGCCAATCCACGCCGTTGAGCACGCCGAACACATCAGCGTCGCGCACAACATCACCGCCACCAACGCCTTCGCCATTCCAGTCTTCTTCATGTTTTATCTCCTGTTCTAAATTAAATTTCGATTAGCAAATAAAAAGGCACGGCTTTCACCGTGCCTGTAGCGCCGCCGTCTCGGCGGCTGTCGGGCGGGCGTCCTCGCCCGCCCGACACTACTGGATCACAACCGCCTTGATCCCCACCGGAACGCCATGCCCCGAGATCGTGATCGGAGTGCTCGCAGTCGTCATGTCCTGATACTGCGTCCATTGCGACCCAACCGTCTGGTTCCCCGTGGTACACACACCATCCGAGCAGCTCTGCGACGTGTCCCACATAATCAGATACGATGTTCCTGCGTTCACAATCGTGCACGACCATAGCGTGCCGCTAGCCGCGCACGGAGTAATCAGAGACGAGTTCTCCAGCCAGTTGTAAGTCTGCTGATAAGAAGTCTCCGCCGATGCCGGCTCGGCCTGAGAACTGGCGTAGTACCATGCGATTCCAGAGACGCCGAGTGACCAATCCATAAGATAAAAGCGGGGCATAAACGAAGCCGCCATATCCGGGTCTGTGTACGCATTTGCAAAACCAGTTGGGGAGTATTGCGCTTCCCCATCCCACAGCGGCTTCGCCAGCTCTGCGGGTTGCAGGATACTTTGAATGTTCGCGATGTACCACTGCATCGCCGATTCAGCTGTGCAGAGAATAGGAGCCGGGCAATTGTTCCCTGATTCGCTCCCGGGCTTCATGTGGAAGTTGAGAATGTCCACCGCCGTCGCAATCGTATTCGCGGGATTAGGACAGGGCAACTCGTATGCCGGTATCCCCGAAGTGTTATTGCAATAAAGCTCGTTCTGGCCGTAGGTCAATGCCGGCCCTTTCGCGTGTGCCGAAGCCATCACAATCTGCGCTGTCGGATCGATCGCGGTCGCCGTACACGGAGTAGACGTCCCATTACCGTTCTCATGAATCACTCCTCGGCCGGTGATGATGCAATTCGCATCTTCCGTAAGCCGCGCCAGCGCAGCGATACTTCCATTCCAGAATGCCTGCGTATCCGGCTCGTTCCAGATTTCCCAATATTTAATGTGCGAATGTGTATCTGTGTATCCCGGACTGTTGACGTGAGTTGCAATCGCGGTAATCCAGGCTTTCCAAATGGCGTCTGCCCCGCTGCCATCGCTGTTTAAATCGCTGGGAGCATCGCACTCTCCATCGCCCAGTCCCGCGCCGCTCCCCGTGTAATTGCACGTGGCATCCGTAGGATCAGAACTCGCCCACGTCGGCGTGCGAGCCAGAGTATACATGCCTTCCATCGCGCCGTTGGAATACGCCAGCGCTAAGTCCGAGTCCAGGCTTGTGAAATTAAACACTCCAGAAGCTGTGTTGAGATAAGGCCACTGCAGCGGCGGCGAATCCCAGAAGCGCTGCATTCCATAATTCACCGTGGGCCAGCCCCCGCCATTTGTATCCGACTCCGAGAACCCCCAGAAGCTTGCCGCGGCGCCCGCCCCCAAACTGTCTGGGTAAGGTCCTGATCCGCAGGCCGTGGCGCAAACATATAGATTCTGTGTCTGCGCCGCATCAATCGCCGGAATGTTCGTTCCCACGCTCGTCCCGTCTGAGGCCTGGTCAGTATTCCCCGCGTAGAACGAACTGTCGGAACGCAATTCGTAATTGTGGTAATCCGGTAGAGTCAGCGGCATCGAACTTGCGCTCATCGCCCCGATGAACCCGACGCACGCCGACGTTGACGAAGCCCCCGTGCAGTACGGCGTTGCCGGGAAATACATCGTCGATGGCGGATTGCATCCTGCCCCGGTGCAGACTGCGCTGTCCGGGTAACTGGCATTGTTGCCGTACTCGGTGTACTTCGAAGCCGTGCGCGTTGGCCACACTAGGTGATCCGCAGAAATCGAAGTGTAGTCGTAATTGAACTGCTCGGTGGGCGTTCCTTCTCCCACTACGCTGTTGTACCAGCCCGCACCCGATGCACCCGAACTCAGCAGGATGCTGTCGCGGAATAAGTGGTCGATCTGGAAGTTTGGCCCCGAGGTCAAAGTGTTCCCGTTGCCTACGGTTTGATTCGCATCGGTGATTAAGGTGTGATGAGTAACGCTTACAAACTGCGGGCCGCCTTGTATGTTCGAGACCGTGCAGTTCGCGCTGCTGTCTGTGCCAGTTACGGTAGAAGCCCAACTTACCGTGACTCCCGCCGTGTTAAACGTCCCGGACCATGCCGCCGATCCAGCGGTTGCCAGTGGACCCACTCCAATCGGCAGCGTGTGACCGCTGATCACGTGGGTTGGCGCGTTGAACCCGGTAACAGAAGTGCATCCGCTAATCCAGAGTGGATCCCCGGCGGAAACATCCATGACCTGGAAACCTTGGCTCGGCGGGCCGGAAGGACAGTCGCCCCCATCTACAGAGCAGGTAGCCACAAAGGTCGCGGTAGTGCCATTTCCGGTGATCGTTCCCTGCCAGCTTTGTCCGGCAGAAGACATTTGGTCACCGAACGCGCTTACGCCCGTGCAGCCTGGGTTTGTGTTTGTAATGTTGTACTCGAGATCGTTGGCGAGCGCGTAGCGTTTCATCGGATACGCCACACCGCCGCCATCCCCTATGATGGCAGAGGACCTTGCGTCAATTTCCCACCCCTGGCAGGCGTTGCGGTAGATGTTGTTCGTCTCGGTGATGTCGCTAATCACGGCTTGATAGTTCTGACCATGACTGGTCGAGGAAGTAGCGCGGACGTTCCGGGTGATGATCGTGCCATTCTGCCCGCCCGAGTTGTCCACGTTCTCGAAGATGTTCCCATCCTGCAGAACCCGTTGGCCTTCTTTGAACTCCTCAGCATTCTTGCGTACAAGGCTCTGACCCGCCCAATGTGCATTGCCGCTGGGAATCGTCATCGCTCCCAGCCATGCATAAGGGAAGGTCAGGCGGTTGCGCCGCATCTCTACGTCCTGCAGCGGAATCCATCCTGAGATGCTCGGACCAGCAACCGCCGAATATCCACCCGCAAACACGCCGCTCGACTGGCCCTCAAGCCAGTTGTGATCGAACTTGTATTGAATCCCCTCGGTGGAAATGGCATGCCCTTCGGCGCCGGGGCGCAGCGCCTGGCTTACCTGCGAATCCACCACCGAGCAATAGTTGCAGGCCGACATGGCGAATCCACTGGTGATCGAGTTCGCTCCGGCAGTCAGCGATGTCCAGTCGCCATGAGACCAGTCTTTTCTCCAATGCATGTGGGTGGCAAACTGCGTGGAACTCGTCTCCGTGCCGGTGGCGATCGAACCGGCAATCGAATTGTTCCCGGTGTTGCCCACGCTCATGCGGAATTCCCCATCTTCGATCAGCCAATGGTCCGGAGCGATGGCGGTACTTGTACAAGCGGGAGGATTACTGGAACTACTGGCTCCGAGCGGACTGCAGGTCTGAATCGCCACGCAGTTTGTGCCGGAGCACTCCGCCGTCCACATAAATTGTACGTCGTTGTAAGCAGCCCCCGTTTCAGAGTTACCGTTCGCCAGATTGAAGTTGCTCTGATACTGCGAGCCTTTGGCTTCATCGATAGACTGGGTGACGGTACAGCCGCCGCCGCAGGTGGAGTTGGTATCCATTTGAAACATCGCTCCCGATGCTTCACTCCAGGTTTCCGGCAAAGCGCCGCCGCCGGTGCCGCTAGAGAAGTTCGATACGTAGGTGGTGCCATCCAACGTGATCGAGTCGTAATACATCTTCGGGTAACCGCCCGCAGCCGAGGTATCCCCTGGGTTGTAGTGAACCTTAATGACTTCGTGGTGCCATGCGTTCGCGGTTATCGTTGGACAGTTTACGCCGGTACTCACCCAGTTGCCCCCGCCATAGGAGTTCCAAACATCAAAGACGCTGCCCAAGACGCACTGCGTCCCAAAGTACATGCGCGTGTTCTGCGTGACCCCGCCGTTCCCGGCCAGAAGGTACTTGAACTGGTCGTTCTCCATCGCCTGGATGTCTGCTGTGTTGGTCGGATAGAACCACCAATCCAGAGCCATCGCGTTGGCCGAATCATTTACCGCGTAATCGTAGGACCAGCCGGCATTTGTATAGGCGGGGCCGCTCAGCGAGAGATTCATGGAGTAGCCATCCAGCGCGGGCGAAGCGTTCCCAAACGTCTGACTCGTGGCAGTGGGGATACCCGTTCCGCCAGCACAAAAGACGGGATCGATGTAGGCGCACAGTTGCCAGCCAGTTGCAATATCGTCCAGAGAGAATATCGTTTGCCCCAACTGGCCTACTGTCGTCCCGAGTTGATAAGTCAGGGCATCTCCCGCGCAG
>JBEKJF010000162.1:0-10038 GCA_050011375.1 Candidatus Sulfotelmatobacter sp.
TGATCCCGCTGCAGCTTTTTGCTTACCACGTAGCCACGAAGAAGGGATACGACGTGGACCGTCCGCGAAATCTAGTGAAAGCGGTGGTCACCGAGTGACGGCCAACCCGACTCACCTCGATCTGCAAGCCGTCGCGAAAACCGTGGTGCAGCAACACGGCTTTCAACCGGACTTCGCACCAGAGGTCCAGCAGCAACTGCAACAATTGCGCGCGAATCCTCCGCTAATCGCCGCGGGAGCAACTGTGCGCGATCTGCGCAGTCTATTGTGGTCGTCGATTGACAATGATACTTCCCGCGATCTGGATCAGATCGAAGTTGCGGAACGATTGCCGAACGGCGATGTCAAAGTTCTCATCGGCATTGCCGACGTAGACGCCTTCGTTCCCAAGCAGAGCGCCATTGATCGGCATGCCGCGCGGGAAGCGACGACCGTCTACACCGGAATCCGAAACTTCCCCATGCTGCCGGAAGAACTTTCCACGGGCAAGACTTCCCTGCTGGAACATCAGGACTGCCTGAGTGTGGTCACGGAATTTGTGGTGACGGCAGACGGTCACGTAACCTCCAGCAATGTCTATCGCGCGCTTGTGCGTAACCAGGCGCAACTGCAATACAACTCAATAGGAGCGTGGCTAGAGGGCGCGGCAGCGGCGCCACCGAAAGTGGCGGCTTCCGCCGATCTGCAAGCCCAACTACGCTTGCAGGACGAAGTGGCGCAAAAACTAAGAAGCCGGCGCTATGAAAATGGAGCGCTCGACCTGCGAACCGACGAGGTTTATCCTCTGGTGCTGAATTCACAGGTGGTCGACGTAGTGAACCAGCAAAAAAACCATGCCACTGAGTTGATCGAAGATTTCATGATTGCCGCCAATGGAGTAGTGGCGCGGTTACTCGACAAAGTTTCGTCTTTGCGCCGCATCGTCAAACAACCTGAGCGCTGGGATCGCATCGTCCAACTGGCCGCTGGGTATGGCGAGAAACTTCCAGCGACTCCTGATTCCAAAGCCCTCAACGATTTTCTGGTCAAGCGCAGTACGGCCGATCCGGATCATTTTGCCGATCTTTCGCTTTCCGTGATCAAGTTAATTGGCCCGGGAGAGTATGTTCTCGAGCGCCCCGGCGATCCCGAGGCGGGACACTTCGGCCTCGCGGTCCAGGACTATACACACTCCACCGCTCCGAACCGCCGCTTCGCTGACATCGTCACGCAAAGAATTATCAAATCCTTGCTGGCCAGCCAGCCTAATCCTTACTCGGATGACGAGCTATCTGCAATTGCCGCCAACTGCACTGCGCGAGGAGACGCCGCGCGAAAAGTCGAGCGTGAAATGGCCAAGCGCATGGCTGCGGTCGCGATGCAGAATCGCATCGGCGCGACGTTCGATGCCATCGTCACCGGCGCGACTCCCAAGGGCACGTTTGTTCGCGTGGCGCAGCCGCGCGTGGAGGGACTGCTGGCTCAGGGCCAGCAGGGAGTCGACGTTGGTGACAAGTTGCGCGTCAAACTGATTCGCACCGACGTGCAGCATGGCTTCATCGATTTCGCCCGCGTCTAGCCGTCAATCCTAGGCATCAGATAGCTCACGAATATTGCTCTGCCTTACGGCTGCGCACGATCTGTTCGCGCTGGATTTTCAGCAAGTAACATTGCTCATGAACGGGCTGGCCGTCCTCGTCAACGTTGGCAGTCTCCAACGAGACCGGTTTATTGCAGACGGCACAAGCGAGAAAGGCGACCCCGGTATTCAAATACACACCTCCGGACGAGTGGCATCGCCTATCGATATAACCCGAGCGTCGGAATTTTGACTCGCGGAAAGTTGCGGACGGCTTACGGCCTGCCGGAGTGCGAACATCCCCGGCGACTCTGAGCCTAAGCGAGGTATCCGAACTGCCCCCTCGAAGATATATATATATGTACATGTGTATTTACAAACTGAGGATCTTGCGTTAGCCTTAGCTAGATGCCGGACTTCGGCCATGCGCTTTGAATGGGACGAAACCAAGAACCAGAGCAATTTAGTCAAACACCGTGTGAGTTTTGAGACGGCAGCCTTGGCTTTCGATGATCCCTACGCCTTGACCCAGCGGGACGAATTGTCCGACGAGGAAGAACGCTGGATCACTCTTGGATCGGCCAGTCCGGCTACGAGGTCGTTCGAATTATTTCGGCTCGTCCCGCAACGCCGCGTGAGAGGAAAAGGTATGAGGAAGCTAACCAAAGAACAAAAACGAGACATCGCCGCCATCGCCGCCATGAAAGACGAAGATATTGATCTCTCGGACATCCCGGAAGTGCTGGACTGGAGTAAGGCGGAAATAGGGAAGTTCTATCGTCCGCCGAAAAGGTCAGTTACCATGCGCCTGGACGGGGATGTGATCGATTGGCTGAAGGGGTACGGCAAGGGCTACCAGACGCGCGTCAATTTGCTGCTAAGGCATGCTATGGCGAGTGCCACTACCAGAACAACGCAACTGCGACAGGCACGATCGAGGCGATCTCGTGCTTGACCTTCTTACACCGCGACTGTAACCGAGGTCTCAGTCCGCGTGACCGGTCGATACAAGGTATCGCGCTCGATGGGTTCGCGGCCAGCGGCGCGGATCAGGCGCTCCAACTCTTCGCGGCGCATGCCCTGGGGCGTGGTTGCTCCCGCGTCGTGGTAAATCTTCTCTTCGATCACAGTGCCATCCATGTCATCGGCGCCGAAGCGCAGAGAAATCTGCGCGATTTTCGCTGTCATCATCTGCCAATAAGACTTGATATGCGGGAAGTTGTCGAGCACGAGTCGGCTGACGGCGATCTGCTTGATGTCGAGCATTCCGGTGGTTTTCGGCAGATGCTGCAACGGCGTGTTGTCGGGATGAAAGGCCAGCGGGATGAAGGTTTGGAAGCCGCCGGTTTCATCCTGCAGTGCACGCAACTTGAGCAGGTGGTCGACGCGGTCTTCGTCGTTTTCGACGTGGCCGTAGAGCATGGTCGCGTTCGATTTCAATCCGAGTTGGTGGGCAATTTTGGCCGTGTCGAGCCACTGATCGCCGTCGATTTTGTGATCGCAAATGACGTGGCGAACCCGGTCGGCGAAAATCTCGGCGCCGCCTCCGGGCAGCGAATCCACGCCCGAGGCTTTCAGCTGTTCCAGTGTCTCGCGAATCGAGAGCTTGGCGCGCTTCGCAAGATACGCGACTTCGACCATGGTGAAAGCTTTGAGATGCACTTGCGGAAAGCGCTGCTTCAGACCGGAACAGAGATCCAGGAAATACTGAAACGGCAGGTCGGGATGCAATCCACCGACGATGTGAAATTCCGTGACGGCCTCAGAGTACCCGGAGGCTGCGGTTTCAAAGGCTTCGTCGAGCGCCATGGTGTAGGCGCCGGGCGTATCTTTCTTGCGGCCAAAGGCGCACAGACGGCAGGCCGCTACGCACACGTTCGTGGGATTGATGTGGCGATTGACATTGAAGTAAGTTTTGTCGCCGTGCATGCGCTCGCGGACATGGTTGGCCATCCAGCCTACGGCGAGAATGTCGCCGGTGCGGTAGAGGGCGAGAGCGTCGTATGTCGTAAGACGCTCGCGTGCCAGCACTTTGGTCTGGATCGGCTGAAGACGCGCGTCGTCGGTTTGAAATGGATGGTTTTGGCGCAAGGGAGACATCCCCTTGATGATATCGCAGGAGCGCCGGTTAAGTCACAGTAAAGATGGACTCAGCGGCCGGCGATGATGCGGTCACTTATTTTGTCGTACTCCGATTGGGGGATGACGCGCCGCGCTACGAGCTCGTGCGCGCTCCTGAACGGCCGCTCCGCGATGATGCGGTCGGCATCGCGCTGGGTCATGCCGGGCAGGGTGAGCAGGTCCTCGCGCGAAGCGGTGTTGATGTCGACAGTCTTATCGCTGTGCATGCCTTCTTTTACGCCCTCGACCACGGCCTTAGTATCTCGCCGCATGGTCTCGGTCGCCGCGGCGGTTTGCCTCCGGATTTCATCCGGATTGTCTTTGTTTGAGCAGGCGGCGATGCCCACGAGCGGCACAGCTAGTGCGATCAGAAATACGTTGCGGAGATTTGAAAGGTACATGAGATTCTGATGCGATAACTCTATCCGTGGTTGGTAAATTGTTGCGCCGGCGCTTCTGATCGTATAGGGCTTCCAATCGAAATCATTCTAGCCGCTCGGTTCAGGGATGAACCTTGCAGGCACGAAACACGCCAACCCACGTCTCCTACGACTGGGCTGGCGATTCCCATCCTTCATCTTTCATTTTGTTGTTGGTCCAGTGTTGCAGTTGCTCGAAGAGTGCGGGGTCGATGACGATAAAGCGAAGGCCGACGCGGCCCTCGCCGCCGAACCAGACGATGCGAGCCTTCGCACGAAAGATGGTTTCGCTATCGGGGAGCGGAAAACTCACGTCGAGAAGACCGGTAAACTTGACTGGCTCTTTCAGGCCGTCGACGCCCAACCCGCCGGTGCTCAGGTTGACTCCCTGGACTGAGACTTCCTCGCCCTGCTGATTTTTCAGCACGACGGCGAACTGGACGCGGGCGCGGAAAAACTTTTGCTGCTCGAGGCTGATGTATCCCAAGGCGTTGGCCGCGTCGCCAGCACCAGGGTTGATCTTGTATTCCTTGAGTTTCCGGCTGAGGGTGCGGCGTGAAATACCGAGTTGTTCCGCGGCGTGACTGCGATGACCGCCGCTGCGCTCAAGGGCACGAATGATCATCTGCTCCTCCATGCTGTCGAGATTGCCGACCGGCATAGAGGCTGAATGGCGTTGAGCGATCGGCGCGCCGGACATCGCGTCTGCAATCTGCGTTTCTTGAATTTCAGGATCTCTCGACTCCACGGCAACTCTGGCGACGAGATTCCGCAGTTCGCGAACATTGCCCGGCCACGCGTGGGAGAGCAGTGCGGAAACGGCGTCGGGCGCGAACGAACTACCCGGAGTCTTGAGGTTGAGGAAGTGCTCCGCCAGAGCGACGATGTCTTCGGGGCGCTCGCGAAGGGGCGGCACGCGCAGTTGAAACTGCCCGAGACGATGAAAAAGATCCTGGCGGAAACGGCCTGCGGCGACGGCAGCGTCAAGATCCTGATTAGTGGCGGCGACGATGCGGACGTCGACCGTGATCTTACGGTGGCCACCGAGCCGATAAAAAGGATATCCGTCGAGTACGCGCAGGAGTTTCACCTGCGTCTGGAGCTGGAGTTCACCGATTTCATCGAGGAAAAGCGTGCCTTTGTCTGCAAGTTCGAACAGGCCTGCGCGGGACGAATCAGCGCCGGTGAATGCGCCTTTTTCGTAGCCGAACAATTCACTCTCGACTAAATTTTCGGGAAGCGCCGCGCAGTTGATATCGACCCAGGGGCGGCTGCGGCGGTGCGAGGATTGGTGAATCGTGCGGGCAATGAGTTCCTTGCCGGTTCCGGTTTCACCGGTGACCAGAACGCTCTCGGTGTGGCCCGCGACGCGATCCACCATGCGCATGAATCGGTGCATCAGAGGGCTCGCCAGTATAAGGTTTACGCCCTCAAGCTGGCGCGAGACGGTGTGCGCCACGTCGTCTTCTTTGTCCTGCGCTCCTCGGGCTTTACTTTGGACAGTCCCGAGCTTTGCTTTTGCCTCGGCCACAGAGAGCATGGCGACCATCCCCGCGGGTGCCCCACCGGCGGCCTGAAGCAACGTGACGGTCAACTCTGCCGTGATCTTTTTGTGAGCCTTGGTTTGAAAACGGAGTGAAGTTCGGTAGTAACTATCCTCCCGCACAGCGGCGAGGTAGCTCTGCTGCAGTTGATGCTGCGCAGCGCCGTCGTCATCAAGAAAAAGATCTGCCAACCTCCGACCGATCATTTCCGCAAGAGTACAGTCGAAAATCTTGAGTGCAGCTGCATTGCAGCCCGTGACGTTGCCCTCAAGATCGGCAGAGAAGACGGCGACTCCCGCGATAGTACCTGCATCAAGAACAGGCGCACGTGAGTCTTCAGAAATGGCTGAGGCCCCGCCGTGGCCATAGGCCGCCGGTGCTTGAGCCTGCGAATGAAGCGACTGCGAATTAAGATTTATGGTTGGCATTCCGCACGTTTGGAGTTGATCTTGACACAGAGAGGCAGCATTGCAGGAAGTATGCAACCTCGGATCATGACGAAGGTAATGGATCACCCGCAGGTGACGTGAAAACAGGCCTAAAACGAATGCTCAATTTAATCGCCAGACAGCAGAGCGCCAACGCACCGTCTGGTTACCTCCGTAAGCTACTTAGAAACCTGTAACAACAATAGGATTTCATTGAACTGGCATTCCAGACCTGCGTGCGGAAATAATTTCCCCGCGCTTCGGGCGAGGTCTGCCAACTCCCCGCAACACGAACTAACGACTTAATGTCGACTGGGACAAAGCTATTTGTCGGAATCACGGTCTCGCTTGGACTGGCAGTGCTGTGCTTTGCTCTCTGGAACTGGCAGTCGGCAGACGTGGCCCGATTTGTCTGTTATCTGGCAGTGGCCGTACTGGCTTCGGGCTTGAAGGTGCAACTGCCCGGAATCGACGGCACGATGTCAGTAAATTTCCTTTTTATTCTCCTCGGTGTAATGGAGCTAAGTCTTCCCGAGACGCTCGTCATTGGCTGCACGGCCACGCTGGTGCAGAGCGTCTGGCACGCGCGGAACCGGCTTGATCCGGTGAAGGTTCTGTTCAACGTTCTTGGAATGATGGCGAACGCCAGCGCGTTCTGCTATGTCAGCTACCACTGGCTCGACGGGAGAATGGGCAGCAATAAACCCATTCTGCTCATGGTGGCGGCGCTGGTTTTCTTCCTGGCGAATACGTTGCCGATTTCGGTTGTGATTTCTCTTACCGAAGAGAAATCGATGCGCAAGGTATGGAGCGAGTGCTATTTCTGGTCATTCCCGTATTACCTCGTCGGGGCGGCCGTGGTGGGGTTGGTAGGAATCATCAACCAGCGCGCTGGTTGGCAAACATCGTTGCTCGTTCTGCCCGTGATTTATTGGGTGTACCGCTCTTATCGCTTGTATCTGGGTCGGCTCGAAGCGGAAAAAGAGCGGGTGGAGGTTGAGAAGCGGCATGTGGAGCAGATTGCATCGTTGAACATGCGAACCATCGAGGCCCTGGCGCTAGCCATCGAGGCCAAGGACCATACCACACACACGCATCTGCAGCGCGTGCGAACCTACGCGGTAGAGATCGCGAAAGAAATCGGTTTGTCGGCGGACGAGATCGAAGCGTTGCGCGCAGCGGCGCTGCTGCATGACATCGGCAAGCTTGCCGTGCCGGAGCACATTATCAACAAACCGGGCAAACTGACGCCGGAAGAGTTCGAGAAGATGAAAGTACACCCGCTGGTGGGCGCGGAAATACTGGATCGCGTGGCCTTCCCGTATCCCGTCGCTCCCATCGTGCGTTCACATCACGAGAGATGGGATGGGTCGGGATATCCCGCGGGCCTGATCGGCGAAGAGATTCCGATTGGAGCGCGCATTCTGACGGTCGTGGATTGCCTGGATGCCCTGGCGTCAGACCGGCAATACCGGCCTGCCATGCCGCTGGACCGAGCGATGAGCACCGTGAAAGAAAAGGCGGGAACCTGGTTTGATCCAAAGATCGTGGCGGTTCTGGAGCGCCGCTACGTGGACCTGGAACGGATTGCGCAAATTCACGAAGACGGTTTCGTTCCAAGTGGGTTCTCGAAAGATCTGCGTGTGGAACGGGGACTTGCTCCGGCAACCGGATTTGAGAAGTCGTCCGACAGTGTACAGAACGAGACCGACTTTCTGACGTCGATTGCATCGGCACGCCAAGAGGCGCAAGCCATGTTCGACTTAAGCCAGGACTTGGGAAACTCGTTGAGCCTGAGCGAGACGCTTTCGGTGCTGTCGATGCGGCTGCGCAAGATGGTTCCCTACGACTCCATCGCGGTATTCGTGAACCGGAATGGCTGGTTACTGCCGGAACTGGTGAGCGGCGAAAACTTTCGCGTCCTCTCGTCGTTGAAAATACGCATGGGCGAGGGCTTGTGCGGATGGGTGGCGGAGAACTGCAAGCCCATCATCAACGGCAATCCGCAAGTAGAGGCAGGCTACGCACCCGATCCGGGCAAACACGCGGTTCTATCTTCCGCACTGGCTGTTCCATTGCAGGGATTGAATGGCGTAGTCGGCGTGCTGGCCATGTACCACTCCGCTTCGGACGCATTTACGCCGGACCACTTGCGGATTTTACTGGCGGTCGCTTCGAAGGTGGCGCTCTCGGTCGAGAATGCATTGAAGTATCAGCAGGCGGAAAGCTCGGCGACCACGGACTTCCTCACGGGCCTGCCGAATGCGCGCTCGCTGTTTGTCCACCTGGCGCAGGAGGTCGCGCGCTGCCGGCGCATGAAAACTTCTCTTGCAGTTATGGTCTGCGATATTGACGGGCTCAAGAAAATCAATGATTCGTTCGGACACTTGGAGGGAGACAAGCTGCTGCGAGAGTTCGGCACACGGCTGCGGGACGCTTGCCGTGGCTATGACTACGTGGCTCGCATGGGTGGCGACGAGTTTGTGGTGACAGCGCCGGGACTCACTCTCGAAGCCGCCGAAGAAAAGACACTCCGCTTGAATCAGGCAGCGGTTGAAGCGGGAAGGCACACCTGCGGACGGGATCTCATATCGTTGAGCGTAGGAACTGCGTTTTGTCCCGAGGACGGGTACGACGTGGAAGCGTTGCTCGCCGAAGCGGACCGGCGCATGTACTCCGTAAAGCAGACCCATCATGCACAAGCGGCCGCCGCTGCGAACGCTCTGGCACAGGGGGCTTCCGGAGAATAAATGCGCGGCCTTCGATGGAAAATTGCCGGGCACGCGTCGGCGCTGGTGGCGACAGTTCTTCTTGGAGGACTGCTCTCCGCCACGCTGGTGAGGCTCGCGCCGGGTTTTGATGCAGATGAGCGCGAACTGGATCCGCACTTGAGCGCAGAAAGCGTGCAGGCGCTGCGCGATGCGCGGCACAAGAGCCACAACGTTTTCCGATTTTATCTTTCCTACATGAAGCGAGCGATGACTGGCGACCTGGGAACCTCCCTCGCACTGGGACAGCCCGTGCGCACCTTGCTGCGCGATCGTGCGCCGCTGACGCTCCGGTTGCTGGCAATCGGCCTTGCGCTGGCATGGCTGCTGACTCTGACGCTGGCTTTGAGCGCGGCGCGGCTGCGGCTCTCGGTTTACGACACGCTGACGACTGCAGTGAGCGGGACATTCCTCTGCATTCCCGCCGCAGTTTTGGCATTGCTTTCGGTGCTTTGGAATGCGCCCGGAGCATTGGCGATTGCCTTGATCGTATTCCCGCACACTTATCGCTACGCGCGAAATCTCCTTGTGAAGGCTTATTCCCGGCCTCACATCATCACGGCCAGAGCAAAAGGATTAGGCGAGGCTCGCATTCTTTTCTGGCACGTAGTGCCGGTGGTGACGCCACAGCTTCTTGCAGTGGCCGGCGTCTCCGTAAGCATGGCGGTTGGGGCTGCCATTCCGGTCGAAGCTTTGTGCGGGTTAGCCGGCATTGGACAACTGGCGTGGCAAGCGGCTCTGGCGCGCGATCTACCCCTGCTGGTGAATATCACGGTCCTGGTGACGCTGGTAACCTTGCTGGCCAATTCCAGTGCAGATGTAATCGGTCATGTGGTGCGGGGCCAGGAAGTATGAGTCTCTGGCAAAAGCTGGCTTGCGTGATTTTGGCGCTGGTGCTGTGCGGGTCAGTGGCGGCGAACTGGTTGGCTCCTGCGGGATATGCCAAGCAGTACCGCGAAGCTACGGACGCGCCGCCATCGCGCGCACACTGGCTGGGCACGGACGAAATGGGGCGCGACCGCTTTGCTCGCGTGCTTTACGGAACGCGAATTTCTTTGTTGTTAGCTCCCGCCGCGGCATTGCTTTCAACCCTGATGGCCGCGCTGATTGGAGGTCTCGCGGGATATTTGGGCGGCATCTGGGCGCGGATGGCGATGGCTGTGACTGATTTATTTTTGTCGCTGCCCTGGTTGTTCCTGC
>JBEKJF010000163.1:0-9998 GCA_050011375.1 Candidatus Sulfotelmatobacter sp.
AATGCGTTTGGCGGCGCGCCGGTAGTTATTGGACACGCCACGGTGGGCACGGCAACGTACTCGGGCAGCGCTGCGATCACGAGCGGGACCCTACAAGGGTTGACGTTTAATGGGCAGACGGCGATCACGATTCCTCCGGGAGGGCAGGTGCTGAGCGACGGCGTCAGCTTTACCGTGACGCCGGGGCAAAATTTGTCGGTTAGCCTCTATCTTCCGGATACGATCTACGATCCGTCGATCAATTATTTCTCGGAAGCGACTTCGTATCTGTCGATACCGGGCGACCATACGGAAGAGACGGCGGGGAGTTCGTTTTCGTATCCGATGAACTCTTACTATTACTTGAGCGCGATCGATGTGTCGGGGTCAGCGGCCACTAGTTCAGTGGTTGCGGTGGGCGACTCGATTACCGAGGGTTACGGGTCGAGCATCGATGCCAATCAGCGCTGGACGGACGATCTGGCGGCGCGGCTGCAAAGCAACTCAACCGTCTTTGGCGTGGTGAATGAAGGCATTGGCGGAAACCAGTTGTTGCAAGGTGGCGGGGACGCGGGAGTGCCCGGGCTGGCACGGCTTGATCGCGACGCGATCGCAGAGAGTGGAGTGAAAGACATCGTACTGGCTCTGGGCATCAACGATATTTTTCTTCTGTCGAATGCGACTTCGATCACGACCGGGTATCAGCAGTTTGTGAATCAGGCGCACGCGGTGGGCTTGCGGGTGATCGGGGCGACCATCACTCCGTTTGGCGGAGTTGCGGGAGTCACTTCAGGGATGGAACAGACGCGCGAAAGCGTGAATGCTTCTGTTCGCGCGGGCGGAATCTTCGATGCCTATGTGGATTTTGATTTAGCGGTGCGCAATCCTTCTCAGCCTACGCATTTACTTGCTGCCTACGATAGCGGCGACCACATTCATCCGAACGCCGCCGGGTATGTAGCCATGTCGAATGAATTCAATTTGTCGATCTTTTGATGAAGTTGTGTTTCAGAAGTTAGACAGAAAATCCCCACTTCTCGCAAAAGACGCGAGAAATGGGGCACCCACTTTCAATGCAGAAGTACAAAGACAGTCCCTGGCCGTTCTTGTCTTATGGTTTTCTCTGTGTCTCCGTGCCTCTGTGGTGAGAGCTTTTGATTTACTGCTGGGGCGCGAAATATCCCTTGCGCGCGCGGACTTGCAGGTCTTTCTTCAATGCGGAGATTTCGATGGAGCGGAAGCGGCCGTCGGCGTCGAAGTCGGCAGGCTTGTAGCTGACCACGTACTGGCTGCGGAGTTCGTCTTCGATGGCGGCGAAGGAGTGGGTGATGTCCTTCATCTTGAAGGGGAAGAAGGCGCGACCGCCGGTGGCTTCGGCAATCTGTTCGAGAACTTTGTCGCCGCGCAGGATCAGGCCGCTGTCGTCGGTGGAGATGGCGTAGATGATGACTTCGGCGCGCTGCGCCATTTCGATGGCTTGCGCGCGAGTGTATTCGCTTTGATTATCCTCACCGTCGCTGACGATCACGATGGCCTTGCGCACGGGATGATCGTTACGATCCTTTAAGAATTTTTCTTTGCAGGCGCGGTAGATGGCGTCGTAGAGAGCCGTGCCTCCGCCATCCTGCAGCTTGTGTACGCCGGCGGAAAGCAGTTCGACGTTGTCGGTGAAATCCTGCGGCATCTGACTCTTGGTGTTGAAGCCGACGATGAACGCTTTATCGAAGCCAACGCGAATCGAGTGCTGGAGAAAACTGATGGCTGCGTCCTGTTCGAAATCAAAACGGCTGTGGACCGATCCGCTGACATCGATGAGCAATCCCATGTGCAAAGGCAGATCGGTTTCGCGGCGGAAGTTGACGATGGATTGCGGCGGCTTGTGATCGTCGAGAATGGCGAAATCGGCCTGACTGAGGTCGCGCACAAATTTGCCATGCTTGTCAGTGGCGATGAAAAGAACATTCACTTCATCCACGCGTTTGTGAATGGTGAGCAGAGTGCCGGACTGCGAATCGTCGTCAGAAACGGAAGGCGCAGGACTGACAGCCACGGCGGTGCTGGCGTAATCCTGAGCACGGGCTAAGGTTGGCAGGGTGCAGGCCACGGCGCAAGCGGCCAGCAGCGCCGTAATCAACCAACGATAGCAGCGTGTGTAACTCATGCCGAAACCATCCAATATTTGCACCCTTACCCATGGCCAAAGCCACTCTACGTTATTAGATGCAACTCGGGTGCCGAAGGGCGATCAGCCTTTCCGACGCTTCTCATTTGACTGTAGAAGCGTGTGAAGCCGCGTGCCAAGTTACAAAAGGAGCACGCGAACGGTCATGGGTGGAAAATACCGCGGAAGTTTACGGTGGTGCTGTCGGGAAATGTCCTAAGGAGACCATCTGCTTTCGTTGTCTGCCGACTACAATTCTTAGAAGCGGTTGAGATGAAAGTTGTGTGTGGTTAGGAGAGCGAGTTTGGAGGGTGGATGGTTGAGATGAAGAAAGTTGCGGCCTGGTTTCTGACGGCATGCATGTTTTCGGCGCCGGCCTTCACTGCTGCCAATGACGTGAAGGAAGAAGACCGGGTGAAAGAAGCCGGGCAGGTGATGAAAGAAATATTGAATATTCCCGACAACATTCCGCAGGATTTGCTGGATAAAGCGGAGTGCGTGGTGATTCTACCGTCGGTGTTGAAGGGCGCCTTCGGAGTGGGAGCGAGCTATGGCCGCGGGGTTATGATTTGCCGCAGTGGGGCGCACTATACGGGGCCGTGGGGAGCTCCGGCACTGTATGCGCTCGAAGGCGTTAGCGTTGGGTTGCAGATGGGAGGGCAGTCTACGGATTTTGTTTTGCTGGTGATGAATCCGCAGGGCGCTCGCTCGCTGTTGTCGAGCAAAGTGAAGCTGGGGGCGGACGCTTCGGCAGCGGCTGGTCCCAAGGGGCGCACTGCGGAGGGCGCGACTGACATTGTGATGAATGCTGAGCTTCTTTCCTATTCGCGCAACAGGGGGTTGTTTGCGGGAATATCGCTGGAGGGCTCGACACTTCGCTCCGATGGCAACGCCAACGCAAAACTCTACGGGAAGAGACTTGAAGCGAGAGAAATTATTGTCGAACACAAAGTTGCGGTTCCTGCGTGTGCGAGGGAGTTGGTGTCGCTGCTGGATATGAAGTCTCCGAAGAATCTGTCGGATCCGAAGTCGTTGGAGTAGAGCGGCTGCTGACCTTGGGTTACGGCACTGGGTAAATTAACTGTCCGCTGCGGATTACCTGGTGAATTTTCGAAAAGGCGATGATGTCTTTTGCGGGATCGCCTTCCAGCACCACCAAATCGGCGTCCATTCCTTTGGCGATACGCCCGCTGTGGCTCGAGAATCCGAAGCGTGCGGCTGGGTTTGTCGTTAGAGAAGCCAGAATCTGCGGGAAATCCATTCCGGCGCGGGACATCCAGGTGAACTCCTCCGAGGTATCGAACTTTTCGATGTAGCCGACGTCCGTGCCGAACAGGACTTGGCCACCTGCTTGAGAGAATGCCTTCAGTTGCTCGGCTGCTCTGCTCATTCCTTTGTAGAGGTCTTCGGGCGTGCCGTTGCCCTTGCTGAATTCAACATCCCACAGGGTTAGCGTGGGAGTGAGCGCCATGTGCGCGGTTATCATGCGCTGGACCAACGACGAGGTCCAGAGATCATCGGCGGGAGTGGTGTGGGCGAGAATATCGACGCCGCTCTGGATGGCGACTTCGATTCCCTGATTGTTGGAAACGTGAGCGAAGACGGGTTTGCCGGCGCGATGAGCCTCGGCTGCGATCGGCTTGGCCAAGTCTACGGGCATGGTGAGGACGCCATCGGCTTCGATCGAGTTGGCAAAAATCTTGATGCCGTCGGCACCGTCGTGGATCTGTTGGCGCACTCGTTCTGTCGACTGGGAGGCGGATTCAACTTCGGGTATGTTGATGTGGTTGGCTTTGAGGAAATCTTTTACGTAAATCGGAGTTTTGATCCAGAAGGGCTCGCCGACGGTGAGGATTCTGGGTCCTTTTACTTCTCCGGCTTTTATTCTTTGGCGGATGGTGTTCGTGTTGGCCAGCACCGAGGCTATGTCGAAGACCGAAGTAAAACCCCAACGCGTGAAAATTTCCTGCAGTTGCGAAGTAAGCTGTTGGGACGAGAGTTCTTTGGCGTGGAGCAGGCCGGGAGTGAGGATATGCACATGGCTGTTCCAGAAACCGGCGGTCACGGCGCGGCCCTGGCAGTCGATCACTGTCGCGTGGCGCGGGACTTTGATGGCTGCCGATGGCCCTACGGCAACGATGCTGCCATCATGCACGATAATGGCTCCGTCTTCGATTGGGGATTCGGTGGGCGAGGGATAAATCTTGGCATGAACCAGAGCGAGGTCAGAGCAGAAAGCCGCTACGCTCGAGGAGACGATTGCGGCGAGAACGAGTGCGAGGAGAATTCGGGTTCGCATGCCAGCAATATACGGCAATCGGAGGTTCTCTATGAACAGGACTCGGAAGAAGACTAGCGAAGCTGAGCGGCCGCGGGTGCGTTGTGAGTGGGCGCGGAGCGAATTGATGATTCGCTATCACGATGAAGAATGGGGCGTGCCTGTGCACGATGACCGCAGGCTGTTTGAGTTTTTGATTCTCGAGGGCGCGCAGGCTGGGCTTAGCTGGGAAACGATTCTGAATAAACGGGAAAATTACCGCGCCGCGTTTGATGGTTTCGATTTTGAGCGCGTGGCGGGCTACGACCGGAAGAAGATTGCGCAGTTGCTGAAGAATGAAGGGATCGTGCGCAACCGGTTGAAGGTAGCTTCGGCGGTACGGAATGCGCAGGCGTTGTTGAGGGTGCGAGTGGAATTCGGCAGCTTTGATCGGTATGTTTGGCAGTTTGTGGATGGGCGGCCGCTGGTGAATTCGTGGAAACTTCGGGGTCAGGTTCCGGCGCGGACTGCTCAATCGGATGCTATGAGTAAAGATCTCAAGAAGCTTGGGTTCAATTTTGTGGGGTCAACTATTTGTTATGCGTTTATGCAGGCTGTTGGGATGGTTGACGACCATGTGGTTGGGTGCTTTCGGCATGGGTTCGTAGAGTCAGCAAAACTTTTACCACCCTTCGACTTCGCTCAGGGCAGGCTTCGTTCACGGGTCTCACGGGGTAGAGCACCGGAGTCAGGGCTTCGGTCGCTGGGGTCTTGCTTTCGGCATGACGTTTGAAAAGTCAAAACCTTAAACACAGAGGACACAGGGGATCACGGGGTAGAGCAACGGAGTCGGAGCTTCGGCCGCGCGGGGTGCTTGCTTTCGGCACGACGTTTGCAGAGTCAAAACCTTTAACACAGAGGACACAGGGGATCACGGGGTAGAGCAAAATCTTTAGGGCTTCGGGTGCGGTGGTTGAACTTTCTGCGCTTTTTTGTCGTCCTGGTCCAGGCCGAAACTTGGGTGGTCGTAGGTTCCTGAAATTCGGACTGGAACAATCTCTCCCTTTTTGGAGGCCGACTGGGGGGCATCGAGGTTGCCGTCGAAAACTGGGATCGTCCGATATGAATGCATTAGCCGGACGGCTACAATGGAAAAAGTTTGCTCCCCCTGCTGCCGATGCCTACTCACGTGTTGAAAATGTTTCGCCTGCCGGCGTTATTTTTCAGGGCATTCATTCTGCGCTCGCTGCCTGTGGCAGTCGTGTGCTGGGCGCTCGCGTGCAGTTTTGCAGCCGGGCAATCGAATACCTCTCAGGGGCAGGAACTCAAGCCGATTCTGGATTACATTTCAACCGCGTGGGAGACGCTCACACGTTCCATGAAGGATTGCCGGAGCCTGGTCGATCCAAAAATAAAAGTTGCACCCGTCTTGTATTTGCCGGCGGGTATGGCGGCGCCGCCGGAAGTGCAGAAGCTATCCGGCGACTGCAATGTGCGGATTGAACATCTGCCGGTTGAGATTCATCGGCTGGGCGAGGTGGATGCCGCGAAGATTGTGCCGCACGGCTTGCTTTACCTGGAAAATAAGTATGTTGTGCCGGGCGGCCGCTTTAACGAGATGTATGGTTGGGACAGCTACTTCATTATTCGCGGACTGTTGCGCGCGGGGCGCGTGGAATTGGCGCGGGGCATGGTGGACAACTTTTTCTTTGAGGTCGAGCACTACGGCGCAATGCTGAATGCGAATCGGACTTATTACCTGAGTCGTTCGCAGCCTCCTTTTCTGAGTTCGATGTTTGTCGATGTGTATGAGGCGTTGCAGAAGTCAGGACATGCGGACCCGGCGTGGCTGGCGAAGGCGTATGCCGACATCCAGAAAGATTATGAGATGTGGAACCGCAACCCGCACCTGGCAGGCGATACGGGCTTGTCGCGTTACTACGATTTTGGGGAGGGTCCGCCGCCTGAGGCTTTGCAGGATGAAGCCGGGTTTTACCGGAAGGTGGCTACTTATTTCTTTTTTAATCCCGAGCGGGCGGATCATTACATTGTGGAAGTTGCGCCGAAGATTTCGGAGCCGGCTGCCGGGGCTGCTTATGCGTTGCAGGTGTGTGATGCTTCGTTGGCGATGCCGCATCCGGGATGCGAGAAGCAGCAGAAGTTTTCTCTGAGTTTGGATTACTACAAGGGCGACCGGTCGATGCGGGAATCTGGATTCGATGTGAGTTTTCGCTTTGGGCCGTTCGGCGCCGGTACGCATCACTACGCGCCGGTGTGCCTGAACAGCTTGCTCTACAAGACGGAAAAAGATTTGGAGCAGATGAGCCGCTGGTTGCGGCGTACGGCCGATGCTGAAAAGTGGAGTGAACGCGCCGAACACAGGAAGAAGCTGATTGTGCGTTATCTTTGGGATGAGAAAGCGGGATTGTTTTTCGACTACGATTTGCAGACGGGGCAGCGATCAGCTTATCGATACGCGACTGCTTTTTATCCGCTGTGGGCTGGGTTGGCGACGGCTGAACAGGCCAAGGCTGTGGAGAAAAATCTTGAGGCGTTTGAGAAACCGGGCGGGCTGGCGATGAGCACCGAAGAGACGGGCGCGCAGTGGGATTTGCCTTATGGCTGGGGAAATATTGAAATGCTGGCGGTCGAGGGACTTCGGCGTTATGGATTCAATGGCGATGCCGACCGGATTTCTTATGAGTTTCTATCGATGGTTGCGGAAAACTTTCGGCGCGACGGAAATATTCGGGAGAAGTACAACGTGGTGACGCGATCGTCGGAGGCGCATGTGGAGCTTGGGTATTCGATGAACGTTGTCGGATTTGGCTGGACGAATGCGGCGTTCCTGGAACTGCTGCATGGATTGCCGAAAGAGATGGTGGAGCGACTGGAGAGCGAGCAGCGTTCGGCGAGCGCGAAATAGTGGAGGCGAAAGCAGGTTCCCTTCGGCTTCGCTCAGGGCAGGCTCTCGCCGGGCTAGCGCCCGGCTCCGGAATGACAAGCTTAAGGGAAGGAGGTTTCAGGATGAAGGGAATCGTTTTACGCGTAACCGCGTTCTTTGTCTTTGCAGCTCTTGTAGGAAGGAGCGGCTCAGCGCAGACATCCTCTACCGGGGTGGATGCGGCGGGCCATCAATGGTGGCAGAATGCGGTGTTCTATGAGATTTATCCGCGCAGCTTTGCCGATAGTAATAACGATGGCGTCGGCGATTTGAAGGGAATTACGGCGAAGCTGGATTATCTGAAAGAGCTGGGCGTGGATGCGATCTGGATTTCGCCTTGCTTTCCTTCGCCGCAGGTGGACTTTGGTTATGACGTCTCGGATTACGAGAACATCGATCCTATGTATGGGACGCTGGCGGATTTCGATGTGCTGGCGAGCGAGGCGAAGAGGCGGGGCATCCACATCATTCTTGATTTTGTAGTGAATCACAGCTCCGATCAGCATCCGTGGTTTCTGGATTCGAAGTCGTCGCGAACATCTGCTCATCGTGACTGGTATATCTGGCGCGATGGAAAAGGACCGGGAGTGCCTCCGAACAACTGGATCTCGACATTCGGAGGATCGGCATGGGCGCTGGACCCGACGACGAATCAGTACTTCTACCATAATTTTTATGCGGCGCAACCGGATTTGAACTGGCGCAATCCGGCGGTGAAAGATGCGATGTTCGACGTGACCCGGTGGTGGTACAAGCGCGGCGTGTCGGGATTCCGGCTGGATGCGGTGGATACTCTTTTTGAAGATCCGAAGCTGACAGACAATCCCATCAAGAGTCCAGGCCAGAACGCGTTTGGAGATCCGATCGAGGAAGACAAGTACAACACCAAGCTGCCCGAGGTGCACGATGTATTGCGCGGACTGCGCAAGGTGGCGGATGAACATAATGCGGTGCTGATCGGCGAAACCTGGACGGCGGATGTTGCCGAACTCAACCGCTATTACGGAGCGGGCAATAACGAACTGCAGATGCCCATGGACTTTCTTTTCACCATGGTCAACAAATTGTCGCCGGCGGAATTTCGCAAGCAGATTACGGCGGTAGATGCGGCTAGCGGCTGGCCCACGTTTGTGATCAGCAACCACGACATTGTGCGCTCCTATGACCGTTATGGCGACGGTCGGCACAACGACCAGATCGCGAAGCTGATGGCCGCGCTTTATCTCACTTTGCGCGGAACTCCGATCATGTATTACGGGGAAGAGATTGGGATGAAGACCACGCCGCCGACGCGTCCGGAAGATGTGAAGGATCCGATCGGGCGTACGGGCTGGCCGAAGGAGAAAGGCCGCGACGGCGAGCGTACTCCCATGCAATGGGACAGCAGCGAAAACGCTGGCTTTACCAAAGGTATGCCGTGGCTTCCGGTGCCCGAGACGTACAAGACGCACAACGTGGCGGATGAGTTGACGGATCCGGATTCGGTATTGGTGTTCTACAAGAATGTGCTCAAGCTGCGGCATACCAACGCGGCGCTGCTCGATGGAAGCTACGCCGCTATCAACGAGAATGACGCGAACGTGCTTTCCTATGTGCGTATATATAAAGACCACGGCGTGGTGGTGGCGCTGAACATGTCAGGCAGTCCGCAGAAGGTGAATCTCGAGTTGAAGGGCAAAGGCTTTGCCGGGGCGAAGGCGCTGTTGGTGACCGGCAAATCGGGGGCGAAGGGAAGCGAGGTCTCGCTAGAGCCTTTCGGCGTTTTCATCGGGGAACTTAAGAAGTAGGGCGATTGGCCGAGGGCTGAATGCCCGTGGTGAGCATCAAGCCTACGAATAGATACCGGGCGCCTCGTGCCCCAGCTTCTGGACATATTCAATATAGGAGCCAGGATAAACCGTGGGATTGCGGTCCGTGCCGCTCTCACCTCCCAGTTCCAGCACACGTGAGCCGAGACCGCGGAGGAACATGCGGTCATGCGATACGAAGATCATGGTGCCTTCAAAATCTTTCAGGGCGTCCACCAGCATTTCTTTGGTGGCAAGGTCCAGGTGATTGGTGGGTTCGTCGAGCACCAGGAAGTTCGGCGGGTTGTAGAGCATGCGTGCGATTGCCAGCCGCGATTTTTCTCCGCCGGAGAGTGCGCGGATCTTCTTATCTACGTCTTCGCCGGAGAACTGAAATGCTCCCGCCAGGTTCCGCAGCGAGCCGATACTGTCCTGGGGAAAATCCTGTTGCAACTGTTCGGTGACGGTGAGATCGGAATTGAGAACATCCAAAGACTGTTGCGCGAAGTAGCCCATATACAGGCTGGCGCCGAGCCGCACGCTTCCGGCATCTGGAGCGCTGGCTCCGGCAATCATTTTTAACAGCGTAGTTTTGCCGGCACCGTTTCTTCCCATGACAGCCCAGCGTTCTCCGCGGCGGATGGTGAGATTGAACCCTTCGTAAATCACGCGCGGGCCGTAACTCTGGTGCAGATTCTCAAGGACAGCCACCTGTTCGCCGGATCGAGGTGGGACACGAAACTCAAACTTCACCACCGTGCGTTTTTTTGGCAACTCGATCTTCTCGATCTTGTCCAAGGCCTTGATTCGGCTCTGCACCTGGGCCGCTTTGGCCGCGTGTGTCCTGAAACGATCGATGAAGCGCTGTTC
>JBEKJF010000164.1:0-9940 GCA_050011375.1 Candidatus Sulfotelmatobacter sp.
GCGAGTGCGCGAATCGTTTCACAGCATTTCGACCTGAATAGAATTTTGTAACGATCGGACTTCGGCGGTCACTATCCCGGTATTGAAGGATTTGCCAGGGGCGACCATCGCAGACCAGAAGTCGGACGGCATTTTGCCGGAGCTGCCTCAGTCTCAACAATGTTCCATCCCTGCGCTGAAATCTAGATCCTAAGACCCGCAAAAATCTGACAGGTAGGGAGGCACACATGCCGAGCACTCTGAAAGCAGGCGATCTTCGCCAATTGCTGGCGAAGGCAAACGCGAAATGGACCATCGATGAGAAGCTGAAAGACACCGATACTATTCCAACGCACCCCACCGGGGGCGACCTCACCAAGTTCGTCAAGGCGAGCGCTGTACCCCGCGTTGACGTTACGCCGTTCTTCAAGACCGTCACGTCCAACCCGTATTTATTGCAACGCCGGATCGATCAGGGCTTCCTCAACTTGAAAGATCTGCCCATCGAATTGCGGCATCCGATCGTGCTCAAGGAGTCAGGGCCGACACCGCTAAAGAGCAACCTGCAGCCTATGGGTGGCGGCGGTGGCGGTTCGGCGGTCGACTGGAGAAATCGTTTTGGCTGGCCGTGGCTCACGAAGATCAAAGACCAGGGTGGTTGCGAATCCTGCTGGGTCTTCAGCGCAGTGGGCGTGGTTGAAGCCATGGTTCGTATCGAACATACAATCTGGAGCCTGCGTTCGGAGGGTGACGTTCACGACGGCCTGGGAGTAAGCTGTGCCCAAACCGGTGGCCCACCGACGGCCTTCAACTGGATGCAAGCAAATGGAGTCGCGGACCCAGGCTGCTGGCCCTATGAGCAATCGAATCTGCCATACAAACCCACGGCCGATCGCGACGGCAGAACCGTAAAGTTGAGTGGTTACACCACGCTGAGCAACGTCGACGACCAAAAGGCGTGGATCGACAATGTCGGCCCGCTCTCGGCTTGCTTCACTGTGTACAACGACTTTTTCGGTTACAGCTCTGGCGTGTACACGGCGAATCCTTCCACGGGAGTTGCGGGCGGCCACTGCATCGTAATTGTGGGGTACGACGATAGCTTGCAAGCGTGGCTGGTGCGGAATTCCTGGAACACGGGCTGGGGTATGGCCGGGTACTGCTGGTTTGGCTATGGCCAAGCCGATATCGACAACAATGCGAAGTATGGAGTTCCGGGAGCGAACGTGAATCCGGATCCGTGGACCAAGCGCCGCGCTCACAACGGCAGCCTTTACGAGAGTGGAGACGGGCAGTTGCATCGCAACTTCGAGCTGTGGACACTCGCGCCGGGAAATGCGATCCGCCACTACTGGCGCGACGGCGTCTCATTGCAATGGAGCGTGGCTGAAACGCAAGGCAACGATTGCTATGCGAGTCCATGCGTGACTGGCACGACTTACAACCGCAACTTCGAATACGTTTACGAGACGACGAGCCAGGGAGCGACCGGCTGCCGGCTGCATCATCGCTACTTCGATCAAGCCTCGGGAACGTGGGGTGATGGCGGGCTTTTCGGTCCGCAGGAACCGGACGATGTTGAGGGCCTGGCAGGATTTATTCAAGGCAACTACAACGCGCCGGGCAACTTCGAGGTTGTGGTTCGAACCGGGAACGGAACCCTTAAACACTGGTGGCGCGCGAACGGACCCGGCGGCCCGATGACGTGGTCGCAGTCTGCACAGTTCGGCTCCGATATCCAACTGAGTGCCGCTTCTCTGGTGCAACGTTTCGATGACGGCCTCGACGTAATCTGTGTCACTCCGGCTGGGGCCATGCAACGCTACTTCCGGCCATCCGCGGGCGCGGCGTGGCAGGCGTGTGAAACCTTCGCCCGCGGGGTGAGCAGCCCTCCGGTTATGATTGCAGGGCAATACGGCGCCACCGATGAAACCGTGATGGGCAACTACGAACTGTGCGTTGCCGTGGACAACGCTATCCAGCACTGGTGGAAGGAGAGTCCGGAAAATCCGGCATCGACCTGGACCATGAGCGCGACGTTCGGTGAAAACGTGAAGCAGGTTCTGGGACTCATCCAATCCAGCTTCGGTTTCGATCTGGAAGTGATTGCGTTGCTGAATAACGGCACGCTGCAGCACTACTGGCGCTATTCTTCGGACTTGAGCTGGCATGCTGGTCCGATTTTTGGCTCCACCGTGAGTTAGTCAAACGCCAACGAGTATGGAAACGATAACTCTGAAACCGGGCCAGGAACATCGCATCACCCTTCCTGGCCTGGGATCCGCAGGGTATCGCTGGATGGCGGAGCCCTACGATCAGAACGTCGTGATGGTTGAGGAGATTCTGCACTCGAGACAGGAAGTGACGGTGCCGATCGCGGGAAGCCTGCAACAAGTTTTCAGGCTGACCGCCGTAGCTCCCGGCCACACCTCCGTAAGCTTTAATCAACGAAGACGGTTCGAGCCCGAGAAGAAACCTCATGCCTCATATGAGATCAGCGTGGCCGTGACCGTCTGATTGGAGAACGAGGAATTCAACTCACGCCGATCCGCGCGGGCACGAGCCTCGGACTCAGAAGATGGATGAATAACAATGCGACCATGTAAGCGGATGCCGCGATAAAGAATGGAATCATGTAGCTTCCCGTCCATTGCAGCACGTGGCCTACGACTTCGGCGATCAGCATTCCGCCAATCGCCCCGGCCATGCCCCCAATGCCGACGACTGACGCAACTGCCCGCGATGGAAAAAGGTCTGAGGACAGCGTAAGTAAATTGGCAGAAAAGCCTTGATGGCCGGCGGCGGCAAGCCCAATCAGGACCGTAGCCGGCCACAATCCGGAAATGCGGTAAACCCATGCAATGGGCAAGACGCACAGCGCGCAGAGAAACATAGCCCACTTTCTCGCGGCATTTACTGAGAATCCTCGCCGAATTAAAGTCGATGAAACCCAACCTCCGCCGATGCTTCCGAGATCGGATATGACGTAAATCACCACAATCGGCAGGCCGATCTGCGTAAGATGCAGAGCATGTGCTCTCTGAAGATAGTCCGGGATCCAGAAAAGAATGAAATACCAGATAGGGTCAATCATGAATTTTCCGGCGGCAAAGGCCCAGGTCTGCCTGTGAGGCAGAAGCTCGCTCCATTTGATTTTTCCAGCACGGGCGACGGGATCGCTTTGAATGTAGGCTCTTTCGGTTCTGGTGCAGTAGGGATGTTTTTCGGGACTGCGATACAGCCATAGCCAGAAAATAAGCCAGACGAAACCGATAGCGCCGGTAAGCAAGAAAGCCCAGCGCCAGCCCAGATGTACTGCAATCCACGGCACGACGAGTGGCGTAACGATCGCGCCGATGTTAGTCCCGGCATTGAAAATTCCGGTTGCCAGGGCCCGCTCTTTTTTCGGAAACCATTCCGCAACGCACTTGATGCTCGCTGGGAATACTCCGCCCTCACCGACCCCCAAGGCAGTGCGCGCTACAACAAAACTGGGAAGCGAAACCGCGATTGCGTGGCCCATCGACGCGAGGCTCCAAAAAACCATGGCCACTGCATAACCAATGCGAGTGCCCAGGCGGTCGATCAGCCACCCGACAAGAATCATGCCCAGCGCATAGGCTGCCTGAAAAGCGAACACGATGTTCCCGTAGTCGATCTCATTCCAGCCGAACTCGTGCTGCAGCGTGCCTTTGAGCACACCGAGCACCTGGCGGTCCATGTAATTCTTGGTTACGCCGAAAAATAACAGAGCGCAGATGACCCAGCGAAAGTTTCCCGCGAAGACACCGCGGATACGCGACTCAAAAGAAGATGCAGAAGGATGACCTGATCCGCCGGGCCCCACTTCGACGATTAAGTCCTGATTCGCCATTGCCTGCTTTAAGTTTTTTTCTGCGTCACGGAGTTTACTTGCGGGCTGCTTCAAGGCCTGTGCCGTTTTGTTGAAACCCCGGCTGAACGTTGACCACACCATAACGCCGGTCTTCGACTTCACGGTGCGCCGCCATCGCCCATAGAAAAGCGATTCGGTGCCCCGGCACGGAAACGTTCGGATGATAACCGCTGGGAATCAGAACGGCGTCGCCGTCGCGGACCGCGGTCACCAGCTCCGGAGATTGAGTGTCGTTGTAAACCATCTGCAAGCCGTAAGCAGGTTCCGGCATGTCAAAGTACACATAGATTTCTTCCAGCATTTTTCCGTGTTCGTGCGGAGGCCAACTGGTCCAGTTTCCGGGGTCGGAAGAGGTGAAACCTGCGATCAGACGGCCCGCTTTCACATTGCTGGCAATCAGCAGGTTCACTTCGCGTCTCGACGTGGGGCTGCCCGTGACAAATTTCAAGCCCGCGTCCTTAGCCACATCGGCATAGCGAATCACTTGCAAAGGATATTTCCCTTCGACGGGAGCTGAAATCTCAGCGAAATCCACGGCGGTCTTCGTCGAAACTTCAATCTCGGAACCGTGAGGAATATAGATCGCATCGAACCGTTCCAGATTGTGTTCGCGCCCCGCGCTCTTCGCCGCGCCGTTTCCGGCCAGGCATATCAGTCCAGTTTCCTGCTGTTCATTGGAAAAGGACACAAGTGGTTCCGCATGGTTCAGAATGATGCGGCCGTAAGAAAGATGCCGCATTGCGCTGTTTGCCGGCGTCACCGCGAGACGCCGTCCCGTGTGAGCATTGGTTTTGCGAAATACCGTTTTTTCGATTGGATCTGCACATGGCGACATAGAAACTCCGACAACCTCTTATTGGTTGCAGCCTTATCATAGACAACGGCGGAGCCTAGTCTAAACTCGCGCCTGCTTTCTATTTCACTCCACAAGACGATACTGCAGGGCTTCAAAAACGTGAACCTCAATTCGCGTTGACCCGAAAGCGGACCGCCCGAGCGCCCGCAGTTCAATAGAATCCAGCAAGTGCTAGAATCTGGTGCGGTAATTCTGGGGTCGGAGGTTCAATTCTCGCTCCGACAATGAAGGTTCGCCATGCTACGTAAGCTCCAAACAGTTTGTCTGCTCGTTGTTTTGTTCGTGTTGCCTGCGGTCTGCCAGACCGCGCCGGTTTCGCAGGCAGCGACCGAGGCCCGGGTTGATTCGCTTCTCAAGCAACTGACATTGGAGGAGAAGATCGACATCATCGGCGGCGTAGACGATTTTTATATCCGCGCCATCCCGCGAATCGGATTGCCGCGATTGAAGATGGCCGACGGTCCAGTCGGAGTCCGGAACTACGGTCCGTCAACGGTTTTTGGAGGCATCGGCCTCGCGGCCACATGGGATCCCGAACTTGCGCAGCGGATCGGCACTGTGATTGGAGAGGACGCCCGCGCCCGTGGCGTGCACTTCATGCTGGGCCCCGGCGTAAACATTTATCGGGCTCCATTGTGCGGCAGAAACTTTGAGTACTTCGGCGAAGATCCTTTTCTTTCGGCGCGCACCGCTGTCGCCTATATCAAGGGCATACAAAGCCAGGGCGTGAGTGCAACCGTGAAGCACTTCATGGGCAACAACCAGGAATATGACCGGCACAACATCGATTCGGTGATCGATGAACGCACCATGCGTGAAATCTATCTGCCGGTGTTCGAAGCAGCTGTGAAAGAGGCACACGTCGGCGCGATTATGGATTCGTACAATCTCACCAATGGCGTGCACATGACGCAAAACGGACACCTCAACACCGATGTGGCCAAGAAAGATTGGGGCTTCACGGGAGTTCTGATGTCTGACTGGACTTCCGTTTACGACGGCGTCGCAGCGGCGAATGGCGGCCTGGATTTGGAAATGCCCTCGGGAAAATTCATGAATCGTGCGAGCTTGTTGCCGGCAATTCGAGCGGGCAAGGTGAGCGAGGCGACGATCGACGACAAAGTGCGGCGCATTCTCCGCACCGCGATTCAGTTTGGATGGCTCGACCGGGAGCAAACTGACTTGTCGATTTCCCGACAGAACCCTGAAGGCAAACAGGTAACGCTGGAGGCTGCGCGGGCAGGAATGGTTCTACTCAAGAATGACGGCAATCTTCTGCCGCTGGATAAGGGAAAACTTCGTACGATTGCCATCATCGGTCCGGATGCCTACCCAGCAGTGCCGGCGGGCGGCGGCAGCGCCGACGCGAAACCTTTCACGCCAGTTAGTTACCTCGAAGGGTTGGTGAATTACCCGGGCAGCAGCGCGAAAGTTTATTACCAGCGGGGACTACCAACTCTCGACGAAATCGCCAAACATACTGAATTCACTACCGAAGCGACCGGCGGCCAGCAAGGATTAAAGACCGAGTTCTTTACCAACGCCACTCTGAGCGGCACGCCGGCGGTGAATCGTACCGACAAGCATGTCAACTACGAACCGGCGCGCGGCGGGGACGGCGCCGATTCCGACATGTCGATCCGCTGGACGGGTTTCTTCACGCCGGCAACGCCTGGCGAGTATCTTGTTTTCGTTCAAGGACCCGGAGAAAACGGTGGATACAGGCTTTTCATCGACAAGAAGCTTGTTTTCGATAACTGGAAGACCTGGTTCGCATTTGTGGGCGAGACTGCGATGAAGCTGGCTTCGGGTCCGCATCAGGTTGAACTGGATTACTACGCGCATGGCGGTTGGGGCAAGACGATGGCGAATCTTGGCATCGTGCGTCCTGAGACTCTGGTTAGCGCCGAAGCGAAGTCACTGGCCTCGCACGCCGATGCGGTTGTGTTGGCCGTGGGATTTGATCCCTCGAGTGAAGGCGAAAGCGGTGACCGCACATTTCAACTACCTCCCGGGCAGGATGAACTTATTCATCAGATCGCCGCCGCAAACAAGAACACAGTTGTGGTTATTACATCCGGCGGGGGCGTAAACATGGCCCCGTGGGTAGATCAGATTCCAGCGCTCTTGCAAGCGTGGTATCCCGGCCAGGAAGGCGGCACTGCGCTGGCGCAACTGCTCTTTGGCGAGTTTAATCCTTCAGGAAGACTGCCGATCTCAATTGAGCGGCGTTGGGAAGACAATGCCGTCCACGATAGCTATTACCCAAAGAAGGGCGAGAAGAAGGTTGAATACCGCGAAGGCGTATTCGTGGGCTATCGTCATTTCGATAAGTCTGGAATCAAGCCGCTGTTCCCGTTCGGCTACGGACTCTCCTACACCACATTTGCTTTCAAGAATCTGACGGTGTCGCCAGCCTCGGGCGATCAACTCGTGACCGTGGCCTTCGATGTGAGCAATACCGGCGCTCGCTCCGGAGCGGAGGTCGCGCAAGTTTACGTCGGCGACAAACACGCGAAGGTTCCGCGCCCGGTGAAAGAGCTGGAGGGATTCGCGAGAGTCGAACTCAATCCCGGCGAGACCAAACACGTTCAGGTTACGTTGGACCGGCGAGCCTTTTCCTATTACGACGTAAAGAGTCATAGTTGGACGGTCGCTCCGGGCGATTTCGATATCTATGTCGCACGATCGTCGGCAGAGATCGAACTCACCGGGAAGGCAACGCTTCCATAGGAAATCGGAAATCCGGCGCGGGTCTGCGTAATGGGTCTGCATAAGAAGAGAAGAGGGAAAAGAATTATGCTTCCAATCAAGGCGAATCGCTGGTTTGCAGTTTCAGCAACTCTGTTTATGCTCACGGCAACTCTCGCAGCGAAGACTATCGTGCACAAGCGACCTTTTGGGCGCACTCCGGAAGGAACTCCCGTCGAAGTTTATTCGTTGGCCGACGATAAGATCGAAGTCCGCGTCATCACCTACGGAGGAATCATCGTTTCCCTGCGCGCTCCCGATCGAAAGGGAAGGCTCGACGATGTGGTGCTGGGTGTCGACTCAGTCGAGAAGTACGTAACGCAGACTGCGCATTTTGGAGGCATCATCGGCCGCTACGCGAATCGTATCGCGCATGGCACCTTCGAACTCGATGGGCACACTTATCACATTCCAAAGAACGACGGTGACAACGCCCTTCACGGAGGCACCCGTGGCTTCGACAAAGTGGTCTGGGCGGCGAAACAGATTCCCGATGGAATCGAACTCACGTACGTGAGCAAAGATGGGGAGCAGGGTTTTCCGGGCACGCTCGCTACCACTGTTCGATACACCTTAACTGGCGAAGCGTTACGAATTGAGTATTCGGCGATCACGGATAAAGATACGGTGCTGAATCTGACCAATCATTCCTATTTCAATCTGAAGGGCCAGGGGAACGGCGACGTCCTCGGACATATCTTGAAGATCGATGCTTCGCGCTTTACTCCGGTCGATGCAAATCTGATTCCCACCGGAGAACTGAAATCAGTGGAAGGCACGCCACTCGACTTTCGAACGCCCCACGCCCTCGGAGAACGGATTGATGCGGACGATCCTCAGCTTCGTCTCGGTCATGGCTACGACCACAACTTTGTGGTCGATCATGAGCCTAACCAGTTGGCTGAGGCTGCCGAAATGTATGAGCCGACTACCGGACGAATCTTGCGCGTGCTGACCACCGAACCGGGAGTGCAACTCTATACAGGAAATTTTCTCGACGGTACCATCACAGGAAAAGAAGGCCGCGTCTATAACCGGCGATATGCTTTTTGCCTGGAAACGCAGCATTTCCCGGACTCGCCGAACCATCCCAGTTTTCCGACGACTGAGCTAAAGCCGGGGCTGGAGTTTCACAGTGTGACGGTCTTCCAGTTCAGCGCGGGCACGCGGAAGTAGAACTGAGGGTGTTCGGGCTAGACGTTAAGGCCTTCGTTGCGGCAAACTTCGACAATGGAAAGCCGGTCCTGTGCTCCCACCTTTCGCAGCATTCGGTGCACGTGATTTTTCACGGTTTGTTCCGAGAGGTTCAGCCGGTTGGCCATTTCCTTGTTAGTAAGACCCTGCCGAATCAGGCCCACGAGTTCTTGTTCTCTGCGGCTGAGGCCGAGCCGGTTCTTGAGGTGCAAGCTCGGAATGGCAGGCTGGTGGCGCTCTACCCACCGGAATAGCCCGGTTGATAGCACGGCCGGACACACCGCTTCGCCTGCCGCGACCGCCCGGATGGTTCGCGCTAACTCCACGGCTGAAGCGTCTTTGAGCACGTAACCGACAACGCCAGCTTGTACCACGCGAAGAAAGATGGCTTCGTCAGCTTCCATGCCAACCAACACCACTCTTATCGCAGGGTTTATTTGATGGAGTTCCCGCACTACGCCGTGATCTGCCAATACAGGAGCGACCGAATCGAGCACCACAACATTGGCTCCGGTCGAAACAATCTGCTCAAACATCGCAGGACTGTACGATCCCGCTCCAACCACGCTGATGTCGTCCTTCTTCGACAAAATGCGCAACAAAGCCTCGCGCAGCAGCCGATTCTCAGCCAGCAGGAAAACCGCGGCGACCGGTCCCGAAAATCCTGAAGCTACAGTTCCCATCGGCTAATCAATCTCGCTTCGTCGCCCGCGCTGCATCCGCGGGCTGACTTCTGGGTACATTGCTCTCACCTTCAGACGCTAACTGCCTCGCAAAGTGAGGTCAAGGGAAAAGCATCCTCTGAAGCATTTGCACTTCCCCATGCGGGAAAGCCAGCGCCGGATTCCCGAAAATGAAATTCACACGGCCAGAAACGAACCAAAAGCCTGCGCTGACCGAGTGCCACACGACCTTGACGGCTTCTACTGCGGCTGTTAGATTCCGGTCCTACACGTGAGTATTTGGAGGGCAAAGCTCTGAGTCGGGAAGGGAAGACGCGTCATCCGGCTGATTTTCGTCCGTCAAGTCAGAGCCGACGTGATTTTCTCGTCTGCTTTTGCCAGGGAGCCTCGGCTGCCCTGGTTCCCGCCGGCCTTCGCGGTTTGGCCTTCCCGTCTCTTTCTGCTTTCGATTCTCAGCCCGCGATTCCCAACGGCGAGTTCCATCTGCGTCCTCACTATCGAGCCCAGCGGCCGCTCGATGCTCTACTCCTCAAGACGCAGGCTGGCTCAGACAATTTCATCACCGAGAAATATCATGACCAG
>JBEKJF010000165.1:0-12817 GCA_050011375.1 Candidatus Sulfotelmatobacter sp.
CCGGCGAACCACATTCTCCAACAACCCCGGTTGTTCCGGCCCGTCTATATGATTACGATGAGTGGGTGTGCGGTTTTGGCGTTCGTGGTTCTTTGAACGCGCTTCTTTGATCGCGGAACCCAGGTGACTTCCCCCATGACCCAGGCCCCTTCCGGTACGCCTCAACATTCCCGCCCGCCGCATAAACTTGAGCGCGAGGAATCTCAGCTATGGCGTTGGATTCTTCTGTTCATGGTTCTGCTCGCGTTGGGCTTCGCCTACCTTGCCTGGGAGCGGCTGGAAACCCTGCCTTACCATTTAGGCCCGATGGCTCTGGGCGTTCTTGTCTTATCCATTCTTCTGGCGGTATATGCGTATGGGCGGCGCAAGGAAGTCAGCGAACTCAAAGTGCTGCTGCAGGATTTGCAGGAACATGTGGGCGCGGCTCCTTCAGAAGCGCAACTCGATCAGCTTTCGGACGTGATTGCGCGCTCGAACCGCAGCTTCAAGGAACTGATCGACTCGTTCGAGGATGCGGCCTGCGCCGTCTCTCTGGACGGGACGTTACGCACCGTGAACAAGAGCGTCAGCGACCTTGTGAGACTGCCTTACGCTGAGATCGTGGGAAAGAAGTTTTTCGACTTTCTCGACGAACCCACCCGCGGCAGTGTGGAGGCCGGACTGCCGCGTTTTCTGGAGAAGCGACACTGGGCCGGCACGGTACGCTTGCGATTGAAGAACGATGCGCGCTCTCTTTACTTCGATTGCGTTCTGAATGCGATCGTCAAGAGCGGCGAGGTGGTGGGCGCGAGCGTTTTGGGACGGGATGTGACCGGGCAGTATGAAAAAGAGCTTCGCTTCACCGAACTGTTCGAGACCCTGCAGGAGGGCGCTTACTTCAGCACGCCGGAAGGCAGACTGCTGGACGCCAATCCGGCGCTGGTTAGCATTTTGGGCTACGCCACGAAGGAGGAGTTGCTGGCGCTTGACCCGGCGAATTTGAATGTGGATGCCGCAGAACTGCCGGTGCTGGGCCGCGCCGCCGACGATCGGGGCGGCGTGCGAGCACGGGAGATCACGCTGCGGAAGAAGGATGGGACATCCGCAATGTTTCTGGAATCGTCGCGCGCCGTGTGGAACGCGGCAGGCAAACTGATTCGCTACCAGGGCACGCTGGTCGACGTCACGGAAAGGCGAAAGCTGGAGCGGCAGGTGTTGCAGCAGGAGGAATTCCGGCGGCATCTGCTGGAGAGCTTCCCTGACCTGATTCTAGTGGTCGATCTCGAAGAGCGGTACACGTTCGTCAGCTTTCGTGTGCGCGACCTGCTCGGATACGAGCCCGAAGATCTGTTGGGCAAAAAGATTTCGGAGACCGAGGATCACTCGCCGGAGTTGGTGGCGCTGTATCACGACGTGGTTTCGGGAATCAGGATTTTTGGATCCGCGGAATATGGCGCCCGTCACCGCGATGGAAGCTGGCGCACCATGCGGGCTTCCGCCAGCCAGTTGTTTGACGCCGATGCCAAGCTGGGCGGCGTGATTGTTTCGGTGCGCGACATCACGACGGAAAAGAAGCTGGAGCAGCAGATCATTCAAAGCGAGCGTTTGGCTGCCATGGGCGCGATGATCGGCGGCGTAGCGCACGAACTCAATAATCCGCTGACCAGCATTCTGGGAGTGAGCGAACTTTTACAGGACAGCCAGACCACTGACGCCGCTCGCAAACAGATCGGCATACTGCAGCAGCAGGCGCGCCGCGCCGCTGAGATTGTTCACAACCTGACTTATTTTTCGAGGCCGCCGGCGACCGGAAAGACTCCCGTGAATGTTGGAGAGGTGGTCGAGCGCACACTCAATCTGCATGCTTATTCGCTGCGGAAGAACAACATTACCGTGGACTTTCTGCGCGAACCCGGCTTGCCTTATGTCGAGGGCGACCCACACCAGTTGATGCAAGTTTTTCTGAACCTGATTTTGAATGCGGAGCAGGCTATCCGCGAAGCGCGCGACCGCGGAACGCTGCGCATCCGCCTTGGAAATACAGGGCAGTCGGTTTGGGCCAGCTTTCAGGATGATGGCCCGGGGATTCCGGGCGACACACTGCCCAGCATTTTCGACCCGTTCTATACGACGAAGCGGCCGGGCCGCGGAACCGGGCTCGGGCTCAGCATTTGCAAATCGGTGATGAAGGAACACAACGGGACGATTGAGGCCGCGAACGCGCCCGGCGGCGGAGCCGTCTTCACGGTTACCTTGCGCGCCGCGGCTTCGTCAAACTGAACCGGCTTCCGACTCTCGTCTCCGGAAAATTGCGCCAGCATCTAAGCTCCCGAAGCCCGAAGCCCGGGGTCAATCTCTTTCCACTGCCATAGCCACGGCATTGCCTCCGCCCAGGCAGAGTGCGGCTATCCCGCGCTTAGCATTCCGGCGCGTCATTTCGTAAATCAAGGTGACAAGGACGCGCGCGCCGCTGGCTCCGATGGGATGTCCGATGGCAACTGCGCCGCCATTCACGTTGACTCGGTTGGGATCGAGCCCAAGTTCCCGCATCACGCCCAGCGCCTGCACCGAGAAAGCTTCGTTGAGTTCGTAGAGATCGACGTCGTCGCTTTTCCAGCCAGTCTTCTGCCAGATCTTTTTTACTGCGTCGACCGGGGCCATCATCACCCATTTGGGTTCGACTCCGCTGGTGGCCTGCGCAGCGATTCGCACCATAGGCTGCGCGCCGAGTTCTTTCGCGCGCTGCGCGCTGGTCACGACCACGGCTGCGGCTCCGTCATTCACTCCAGGAGCGTTGCCTGCAGTCACGGTTCCGTCTTTCTTGAATGCTGGCTTCAATGCACGGAGCACTTCGATGGTCGTATCTTCGCGCGGAGATTCATCCTTCTCGAAGAGTACTGGAGCTTCACCTTTTTTCTTCGCGGGAATTTCTACGGGAACGATCTGCGACTTGAAGCGGCATTCCTTCCATGCGGCAATCGCCTTGCGATGGGAGTTGACGGCGAATTCATCCTGCTCTTCGCGCGTGATGCCGTACTTCTCGGCGACATTCTCGCCCGTGATGCCCATGTGGTAGTCGTTGTAAATATCCCAGAGGCCGTCGTGCACCATGGAGTCGATCACTTTGCCGTTGCCGAGGCGATATCCCTTGCGCGCTTGCGGCAGAAGATAAGGAGCATTCGTCATCGATTCCATGCCGCCGGCGACGACGATGGAACTGTTTCCGGTCTGCACCGCTTGCGCCGCGAGAGCCACTGCTTTCAATCCTGAGCCACAAACTTTGTTTATTGTCATGGCACCTGTCGCGGGAGACAATCCGCCGAAGATTGCGGCCTGACGCGCGGGATTTTGTCCGAGGCCCGCGGGAAGAACGTTGCCCATAATGCATTCGTCGACTTGATCGGAGTTCAGGCCAGCACGCTTCACTGCCTCGCGCACAACGACAGCGCCGAGTTGCGGCGCACTCAAATCGGCGAGACTGCCCTGGAATCTTCCTACCGCAGTACGACAACCGGAAATGATGACAACATCATCGAAAGCCGCCATTGATCATGCTCCCGCGAAGATTTCGCTTCTTCATTATAGATGCAGCGGAGCACCAGAATGATGAACTTCTGCAAATCGATTGGATTGTGGTTTGATTGTCGTTCGATCATTCGCGCGCGAAAGTTTGACATGCGCGCGTCAGATCATCACGACCTTTTCGTGCATCGCGGTAGCATGCTCGCGACGAATTTTCCTGCGCGATGAAAGGATTTTGTTGTTCACTCTCATCTCGCGGTGACTTTGGTACAACACCGCTCGTTCGCATCATGCATTTTTTTCTTGACTTCATTTTTCATTAACTCTATACAATCAATTAGTTGCAACAAATGATCGTTGCAGATTTTTCCATGAAAAATGGAAGGGAGAATAGAAACAATGGCAACCAAGAAAAAGGCAAAGAAGAAAAAGAAGCACTAACAAGTAGTACGAAGTCAAAAGGGGACGCGTAAAGCGTCCCCTAAGTTTTTGCGCGAAAGCTTATGACGCAGAAACAGTGTCAGCTCTTCGCAAGATTCGGAACACGTTTTTCCCGCGCGGGACACAATCCACGAAACGCACAGAAGTTGCAGTGATAGTCGAGCTTAGGCTCGAAGTTCCCTTCCGCAATGCCGCGCGCCGCAGCCAGCACACGATCTCTCGCTTCCGCCAACTGAAACTCTGCGCGCTTCGACAATATCGGCACGTTGCCTTCCAGATTGTGAAAGACCAGCGATCCCACGCGGTATCCCCACTTTTCATACGCAGCCATGGCGTAGATCGAAAGCTGCAGGCTCTCATCTGCATCTTCCTGCGACCGCGCTTTGCCAGTCTTGTAGTCGACGATGTTCACGCTGCCATCGGCGGCTCGATCCATGCGGTCGATTCGTCCCGCAACCTTCGTTCCAGCAATCTGCACGTCAAACCATTCTTCCGTGTGCAGAACATCCGGCGGGGGTGTTGAGCGCGTTCCGGCAAGGAAGTCCCCCAACTGCTGCAGCCCTTTCTTCAAATACAAGTTGCGCTGGTAATCATCCTGAATTCCGGTCGTTGCCAGGTCGTCGCGAAAAAGTTGGAGCAACTCCTCATCAGTTTTCTTTCTGCCCAGCCTTACGGAGTCATAGTAGGTACGCAAAACGCGATGCATGGTCGCTCCATACTGCATCGCAGCCTGCACCTCGCGCGATAACTTCCACTCGCGTTCGAACTTGAACTGCAAGGGACAGGTCTCATAGCTCTCCACGGCCGACGCGCTCAAACGTGCGCCCAACCCTTCAATGGGCGCGAGCGCAAGCCAAGCGGGCAGGCGCGAGCCCGCGGGATGAGCCGGATCCGCGGCCGCGGCGATCTCGATCAACTCCGGCTGTGAAGGTAAAGCTGCACGCGCGCGGAGTGATGCTCCCAATCCGGCGTTACAGATTAATTCGCGCATCAAGCCGGCGGGCGTTTTGTCGCGGCCAATTCCCTGCTTGCCATAAATGTGTAACGAATCCTTAGCCCGCGTCATGGCCACGTAGAAAAGTCGGCGCTCTTCTTGCTCATTGAGAGTCTTGTCGTCGCCCGCCGCAGCCGAATCAGGGTCGCGCAACTCGCGGGGAAACTCCACCAGCGTCTCCCGGTAACCCGTAGGGAACGAACCGCTGGTCGCGCGCAGAATGAAGACGTGAGAAAACTCCAATCCCTTGGCGCCGTGCGCGGTCATCAGGCGAACGGCGTCTTCGTCATCTTTCGCCGCCATCGGAATCACGCCGCCAGCTTCGCGAAAATACCCCAGGTACTCGATCCATTCGCCAAGTTCTTTCGTTTTGGTGGTCGCCTTGGTTTCCCAATCGGCAGCAAACTTCAAAGCTGCCTGCAGGATTGGCGAATCTAGATCGAGCGCAAATTGCCGTCCGATCAACTCCAGAGCCGCACGTGCTTTCGCATGCTTGCGGTCCACTTCGTTGCGCGCCTGTTGCACACACCGCAAAACGGCCTGCCCACCGGCCACTTCGGCCAGCACCGAAGACAGAGGAATCACGACGCCATCTTTCGAGTCCTTCGCAATCGCGCGCAGGGCCGCCCGGAGTTGCACGGGGTCAACATCGAACTGCGGAAGGGCGGCGACGCGAAAAAGATTAGCATCGGATCCCAGGTCTACCACCGATGCGACGCAGGCAAACAAATCCCGCACCTCGGGCGTGTCACTCACATCCATGTTCTCGATGGAGAGTGGAATTTCATGTTCAGCCAATTGCTGAACGACATGGTCGCGATGAATGTGAGAACGGTAAAGAACGCCGAAATCTTTCCATTTGCACCGCGAATGCCGCTTGGTTTCCTCGATGATGCGGGCGACGTCGGGCGCCTCAGCATCTTTGGCGGCAAAAGAAATCGCTTCGACGGGGAAGGTAGGCAGCGTCTGCCCTTCTTTCCTTGCATTTTCTTCGCGCGCTGATTGGAGTGGAGATCGCCGATAGGCCAGAGCGTCCCGCTCACCGGCTGCAAACACGGGTGGGTTCTTGTCGACGATGGCAAAAGCACACTGCAGAATGGGAGTGGTCGAGCGCCGGTTCTTGCCGAGCAAGACCAGCTTCGTCTGCGGAAAATGGCGGCGGAAAAGATGAAACGCCGCGCTGGATGCTCCACGAAAACGGTAGATGGCCTGATCGGGATCGCCGACGGCGAAGACATTCGCGGCCGTTCCGGCGAGCGCGGCCAGGATTTCGATCTGCGCGAAATTCGCATCCTGAAACTCATCGACCACGATGAAAGGAGTGCTCGCTCGCTCCGAGGCCAGCAGACTATCGTCGCTCGTCAGCATCTGGTGCGCGCGGGTAATCATATGCCCGAATGTGCCCAGATTCTCTTCGCGCAGCCAGCGCTCGGTGGTAGAAAAAACGCGTGCAATTTCCTGGCAACGGGCGATTGCCTCAGCGTCGCTCAGTTGCTCTTTCGACTTTGCAACCCGGTGAACCTTCGACTCGCCGTGCTCAAGGCGTGCAACGTACTCTGCATATTTTTCCGGTGTGACCAGTTCGTCGTGGCAGCGGGTTAGGAAATTCAGCAGGTCGTTGAGAAACTGCCCTACATTGGCGGCGCGAACATAGTGCTCGAGATGAAGGTCGGGGATTCTCTTGCGCAAGAAAATCCAGAGGTCTTTTTCGTCGAGCACGCCAAAGTCTTTTTTCGCGCGCTTTAGCAGGTCGAGACAGTAATCGTGAAAGGTCGTCGCCCGGATCGGCTTACCCACCAGCCGGCAAACCTTATCGCGCATTTCTGTCGCCGCCGCCACCGTGTAGGTAAGGGCGAGCACTTCTTCCGGCTTCGCGTGTCCTTGCTCGACCAAGCGGGCTATACGATGGATCAGAACCGAAGTTTTCCCCGTGCCCGCGCCCGCGATCACCAGCATCGGTCCGTGAACATGATCAATCGCCTCGCGCTGGCGATCGTCAGGAATAAACGGCACGGGAGATTGTGTTTTGGAAACTGCCATTGCGGCTCAGAATACCACCCCAATCGGCGGCGCGCAGGAAACACGAAAAATCAGAGAGATTGCAGCGCGGACGCGACAATCGCCGTAGCGGCAATTGCAGCCGTCTCAGCGCGAAGGATGGTATTGCCAAGCGATGCCGAAATCCATCCAGCCTGCTGGAAAGATTGCAATTCGTCGTCAGCCCACCCGCCCTCGGGACCGATCGCGAGAATAACTCCTTCGTTTGCGGGCTGCGGTTTCACGACGTCCCGAAGCAAAGTTTGATCTTCCGATTCGGCCAGAACAATTCGCATAGCCCCCGGAAGATTCAATGCCTCCAATACTTTGATCGGATCCGAAATCTCCGGCGGAGCGATGCGGCGCGATTGCTCAGAAGCTTGCCGCGCAATCCGCTGCCAGCGCTCAACTCGCTTAGCGGACGCTGCGGCGAGATGCGAATCGGTGCGCCGCGCGATTACCGGCACGATCCGCGCGACACCCAACTCGGTACATTTCTCAATCGCCCACTCCATGCGGTCGAACTTGAAGATTGCGAGAACCAGGGCGATATCTGAGAGGCTAGCCGCGGAAACTTCTTCGCCCAGATCGAATTCGACGCGACCGTTCTTCACTGAGGTAATTCGTCCGCGGCGGACGGCTGCGCCGGTGGCGATGTCGAATTCTTGTCCGATACTCACACGAAGCGCACGCGCAAGATGATCGGCGTGCTTGCCGACTAAGGCGGCGCGGTCCTGTGAGAATTCATCGGCAATGAATCGGCGGCGAGTCATCTCACGGCAGCCGCCAGTGGCCATCTGCCAGTTTCCAATAAAGGCTCATAGCGAATGACTGTCAGCCCGCAAATCGGAGCGCGCTAAGAACAACCAAAGGTGGAAAGCTGGAAACTGGCAACCGACGGCTGGCAACTGGCGGCTGCTTTACCCGAACATGTCTTTAACCTTGCCCAGCAGCGAGCGCATCATGGGTTGGTTGTCGACCTTTGCCGTCGTCTCCAGTTCCTGCAACAACTCTTTTTGCCGCTTGTTCAGCTTGGTTGGAATCTGCACGCGCACCTCCACGTAGAGATCACCCTTGCCATGCCCGTTCAGCACGGGCACGCCTTTGCTGCGGACGCGAAAGGTCGTGCCGGGCTGCGTGCCATCAGGGACCTTCAGAGTATGCTCGCCTTCGAGTGTAGGCACACGAATCTCCGCGCCCATGGCGGCTTGCGTCACCGACAAGGGGACGGCGCAGTGCAGATCGTTGCCTTCCCGCACAAAAAACGGATGCTCCTTCACGTGCAGCACTACGTAAAGATCGCCCGCCGGCCCACCAAAAGGTCCAGCCTCGCCTCCGCCGGTAAAACGAATGCGCGTGCCGTCTTCCACGCCGGCCGGAATCTTCGCGTCCACCGAACGCTGCCGCAGAAGCCGCCCTTCGCCTTTGCACTTCAGGCACGGATCAGTGATCACATTGCCCGTTCCCTGGCACGAGGGACAAGTGCGCGCGATGCTGAAAAAGCCTTGCTGATAGCGCACTTGCCCGCGGCCATCGCACGAACGGCAGGTGGTTGGACCTTTGCCCGGCGCCGCACCCGAGCCGCGGCAGTCTTCGCAGGCTTCGTGGCGGCGCACCATCACGCGCGTCTCAGTGCCGAATGCGGCCTCTTCGAACTCGAGGGTGATGTCTTCGCGCAAATCCGCGCCGCGCTGCACGCGGCTACGGCGGCGTCCACCTCCTCCAAGCACATCGCCAAAGCCGAAGAACTCCCCGAAGATTTCGCCTAGATCCTGGAACGGCGCGCCCTCGAAACCACCGCCTGAGCTGGCCGCACTCCCAACTCCGGCGTGGCCAAAGCGATCATAGAGCGACCGCTTTTCAGAGTCGGCGAGAATCGCGTAAGCTTCCGTGACTTCCTTGAAGCGCTCTTCCGCATCCGGATTGTTCGGATTGCGATCGGGATGGTACTGCATGGCGAGCCTGCGATACGCGCTCTTCAGTTCCTGCTCGCTCGCCGTACGGCTGACAGACAGTACTTCGTAATAATCGCGTTTTGCGTTCGTGGCCAGAATAGCTGCCTTTCTAATGAATCAAGAAATCTTGACAAGACAGTGAGAAAACGCCCTTAGAGGAAAATCACTTCCCGGAATTCTTCGCCACCTTCACCATCGCAGGCCGCAGCAGCCGGTCCTTGAGCTTGTAGCCGCGCTGCAACTCCTCGATCACCTGATGATCGGGCACATCGCTAGTCTCCACAAGTTCGATGGCCTCGTGCAATCGCGGATCAAACGGCTCACCCTTCGCAACAATAGCATTCACCGAAAGCTTGGCCAGCGCAGCTTGCAGTTGCTTGTAAATCAATTCGACTCCACTGCGCAGTTCGGCCGCATCCGATTTCACCTGCAACGCGCGCTCCAGGCTGTCGATCACAGGCAACAGAGACTTGATCGCGTCAGCGATGGCGTAATCGCGAGACTCCTGCTGTTCTTTCCCCGCACGCTTGCGCGCGTTATCGAACTCCGCTTGCGCACGCGCCAATCGGTCGAGTAAAGAGTCGCGCTCCGCCTTCACCTTTTCCAATTCCGATTCCGAGCCGAGCGATTCCACACTCCCCGCATCGCCGGCAGTCTCATCCCCATCACCGGACGGCAGCTCGTGGTCCAGATCCAGACCCGCATTCTTCGCTTCTGATGACTTACCGTTCACTTTGGCCATAAACAACTCTGTTCACTCCGATTCATTCAAGATTTTGTCGAAGAGCCGCGCGATGTAAGAAACCGCCGTCATGGTGTGCTGATAATCCATGCGCGTCGGACCAATCACGGCCAGCGATCCAAACATGTCAGTCCCGGATCGCGCCGGCGCGCCAATCAGCACGAAATTCTGCATCGACGGCAGCGCATCATCCAGCCCGATCACCACTCTCACCGCTTCCTGCTTCACGTCGAGATAGGCCCCGAGTCAGCATCTCCTGCAGGCGTTTGCGATCTTCCTGACCGGTCACCAGGTTGGCCGCGCCTTCCACGAAAACCATCTGCGTGCCCGTCTCACCGGCAAGCGCGCCTTGTTTGTAGAGTTCCTCGATCGAACTCATCAGCCGGTCATACTCACTTCGTTCCTGCTCAATTCTCCGAGCAAGTTCCACGCGCATCGACTCCATCGTCCAGCCACGAAAATTTTCGTTGATGTATCGGGCCGCCAGATCGAGTTGCCCCTGCGGCAGATCGAGCCGCAACACACGGTCGCGCACCAATCCTGAACGCGTCACCAGCACCGCCAGCACTTTCTGATCGCCCAGTCGCGAGAAGTAAACGTGCTCCAGCGCATTCTTGGCGCCGCTCGTCGCCACGGTTACGCCCACGTTGCGCGAAATCAGCGACAACACGCGCGAAGTCCGCTCCATAAATTCCTGCACATCCGTAACGCCAGCCAGCGAGTCAGAAATCATGCTCTCTTCCTGCGGCGCCAGCTTCGCCTTCCCCGAAATCTGCTCTACGTAATATCGGTACGCATCGGTAGTCGGTATGCGCCCCGAGGAGGAATGCGTCTGCTCGAGAAACCCAGCCTCCGAAAGGTCAGCCATAACGTTGCGAATCGTCGCCGGACTCAAGCCCTCGCGACTCGACCGCGACAGAGTGCGCGAACCGACCGGCTCGCCCGTGGAAATAAACGTCTCCACAATCGCCGTCAGAACTTCGTGCTCGCGCTTGCCGATATTAGGGTCAGATGGCATTTCGTTTCCTGGGATGCTACAGGCCTGCAACCAGTTCCGCTCTCCCTGCTAAGTATTTTAGATGCAAAAACTTAGCTCAAGGTCGCAAACCCGCGCCCTGATTGGATTCTAGGAACGCCTCATTGTCCTGTCAAGGACCGCGAAAGTGAAGTGGTGTCCTCTTTCGAGCCGAGCAGTCGCATAAGTAGCGCCGGCATCTTGGCGGCTGTCCCGAGGGCGTCCTCGCCCTCGGCCCTCGAAGCTCCTCATGCGAAACTATTGCAGATGAAATCCAAACCTCACATCGCTGTCATCGGCGCCGGCGCATTCGGCGGTTGGACCGCCCTTCATCTTCTCGAGCGCGGAGCCCGCGTCACTCTGCTCGACGCCTGGGGTCCGGGCAACTCGCGCGCGTCTTCCGGCGGCGAAACCCGCATCATGCGCGGCACCTACGGCCCCGACCAGCCCTACACCGAACTCGCCGCGCGCGCACTCAAGCTCTGGAAAAAATATGAACAACGCTGGAAACGCCAATTCTTGCATCGCACCGGTGTTCTTTGGCTGGCCAGCACCCACGACGATTCATTCGAGAGCGGCTCACTCACTCCACTGCGCAAAGCCAACATCAAGTTCCAGGAACTTTCCGCGCGAGAGATGGAAAAGCGCTGGCCGCAAGTCAACTTCGCCGGCGTTCACTGGGGAATCTTCGAACCCGAATGCGGATATCTCGACGCCCGCGCCAGTTGCCAATCCGTGGTCGATGCATTCATCGCCGAAGGTGGCACATATCGCCAGCTCGCAGTCTCCCCCGATGGACTAGAAAGCGTGCCTCTGCGTAGCGTGAAGCTCTCCGACGGCTCGCAACTCAAAGCCGATCACTACGTCTTCGCCTGCGGACCATGGATGGGCAAGCTGTTCCCCAAAACTCTGGGCAAAATTATCCATTCCACCAAGCAGGACATTTTTTTCTTCGGCACGCCCGCCGGAGATTCCCGCTTCACCGACAATCATCTTCCAGTGTGGGGCGACCACGGCGACCGTTTTTTCTACGGCATCCCCGGCAGCGATCGCCGCGGATTTAAAGTAGCCGACGACACCCGCGGTCCCGCGTTCGATCCCACAAGCGGCGAGCGAGTGGTAAGCCCAGCTACGCTTAAACGAGTCCGCGAATATCTGATGTTCCGCTTTCCCGCGATAAAAGACGCACCGCTGATCGAGACGCGAGTCTGCCAATACGAACAGACCGCCGACGCCCACTTCATAGTCGATCGCCATCCGCAAACAAATAACGTCTGGCTGCTAGGCGGAGGCTCCGGCCACGGCTTCAAACACGGCCCCGCCCTGGGAGAGACGATGGCGAAGTTGATCCTGAAAGATGGAAGCGCACCCGACGTGTGGCAGCTAAAGCGGTTTCTCAAGAAAGCATAGAGGTCACAGAAGCTCTACCCTGTGACCCTCTGTGACCTCTGTGTTAAAGATTTTCCCTACTGAATCGAAATCACGCTAGCAGACTCGCCAGCCTTAATCTCTCCAACTCGCGCAGCAACCCGGCGAGCAAATTCAAAGATCGACTTAGCATGCGGAGAATTCTCGCCCTCAAGCACGATAGGCTTTCCTCCATCGCCAGACTTCCGCACCTCAGGGTCAAGCTCAATACTCCCAAGAAACGGCACGCCGAAATGTTTCGCCATGTTCTCCGCGCCGCCGCGCGAGAAGATGTCGATTTCGTGATTGCAATGCGGGCAAGTAAAAAAGCTCATGTTCTCAACCACGCCCACCAGATCCACTTTCATCTGTCGAAACATTTCAATTGCCTTGCGCGCATCCTGCAACGAAACATCCGACGGAGTCGAAACCACCACCGCGCCCGTCAGCGGCACCGACTGCACCAGCGACAACGCAATGTCGCCCGTCCCCGGCGGCAAGTCGATCACCATGTAATCCAAATGTCCCCACTCCACCAGTCCCAGAAACTGCTTCACAATCTGGTGCAGCATAGGACCGCGCCAGATAATCGGCTTGTCCCCAGGATTCAGAAAGCCCACCGAAATCACCTTCAGCCCAAACGCCTCCAGCGGCTCAATGCGATTCTCGCCAACCATCTTCGGCTGCCCGCTCACGCCCAGCATCAGCGGCACGTTCGGCCCATA
>JBEKJF010000166.1:0-24442 GCA_050011375.1 Candidatus Sulfotelmatobacter sp.
TTGGCGGCGGCATGTTGTATATCGACGACAAAGCGCGCGGCGTGCATGAAGGCTATCTGGTCACGCCCATCACGAAACTCGAACTTGTGTTGGGGCTCAACCTGGCGGGCGCGATCAAGGCGGTGATGACGGGCGTGATCATTACGATCATTGGGTCGCTGATTGCCGGCGTGAGCACGATCTTCAATCCGGTGACCATGATTGGCCTTCTGATCATGATTCTGCTGACTGCGCTGGCTTTCAATACGATGATGTTTCTGCTGATGGTGAGGATCGAAGATCCGCTGGTTCCGCGGGCCATGTTTGGAATTCTCAATACTCTGCTGTTTTTTCCCAGCGGCTCCGTCTATCCCGTGCAGGCTTTTCCGCCGTGGTTGCGGGCGATTGCGAGGGTTGATCCATTTACTTACGCGGTTGACGGCTTCAAGTGCCTGCTGTTGAAAGAGACGAACCTGTCAGCGGTCTGGGGCGACATGCTGTACCTGACGATTTTCGCCGCGCTCACGCTGGCGATTGCGATTCCGCTGTTCAAGCGCACGCTGTAAGGAATTGAGCGATTAGGCGATTTCGTGATTGAGCGATTGTTCAGTTCAATCGCCCGATCGCTCAATCGCCAAATGGCTCAATTCTTCCTGGAACTTTTGACTTCGCCGTCGTGTCCGTTATGCTAGAGAGCGATGACCTTACTGGACGCGAAAGAGTACCATCCCGAAAAAGAGCGGAAGCGAAGGAGCCAGATCGTTTCGGCGGTCGTTCTTATTTTAGTTTTGGCTTTGGTTGGCTGGTGGAACCGGTTCTGGCCGGAAAAACATATCGCCGACAAATTCTTCTCGTCCTTGCAAAAGCAGGATTTCGAAACTGCCTACGGCATCTACTATCACGATCCTGCATGGAAGCAGCATCCTCAGAATCATCCGCAGTATCCGTTCAACGAGTTCTGGCGGGATTGGGGCCCCGGCGGCCAGTGGGGCGCGGTCAAGAGCTTCAAGATTTATGGTGTGAGCAACTGCCCCGGCGGGGGAAGCGGCGTAGTCGTCGATCTGATCGTGAACGATCGCACGCAACACGCCCAGTTGTACGTGGACAAATCGGATAAGACGATCAGTACGCCGCCCTGCGACCTGGAATTTCGCTGAGCTTATTTCGCTAATCGCGTTTCGCTAATCGTGTTTCGTTAGTCGTATTTCGATTAACTTCCGGCTGCGGCACTGATTTCGAACTGCTGAAGGGTCTTGGCCAGGGACGCCTCGTCGCCAACATTCAGGCAGGTTTTCGACCGGTCAATCTGTCTCATCAGTCCGCACAGAACTTTTCCCGGACCGATTTCTACGAAGGTCTCAACGCCCTGCTCAATGAGCAGGCGCATGCACTGCAACCACTTCACCGAGCCCGTGACTTGAGCTGTGAGGGTCGAGCGCGCCCGCAATTCATCGCTGACGAAAGACGCTTCCACATTGCAGGCGACGGGATACACCGGCCTCTGCATCTTCAGCTTGTTCAGGTCAGCTTCCAGCCGGTCCTGCGCAGGCTTCATCAGCGAACAATGGAAGGGCGCACTCACGGGCAATAGCTTGGCGCGTTTCGCTCCGCGCTCATCGGCCAGCTTCGCCCCGCGCTCGACGGCCGCGGTATTTCCGGAGATGACAATTTGCTCCGGCGAATTGATATTCGCGGGAGAGCAAACTTCACCTTGTGCTGCGTCCTGGCAAACCGTGGCGACCTTTTCGAATTCCATGCCAAGGATCGCCGCCATCGCGCCTACGCCAACCGGGACAGCTTCCTGCATGTACATTCCGCGATTGCGGACTATTCGTAGCGCGTCAGCGAAGCCTATCGTCCCAGAAGCCACGTGCGCCGAATATTCACCCATGCTGTGGCCGGCGACAAAACTCGGCCTGGGAATGCGGTCTTCAAGAACTCGCAAAGCGGCAATCGACGCGGTGAGAATCGCCGGCTGCGTGATCTCGGTCAGCCGCAATTGGTCTTCCTGACCTTCAAAGCACACTTGCGACAACTTATAGCCCAGCGCCTCGTCGGCCTCTTCAAATGTTTGCCGCGCGATGGAATACTTCTCGGCAAGATCTTTGCCCATGCCCACGGCCTGCGATCCCTGCCCGGGAAAAATGAATGCGATCTGGTGCATGTTTAATGTTTCAGTCATCATCTTGGTTTAGCGAGAAGCTAGTGAACTTGTGCGGCTTCCACTGGCGCCGGCACGGGCCGCAGCTTGGCCAGTCCCTGCTCAATCGACGCGTTGATGTTCCGCTCGGAGAACTCCGAGGCCACCCGCACTGCGTTCTTGATTGCATTCGCGTTCGACGAACCGTGCGTGATAATGCAGACACCCCTTAAACCTAAAAGCGGTGCGCCACCGTACTCGGTGTGGTCGATGCGCTTCTTGAAATCCGAAAAAGCGCTGCGCGAAAGCATAGCGCCGACCTGCGCGGTGATTGTCGCTTTCAGCGATTCTTTCAGAACCGTGCGCACCAGGTTTGCCACGCCTTCGGAGATCTTGAGTGCCACGTTACCCACGAATCCATCGGCGACGATCACGTCGACATGACCGTTGAACAGATCGCGGCCCTCAACATTGCCAATAAAGTTCAAGGGCAGCCGCTTCAACAACTGGAACGCTTCGCGGGTCAGCAGATTGCCCTTGGTTTCTTCTTCGCCAATCGAGAGCAATCCCACGCGCGGACGTCTACCTGCGCCAAACCTGTCCGCGCCAAACACAGAGCGTCCGAACATGCTGCGTTCGAACATGCTGCGGAAATAAATCTCGCCCATGACGGCGAACTGTTCCAGGTTATGCGGCTTGCAATCCACATTCGCGCCGACATCGAGCAGAATCGCCGCTGTCCCCGGAGCCGTCGGAAAAACCGCCGCCAGCGCGGGGCGGTCGACGCCGTGCAATGCTCCCAGCACCATCTTCGCTGTGGCCATTGCGGCGCCGGTGTTGCCCGCGGTGACAAAGCCGGCCGCACGTCCTTCACGCACTAGCCGCAGCCCCACGCGCATGGACGAGTCGCGCTTGGCGCGCACCGCCTGCACCGCCTTATCTTGCATGGTGATGACTTCGCTGGCGTGGACAATCTCAAGCGGCAGCCGCGCCGCGGAGGGATGACGATCCAACTCCGCCTTGATGGTGGCTTCCGGGCCGACGAGTAGCACGCGCACGCCGTAATTACGCGCGGCAAGCATCGCGCCTTCGATTTCAGGCTTGGGAGCCCGGTCCGAACCCATCGCATCCAGCGCGATCACGCTAGGCATGGTGGCTGGAAACTAGCTGGCTTCCTTCACTTCCACAACTTCGCGGCCTTTGTAGTAGCCGCACTTGACGCAAGCGCGATGCGGCATCTTCTTCTCGTGGCAGTTCGGACACTCGGAGAGCGAATGGCTCTTCAGCGCATCGTGCGCCCGCCGGGTCGAGGTACGCTTCTGAGAATGTCTTCGTTTCGGATTAGGCATGGTCTATGAATTCCTCTCGCTGAGGCGTTCGGCCTCGCATATCAATCTCTCAAGTATGTGCAAGTCTCAATGTGCCAGCTTGCCGCGAATTTCTTTCAACGCCGCCCACCGCGGTTCTTCCAGAGTCACGGAGCAGGAACACTGTCCCTCGTTCAAATTCTGGCCGCAGTGCGGGCACAATCCCTTGCAATCTTCGCGGCACGTCACCTTCAACGGAACCGCCAGCAACACCTGCTCGCGCACGACATCATCGAGCAGGATTCCCTCGCCTTCATAATAGCTGATCTCGGCCTCCGCATCGGTCACCGAAATTTCGTCGCGCCCGGCGTCAGCTCCCTGCGGACGATATAGCAGGTCAAACTCGCGCTCGACATCCTGAGTAATCGGTTCCAGGCAGCGCGCACAATTTGTTTCAAGGCTAGTTGCCAACTGACCCTTGATGCGTATGTCTTGAATTATCTTATGCTTGCCGTGATGCTCCTCGACCAGATCGGCCCGCCCGCTGCTCTCGATCGGGGTGACCTGCCGGTAATCGGTTCCCAGGTCAATCACGCCCGGCGCAAACTTCTCCGCAAAATCTACGGGATGAAGTTCTAAATCTTTGATCTCGAAGAACATCGGAACCTCCGCGCCCCGTGTGTTGCCGCCCCAGGCTCGCGGAAGCACGCCAAGAGGCGCAAGTACCGCAAGGAGCAAGAGTTAAGGATAAAGGTTGATAGAAAGCAGTGTCAAGGCAGCCTGGCGCGAGCGAGAGTCGTAACTTTACAGGACACCACCTGGCGTCACCCGTTGGCCTACTGAGTCTGATTCTCTTCCAAATCGCCGATGCGCTGTTCGTGAGCTTCGGCGACATGAAGAAGCCGCGCTGTCCCTTCGGCAATCTCGGTGACCAGACCCTCCAATCGCTCGTTTCGTTTGCCCAGTCCTTTCATCTCCTGAGCGAACTGCTTCATGTGTTGATCGAGGCGCTCCAGTCGCTTCTCGTTGTCCCGGTGCAGCGAGGCCAGCAGTTCCCCACTCTGAGTCAGCGCCTCAAGTCTTTCGTCGATGTTCAGGCAGCCTCCGCCATCATGTTGAATTCTAAATACGTGCTGGCACGTATGTCAAGCCAATTCTTGCTTGCACGTATGAATGTTCTGTGCGATGATGCCAGCATGACTGAGAGCTACGCATCCCAATTCGCCCGCAAAGGCGGCCAGGCGCGGGCGAAGAAACTCACCCCGGAACAACGGAGCGAATCGGCCCGGAAAGCCGTCGAAGCTCGGTGGGCCAAACAGAAGAAACTCGTCGCCGAGATCACCGAAGGTACCAAGAAACTGCTAAAGAAAGCCCGCGCTAAAAAGCGCTCTCAAACGCGAACTCCCAACTAGCAAGATATTCTGTAGTACGCTACCGAACGACTTGATGGACGTGACTCAAATCAAGCACATCGTACCCACAGCTGAAGAATTGCAGCGCCGCCGCGAGTTCAGCGAGCGAATGGCGGAACTCCGCTCCCACCGATCGGACGGGTTCGGTCCCTTTCCCGCCGCCGAAGACATGATCCGCGAGGATAGGGATCGTTGATCGAAAACAGGAAGACGGCAAACAGAAATCAGTCGCTCCATGGCCTCGCAGATGCGGCCGCAGCTTTCATCGCCTTGCTCGCGTTCCTGCCGCGCCTCTTCACCGCCTCCGGAACATTCCTCAATCCCGATGAGGCGTTGCATTTCCGGCTGGCCAACCAGGCCTCGCTGGCTCTCGCCTATAAGGCGAGTCTTACCGCGGCACATCCTCCGCTGTTCGTTGTGCTTCTGTATTACTGGCGTGCTCTGGGCACGTCAGAACTCTGGCTGCGCCTGCCCTCGGTAATTGCGGGTACGGTTTTTTGCTGGATGTTTTACAAGTGGCTTAGCAAGGCCACGGGCAATCTTGCCGCGTTGATCGGTCTTCTCTTCGTGGCTTTTCTTCGTCCCATCGTCGAGCTATCCGCAGAGGTGCGCCAGTACGCTCTGCTGCTGGCATTCCTGACGAGCGCGCTGTACTTTTTGGATGAAGCTTTCGCGAAAAACTCGCCCGCACGAATGGCAGCCTTTTCTGTGTGTCTTTACCTCGCCATGCTGTTTCACTACTCGGCATTTCTGTTTGCCGCGGCGCTCGGTGTTTATGCGCTGTTCATAATTTTCGCCGAACGCCCGCCTTTTAGACTCGCAGCCGTCTGGGCAATCGGACAACTCGGAGGCATCGCCCTCGCCGCGATCTTGTATAAGACTCACCTGTCGAAGCTAGGCGCAGGCGATTCAAGACCGGCTACGCAAGGCTGGATGAGCGATCTTTATCTTCAGCGATCGTACTTCGACCGTGCACACGACAATCCCGTAACGTTCCTCGTAGGCCACAGCTTCGGAGTCTTTCAATATTTCTTTGGCCAGCTTGCGGTTGGCGTTGTGATGGGCGTCGTGTTCCTCTTAGGAGTCGCGATCCTTCTGCGCGGGACGAGTTTTTCGGTCGATCGAGCATCTTCGCGCCGCCTGGGAATATTCTTAGTCGTGCCGTTTGTCGTCGCTGGCGGCATCAGCCTGGCGCACCTCTATCCCTACGGGGGCGTGCGGCACGTGGCCTTCCTGATTATGCCCGCGGTGGCCGGCGTCAGCGTCGCAATCGCTTGGCTGGCGTCCAATAGGTGGGATCGCGCAATAACCATTGCTGTTCTTGTAATCCTGATCTGCATCGTCTTTGGCAAACCGCGCCAGCCCCGCATGGAGCGCGCCGACCAGAGCCGGAAGCACATGGCCGATGCGGTCAATTTTATAGGGGGAAATATTAAGCCCTCTGACCTCATCTTCACCGACTACCAGAGCGATCTGATTCTTGGCCACTATCTATGCCAACAGCGTCCCATTTTCTGGGAAGTTACTCCCGCCAACTTCGAACAATTTTCCTGCGCCGGGCACCGGATCGTCGCCAGCGACTTTAGAGCCGCGTGGATGTTTGGAGCCGATAATTTCCCCAGAGAGTGGCAGCGAGCCCTGCAATCCTACAATCTGAAACCGGGTGAGACCGTTTGGATTGTTCAGACAGGCTGGGGAATCGATCTTCCGGAAGACTTGCAGAGGCACTACGCGGAATTTCGCGGCTTGAACTTTGAATCGTTCGGCAGGAACATCCAGATATTCAAGATGACCGTCGGCCAGCCTATGCCGACCGCAGCTCAGTAGCCAGAGTTTTCTGGTCGGGTTCGGGGACTGAAAATCTAAGGGGCGAAAAATCAAGAAGTGACAATCTGAAGAGTGAAAATCAACCGGAGGCGCACCACCGCCGCCATCCCTACTTCAGTTCCGCCAGTTTCTGGGTAGCGATCTGCGCCGCATCCCCGCCGGAAGGATTGTCCTTCTTGACCTGCTCGTAGAGATGCTTGGCGTCGATCGGCTGGTTATTGGCTTGGTACAGTTCCGCGAGTTGTAACTGCGCCGTGACTTTGCTCACCGACGCCGTGGGCTGGTTGATCAACTCCTGGTAAATGGCGATGGCCTCTTTGTTGCGGTTCGTGGTGACATAGAGAGACGCCAGGGCCAGCTTCGCCACTGAAGCCAGTTCTTTGTTGCCGGTCGAGGCTACGGCCTTGAAGTTCTTTTCAGCGGTCGCATGATCGCTCCCGTCTTCTGCAGTCACTCCCAGGAAGTAGCGCGCCATGTCAGCCGTGCGCGTGTGCGGATATTTATCAACGATCGCCTGAAATTGCTTCTGAGCGGCTTCCGCGCGCTCCTTCACCGAGCCAAAGCTTGGAGAGTCCGGCTGCGGCGTCGATCCAGCCGCTCGAAGCGGCGTGTCCAAAGTTCTTACTGCAATCGACAGATCGAAGCTGGCTTTCTCATCCTGCTTGCTCAGGTAGAACCAACCGCCTGCTACCAAGGCGACGATCACCAATACGGCGACGGCGGCCATTGCCAGCGTGTTCCTGTGTTCGACGCTCCAGTGAGCGGTTTTCTCCGCAGCTCCAATGGTGACACGGCTGAATGCATCCTGCTTAAGTTGATGGCGGGTTTCTGCGCGCACTTCTACCTTCCAGTCTCAGTTTCGGGAGTCCACTTCGATGACTCTCTGTAGATGACTTTATCTCGGTGGGGCAAACCACTAGTTTATCAGGCAGAAAACACGAAGGTCAAAGCCGATTACCGCCAGGGGAACCTAGTCGCTAAAACCCAGATGCCAATTCCTGTCATTCCGAAGCGGGCGCCAAGCCCGGTGAGGAGCCTGATGTTGGGCTTTTAAGGTTGCAACTGCCGTCCAAGGCAAGCGGCATGCCGCCCTTACCGCGGAGCTTCCTCCAGCAATCCCTGCTCCACCTTCTCCTGGCACTCGATGCAGTGCCGCGTCCAAGGCACCGCCTCGAGGCGCTTGGCATTGATTTCTTTGCCGCAATGGATGCATTCGCCGAAGCTGCCTTCACGAATCCGCGCCAGCGCCCGCTCCACCATCTGCAGAAGCGCCCGCTCGTTGTTGCTCTGGCTGAATAGAAATTCTTTGGTGTAGGAACTGGCAGCACGGTCGGCAATGTCCTGCGCCGTATCCTCGTCCGCCGATCGCCCATCCGCCTGGGTGCGGGAGACTGTGCGCCGTAAATCCTGCTGCCGCGTCTCGAGCCTCTTTTTAAATCCTTCTAACTTCTTCTTGTCCATAGGGTCACTTCTAGAATTCTGCGGCCGCTCCTCGGAGCCGCCTGAGCTGTAGGATCCAAACAAAAATGATAAGCCGCCCTAATTGGATGCGTCAACCACCGCTTGCGTTGCGGACTAGATATGCCCGCCTGAACTAAGCCCATGGGGATAGCCACCCTCGGCTGTCCCGCGAGCGAAGCTCGGAGCCTTTGACTTCTTAACCGAATCGCTCACCGCAGTTCGTATCGGGCGCTCTCACGCACACTCTTCCGGCCGTACAGCGGTTCGGGTTTAAACAATTTTTCGTAAATGTCTCTACGCGGGGCGCGCGATGTCGCTGCGGCGTGCGTAATACGTCGGATAGCCGGGCTCTAACTTGCGGCCTTTGTCGCTGAATCGAGGCAGATGGATCAGACCCGCTTTCTGCAACGCAAACTGCAATGTCGTCGCCAGCACGCCGAAACCGTACTTCACGCTGCGGCGGAAGTTGATGGAGGAAGCTTCTTCGAAATACTTCGTGGGGCACGATACTTCGCCGACGTGAAAGCCAAAGTGGACGCATTGCGCAAGCATCTGGTTGTCGAATACAAAGTCGTCGGAATTCTCGAGCAGCGGAAGTTCCGTGAGAACCTTGCGGCTGAAAGCGCGATATCCGGTATGGTATTCGGAAAGCTTCACGCCTAGAAAAAGATTTTCAAACCCGGTCAGCAGCCGGTTGGAGATGTATTTGTAAACCGGCATGCCGCCACGCAGCGCCGTCCCGCCAATGATGCGCGATCCCAGCACAACATCGTAAACCTCATATGCCACCATGCTGGCCATGGCCGTAACCAGCAGCGGCGTGTATTGATAATCAGGATGCAGCATGATGACCACATCGGCCCCTGCAGCCAGCGCTTCGCGATAGCAGGTCTGCTGGTTGCGTCCGTAGCCGTAGTTGCGATCGTGCTGGAAGACCTGCAGCCCGAGGCGGTGCGCCAGATCCACGGTCTTGTCGGAGCTGTGATCGTCCACCAGAATGCGAATGTCGACCAAGTCCGGCAGTTCTCCCGCCGTAACCTCAAGGGTCTTCTCCGCATTGTAGGCGGGCATTACCACCGCTATGCGCTTGCCATTAATCATGGGATCACGTGTTTATGATACCTCACCCGGCGAAGAGGCGACGCGGAAAGCGCGCCAACTAGGGCGGAAATGCCATCAAAATCGACGTACCTTATAAAGTACGCGCGACGGCTGCCAAGCCTACCTTAGTAGGCATTTAGCGTCCTCGAAAGTAGACATTTCTTCCACAGCCTAACTCCTTGAAAAGATGGGTGCGCGGCAACGCGCACTCAAGGAATCAACGACTACAACGAATGATTTCGTGCTTTTCCGAATGTTCCCACCGGAACATTAAGCAGTTTTAACCGCACCCAAGGCACTCCCCAACTGGTGACTCCCGTCACCCCGAGCATAGGTCTGATCCCTCAAGTGTGCCCCCGCCTCGCCGATGAAACTTAAGAGCCACATCTCATCTGGAGGTCGCATCAAAGTGCCCCGCCCGTTCCCTGCGTCCCAGCACCGCCGCACATTGCCGCTGACTTTGTCATTGTCATTTCTAACCTTAACGATTTTCTTATCGTTTCTTCCCCTAAACCTCCCGGCCCAAACGCAGCCACCAGTCGACCCTCCGGGCCCCCTGTCCACGCTGCCTACGTTCGCGCAACCAAGCGATCGGATCACCGCCTTCATTGACGATGAACAACGAGTAACTCTGCGCGGCAACGTGCACCCATTAGCTACTGCGCAGTGGCTCACGCCTGAGCAATTTGCAGAGCGCTTCGGCGTCTCCGATAACGATGCGGCGCAGATCACCCGCTGGCTGCAGGACCATGGCATCGAGGTCGAAGAGATCACCGCGGGCCGCCAGTCGATCGTCTTCAGCGGCGTGGCTTCGCAGGTCGAGTCGGCGTTCCACACACAGATTCATGCCTACAAGATTGGCAACGAACTGCATCACGCCAACGCAACCGACCCCGAAATTCCTGCCGCCTTGGTTCAGGTTGTCGGAGGCGTGGTCTCGCTGCACGACTTTCACAGCGAACCCATGCATGGGTCGGTTCACAAACCATCGCCGGAGTTCACCAGCGGAGGCTCCTACTACCTTGCTCCCGCAGACTTCGCTACAATCTACGACCTCCTTCCGCTGTATCAGGATGCAATCAACGGTTCGGGCCAGTCTATTGCCATCGTCGCGCGCTCGAACATTAAGATCACAGACGTGCGCCAGTTCAGAACATCTTTCGGACTACCTGCGAACGATCCGCAGATCATCGTCAACGGCGCCGACCCTGGCATTTGGAATTCAGATGAAGAAACCGAAGCCGATCTCGACGCAGAGTGGTCGGGCGCCGTGGCAAGGAGTGCCACGATCAAGTTTGTGGTTTCGAAGTCGACGAATTCGAGCGATGGCGTGGACCTCTCGGCGCAATACATTGTCAATCACAACCTTGCTCCGGTCATGAGCACGAGCTTCGGCCTCTGCGAAGCCTCGCTGGGGTCGTCCGGAAATTCATTTCTGAATAGCTTGTGGCAACAAGCGGCGGCGCAGGGGATCACGGTTTTCGTTTCCTCCGGAGACGATGGAGCGGCCGGGTGTGATTCCGCGTCAGCCTCGTCGGCCACGCATGGGCGCGCGGTGAACGGCTTGTGCTCCACACCCTATAGCGTTTGCGTGGGCGGCACTGAGTTCAACGATGTCTCCGACCCTTCGCTTTACTGGTCGTCCTTCAACGCTGCGGGCACGCAGGCATCAGCGTTAAGCTATATACCGGAAATCGCCTGGAACGAGAGCGGGCCGGGGGAAGGGCTGTGGGCAAGCGGCGGCGGTGCCAGCACCATCTATGCCAAGCCTTCCTGGCAGGCCGGCACGGGGGTTCCCGCCGATGGCAAGCGCGACGTTCCCGATGTTTCGCTCACTTCTGCCGGACACGACGGCTATCTCATCTATCAGGAAGGTGGACTGTATGTGGTCGGCGGCACATCGGCGGCCTCGCCGTCGTTTGCGGGCGTACTGGCTATGGTGGTGCAGCACGCGGGCGCGAGGCAAGGAAATGCCAATACCACTTTCTATTCGCTGGCAAGCAAGCAGAGGGCAGGTGGCGCGTCGATTTTTCACGACATCATCAAAGGCAATAACAGCGTGCCGGGACAAGCCGGCTTCAACGCGGCCATCGGATACGATCAGGCCACCGGGCTGGGCTCCGTCGATGGTTCAGTGCTGGTCAACCACTGGAGTGACGCCACCGTGGTTCCTGCTTTTCAGGCGACTCCGTCAGCGAGTTCTCTCTCGGTCACGGCCGGATCGCATAACAGCATTACTTTAAACGTCACGGTCAGCGGAGGGTTCGACGCGGCTGTTGCGTTCTCCGTCACTGGACTGCCCAGCGGATTGACGGCCGTCTTTACGCCGGCGACGTTGGCCGCTCCGGGGCCGGTCAGCAGCGTTCTCAAACTGACTGCCAGCAGCAGCGCGAAGGCTGGCGTTTATTCCGTGACGGTGTCGGCGACGAGCGGGTTAACAAGGCAACAGATGGTCGTGTCGGTCACAATTGTGCGCGCGTTCGCGCGTTCGCTGTGACGCGTTGGCGCAGGGTGGCGTTAGAAAATCAAGAGTCCCACCCTTCGGCCTTGACAGAAACTTGCCCTGAGCAAACGCGAGGAATAGGGCACGGGACGCGAGGCAGCAGCGGGCGCGCCGGGCATGGAGCCTTGGATATGAGCATTGGATTGGGCGGTAACGATTTAGGAGATCAGCTCATCGTGGAATCATTTCGCGCACCACATGCGCTTCCCTCAGCTGGTGTTGATTTCGCGACACCCGCGGCAGAGCTCGAAGCCGGGCCCGCAAAAACCTTACCTCGGGCGCTAAAGCGCGGTGGCATTATCAGGCACGCAACGGCACGATCGAAGTCGGGCCCCTCCCGAAGCCGGCTAACGGCACGAATTGAGTGGTGCCCTTCCCCAGGCAGTTCGAAGCTGATCCGGTCTCGAGGATTCACGCTGATCGCGTCACTTTTGTTGACAATGCTGTTGGCGGGATTCGCGATCTCTCTGCTCATGATGGTCAACACCGAGCAGCGGGTGGGGGCAGCCGATCTAAGCAATAACTACGCCTATCGGGCCAGCGAGGGCGCCATGGAGAAGATGACGTCCGATCTGGCCAGCATCTTCCAGAACATTCAGTCGCCAACCGCGGGGCAGATTTGCGCGGTAAGCAACAATCCGCCGACTTGGGATACCACGGTTACCTACACCACCTACAGCGTAGCTCCGGTTTCCGGCTGCACCGGGGCGCTGACTACGGCCTGGGGTCCGATCCAATCAGGACCCGACGCCGGGCTGAACGCGGAGATTCTTCCGGTGATCATGACCGTAACAACGCAACGGAGTGTGGGGAACAGCGAAACCGTCAGCATGATCCGCACCGCGGAAGTGGCATTGATTCCAGTGTTCCAGTTTGGGGTGTTCTCCGCCGGCCGCGTGCATACCAATGGCGACCTTTACCTGGGCACAGGGAACGGCTATAACCTGGTTTTCGGAGACAAGGTAAGCGCTTTCGGCAATGTGATCCGGGAACAGACGGATAATGGAATCGCGCAGGCCGCGGCCAGCGACGCGGGGACCGAGCTGCTGCCGACCAGCAGCGGCGGTTGCGCAACCCAATTAGCCGCCGTGACCACTGCGACCGCGAGCGGCACTTGCGTTGACATTTCTACAACAGCGCTTGGGGCCACGAACGGGAGCGTTACGGGGGGCCATGGTTCGGCGCAGTTCTCGCCCTGGTACAACGTATCCCTGGGTACGCCGTATCAAGGCTACCTCATCGACGGCAACGGGACGGCGGGCGGCACGCTTAATGGCACGAATGGAACGGGCGCTAGCGATCTCACGCTGCCCTTCGTGAACGGCACTACCTTTGCGATAGAGATCATCCGGCGGCCACCGCCGGGGGAGTCGGCGAGTTCACTGTTGGGCGCATCCCGCCTGGCGAATGAAGCGCAGATTCGAGTGCTGCTGAGCGACAAAGAGGCCGATTTGCATCTTCCGGGGTGGAACGGAGACGCCAGTCAGGATGTGGAGTTGGCCAGCATGGTGCCGCCCAGCGAATTCGTGAATACGGCGGGACCATTCGCGGCCAGCGGGGGAGCGCAGAGTGGAATCATCGTGCCCGCGGGAGGAAGCAATTACTATTACTTCGGAGAAAGCGCGTGCGGGGCTGGGTCTGTGGGCAACCCGTGCACGCAAGGGGACCCCAACTTCATCTGGCCGCAGTGGATTCCGGGAGGCACGGCCGCCGCGCATTACACAACCAAGGCGGAGTGGCCCATCATCAACGGCTGGCTGCTGGTGGAGGTGCAAAACGCCGGTAGCGGATTGTGGGTGGGCGTAACCAAGGAATGGCTGCAACTGGGCTTTGCCCGCGGGGTGAATGTGCCAACGGAGCCCGGGTTCGGCTGTGCGAGCACTCCGGCGAACAATCTCTCCACTACAGGATGTAATGCGCTGGTGGACCACAAGAATGCAATTCTATACTTCCAGATAACGGCGGATCGCAACGGCGACGGCTCGATCAGCAATAATCTGCTGACCGGCAGCCCGGCCGGCGACGAGGTAACTTTCACTTCGGTCTACACCGGGGGTTCGGTCACACCAGCGCCCCTGACCTACTACGGCACGGCGGCGCTGGGTTCGCAGAATTCGCAGTACAACTGGTATCCCATCAATCTGTATGACGCGCGCGAGGGGGAAAACTACGATGCCTCGCAAACCCCCGGAACCTATGCGACCTTCGCGCATGGAACGGGCACTCCCAACGGGATTATGAACGTTGTGGAACTGGACGTGGGCAACCTGCGGAACTGGCTGTTGGGCAATACGGGCTCGACTGGGAACACAGTGAACTATGTGAGCCAGAACGGCTACATCCTGTATTTCTCGGATCGCCGCGGGATGCAGTACTCGTCGGCTTCGCCGACGCAACTGATCGGCGAATACGGCTATGAGGATACGGTGAACTACGTGAACTCCGCCAACAACTACGCGCCCGATGGAGTTCTCGAGCCGGTGAACTACAACGGAGTCTCCCCGGAAGATGTGAACAACAACGGCACGCTGGAGACCTACGGGGTAAAGACGGTGGGAGACGCCTTTGGCACGCAAACCACGACAGATACCGACAGCACGAGTCCGCCCTCACCCTACGCCATCGGGCACCGGATACTGACGTATACGGTGGGGCGGGCGAACCGGGTCACGGGAGCGCGCCACGCGCTGAAACTAGTGGATGGATCACTGGGCAATCTGCCCACGATGCCGCCGGGAAACGCCACCAACAACTGCGTGCTCAACGCCGCGAATCCCACCGGCTGCGGAGGATTTACAGTGGGCGCGGAGAATCCGGTTTATATTCAGGGCAACTACAACTCGAACTGCATTGGCGCCGGCAACTCGGGCTGCACCCCAAACAGCACCACTTACGACCTCACGTGGAATGCGGGAGCGGAGCCGTTACACGCAGCGGCAGCGGTGATCGCAGACGCGGTGACGCTGCTATCCGGGAATTGGCAGGATGCCGGGGCCGTCGGCAGCCTGTATTCCGGCAGTCTGGAGAATCCGATCAATATAGGCGGGGCGTACGTTCCAGCTTTAACGCCCAACCGGATTGCGGTGGAAACCTACGACCGATTGGCGGTTGCCGGAGGCAAGACGATTGCGTTTAACAATACGGTCGCGATACCGAACAACAGTTTCGGCATAGACGGCGGCGTGCACAACTTTCTGCGGCTGCTGGAAGACTGGGAAGGCGTGACATCGAAGCAGACTCTGAACTACAAAGGCTCCATGGTGAGCCTGTACTGGAACACCTACGCGACCGGGACGTTTAAAGGCGGCCTGGTGTACAGCGCGCCGGACCGTAATTTTATCTTCGACTCGCTGTTCTCGACGCCGGGGAACCTGCCGCCCGGGACGCCGATGTTCCGCAACGTGGACAATCTGAGCTACCGGCAGGTCCTGACTCCGCGCACGAACTGACGCAGCGGGGATGCGGGCCGCAGCGCCTGAAGGCACGCCGAATACGAATCAGTACCGGACGGACGGGCGACCTCCCGGAGTCATCAGCGGGAAATTCCCGTGTTTCGGCTGCGCTGCCACGCGCCCGCCTGGGAGCGATTAGCTAACGGTGTGCCTTGGAAGCCGCGCCCCTTCAAAGCGGGGATTAGCAGATCTTGCGTTACTTCTTCTTGGATAAAAATCCCAGCACCTTGCTGGCGAACTCGTCAGAGAATCCAAATCGCGCTTTGGCCCGCGAGTAAAGATCGACGGCCTGTTTATCGAGCCAGATCATCGCCGACTTCCACCAACCATCCTGCGGCCGCGCAAAATAATCGGTGGAATGTCCCGTGACTTTCTTGTCCTGCTCGACGGTGTAGTAGTACAGAGCCAGGCTCTTGCGCGATTGTCCCTGAGGGCAAGTTAGAGGGTCCGGGAAGCCGTGCAGCGACCGCTCATCGGTAGTGAAAATGAGCGCATGATTCAGCAGCGGAGGATACTTCGCCGCGCAGCGCGCCATCTTTCCATCTTGCCGCTCCCACAACTCGATCGCGCCGCCCCAATTTTCCTCCCATTCCGGATTCAAGTAGAGGATCAGATTCACACGCCGATGCCAGTCGGTGTGAAAGTGGTGCATGGAGAAATCGGTGTGCACGTTCAGGTAACCGCCTGGACCGGACTGATGCAGCCCGCCGCCTTCGAGCATTGGGTCTGCCATCAGGTTGGGAATTCCGGTTAACTGCGAAACCCACGCAACAAACTCGGGCGAGTTCAGTTCGTCAGTAACTGCTCCCAGCGCCGGCGGAAAGAATTGGCGCTTCGCCATGCCGCGCTTGTTTTCATTGGCATGTTTATACTGCGTCCACTCATCCGTCGAGGCTTCGGGGAACTCCCTGGCAATCTCCTGTGCGACTTCCGGATCGAGAAAATCTTTCAACAAAATATGCGGAAAGGGATGGTTCTCCCGGTATTGCCGCGCGAGCGCAGGCAGCGGAGATCCCCATTTTTCGTAGGGAAACAGCCGGACGGGTGCTTGGACGACCCGCGCAGTGGACATGCCTAGAAGAGCCTCATTGGTTAAATTGTAACTGATCGGCATCGCAGAGAGGGGATTTTGCCTTGCGGATGTCCTCGGGAAGTTACTCGTCTTGATCAGATTCAGGGGATGCGGCAAACGCGGACCGCGCTATTCTGGTACGGACAGTCGAGGCCGGCAACTCCTGGCTGCTGCACCAGCACCCAGTTCGCGCCGTAAGTGTTCTTCAATCGCAAAAAATCTTCTGCACGGAAACTCTTCCACGGAGTCTGTGCCTGCACCTGGGCCCACCACTTCTCAGCTAACGCCGGGAACATGCTGACGACGCCATTGTCCTTGACTTCGTCGGCGAGGTGACTTCGCTGGGCGAGGCAGCGGAATCCGATTTCATCTTCGCCGGCGATGTTCATGTATTCCGGATCGAGGGCGAAGACCGAATTCGCGGGCGTGTTCTGCCTGATCCAGACAAAGGCCTGCGCCCACGGATTCTTTGGCGCGGCGCCCGGCCATTCTACATGCGTGCTTGCTGGAAAAAGCGCGCGCTGCGCCATGAACATTCCGAGACTCAAAGGCGCAAAGAGCAACAGCCAGCGCCACAAGCGGTCTTTCAGCACGTACTCGCCGGCAAAGCCGCCCATTACGACGAACATTACGATGTAAAGAAAATGCACGCTGCGCAGGGGTTGCAGGCGGGCCAGTGCTTCGAAACGCGCAGGCAAATCGACCACCAGCGCTGCGAGGAGATAGATCAGACCATAGATCACGAACGCACGGCTCACGCGTTCGACGACGGGCCATTGCAGGCCTCGAGCCATCCGCGCACGCGCCATTCTTCCAAACCACCAGAACAACAGCAGTGGCGCAACTGCTCCCAACAACTCATACCAGGCCCAGTTCTGGATGTAGTGATAACCATGCCGTTTCGCCGCTTCGTGATAGGCGGCGGAAGCAGCGGGCGACAGAGGAATCCATAGGACTGCCGCGAGCGCGGCAATGCTCTGCATCTTGAGGCGGTTTTCGAATCTTTCCATCACTAGCAGCAACACACAAAATGAAAATGGAAATACCCACATCAGCGGGTGCATGCACATGGCAAACGCCAGCCACAACAACGCACCTACATATTTCTTTTCCAGGGTTCGCGCCAGCATGAAGACGCCCGCGAATGCCGCCAGATTTCGCGGGTTCAAATACTGGTCCATGATGTAGAGCGCGGTGCCAGCGACTGGAATCGTCAACAAAGCGGCCACCAGGCAGACTCCGCCCCATCGCGCTTTCTGCGCATTGGGAAAAAACAGTCCGCTCAACTCCCAACAGGCGAGAAGCAGCAGAAAGATTGACGCGAGATGCCACAAGAATAAGCCAGCTTCCAACGGTAAGTGAGTTATGCGCAAAGAAAACGCAACCACATTCGGGAACAGCGTCATGCTGGCGTGCGATTTGAAAAATTCCTGGCCTACCGCGAACAATTCGGGATGCAGAATCTTCTCCGCGCCCGGCAGGTAAATCTCAGCATCCTCGGAGAAGGGATGGTAGCCCTGCACCAGCACGGCTGCAATGGTCAGAAGACCGAGCCCGAGGGCTGACTTCCATTTCGGTTGAGTTGATCGAGGGGGGATGCTCAAGGAGTTGACGGCAATCGCGCCGTCTTTACCCTAATGAGAGCGAGTGCGGCTGTCAAATTGACGCGATGGTCTGCGTGTCAATTTCCGCGGGTAGTCCACGCAATCGAGAAACGCTCAATTCAGGGTCGTGAGTATGCGATGTTTCGCCAGTTGGTGAGAGTGGAATACCGATCATAAAGCGCGGCTATCATCTCGTGATCGCCCAACCCGACCCCGGCGAGCAAGTTAGAATCCTTGTCGTCCGAAGTCTTTTCCGGGCATATGCTCCGAACGTAACAGTCTTCGTGGACCGCCCTGCCATTTTCGTCAGTGTTCAAATCAGTCTGCAAGTTGACGGGATGGTTGCAAAGGTGGCAGTGCATTCCTGCGTCGGGATGGCCGCTCATAATCGCCTCCTGTGGAGCATCATTAATAGCGTAGACCTCAGGCCCAATTCCGGCTGAGCAATTTTGATCATCGCGAAGTCGTCTGCCGCAGAACTCTGGCTTGCTTCTTCGCCTTGCGCGCCACGAGCGAGGCGGCAAGAATGACAATCAGCGGGTCGATGGGACGCCGGTAGTAAACCTCTGGGCTGGTGATGTAATAAATCGCTGGGAAGGTGACGAGGACTAGCACGTAGAGCAAGGCGACTGCGGGGTTCGATCGAAACGCTCGCCATAATCCGATCAGCGCGAGCACGGTAAAAGTCGTGCAGAGCAAGATGTTTGGAGGATCGAGTGGCTCCTCAGCGAGGTAGGAGCGGTCGAAGCTCCAGAATCCTGTCCAGATGAAGACGGCGCGGCGCAGGGTGGTCCACGCATACCAGCCTGGGTTTGCGCTGATGAATTCGACCGCCTGTTTCTTCTCTTTCGCCATGTAGCCGAGCTCGCCTAACTGCTGGAATTGCTGCCATTCGGCGTCGCTGTGCCATGGGCCGAGGTCATACGCGGCCCAATGGTTGGTCGCGCCTTTGGTGCCCAGTCGCAAGACCATCCCCATGTTGTCGCGGAAGGGGATGAAGCGATGGAAGGTTTCGTAGTTGCGGATGAACCACGGCGACACAAATAAGATGAAGGCCAGCGCCGAAACTATAGCGGGACGGAACCACACCTGCTTACGGCGTTGAAGACGGTAGCAAATCCATCCGCCGAGGAAAGGCAACACGGAAACGATTGCCGGGCTCGTGAGCGCGGCCAACCCCGTCAGCAGGCCGAAAGCGATCCATGTACGCCATACCGGGCGCGTTTCTTTTTGATCGTCCGCAGATGGTTCGTCCGCAGGCCCATCCCCAAGATTCAGTGCAAAAAGAAAAAGCAGGGTGAGCAGCAGCGTAGCCAGCCAGGTTTCCCAAATCCTTTCGACCGGGAAATAGACCGCGTATGGGAAGAAGACCCAGGCCCATCCTGACCACTTCGCCACACGCTCGCCAAAGGTTCTGCGCGCGATGAAAAAAATAGGGATGCAAGTCAGCGCGGAGGTCAGGGCATTCAGCGAAAGCAGCACCACTGCCGATGCGGTGGTGTAAATGCCAAACACTTTGAAAACTCCAGCAACGATATAAGGATAGATGGGGCTCATCCAGGCGGTCGGGCCGGTGTCGGCGAATAGCGGGCTGCTGAATCCGTGGCCTTGGACGATGGAGCGAGCGATGCGTCCGGTTTCGTAGCCGAAATGCCAGTGGTCGCGGGAGGGGTCGAGCTGCTCTGGCAACAGGAATACCATCACAACCAGGCGGATGGCAAGCGCGGTGAGAACCATCCACAGCAGGGAGGATTTGGCGTGCCGGCTCCCGTGCGGGATTTCCCCAAGCGGATGCGCTGCTGATCCGTAGGATTTAGACCGCTCTACGATTTGGCTCATTCCATTCCCCGAAGCAGACGAGTTGAGGTCTGGACGCTTCTGATTTCCACCACGCTATATTATCCCTCGCGAGACGGAAGTGAGGTGCGGCCACGTTCCGGCCACGACACCTTGCGCGCCTTGCTAGTCCTACGTAGCATCTAACTCATACATGGCTGCTGCCCTTATGCCCGAGCGCCTTAGGCCGAACATGGCCTTAGGCGAGATTGTCAGCTTCGCCTACGACACCTTCTGCAGTAATAAGGTGCGGTTCATTCTCACTGCGCTTGGGATGGTGATTGGGACCGCGTCTCTCATACTCGTCGTCACGATCGGAATGACCGGGCGGCAATACGTGCTCAACCAGATTCAGGCGATTGGCGCCAATCTGATCTATGCGCAATACCAGGGCGCGCCGCACATCAGCCAATCGTCGCCAGACAATCTGACCATCGACGATGTGGAAGCCGTGCGCAGTCAGGTTCCGGGCGTGGTCGCCGCATCGCCCGTAGTTACTTTGTCGGAGCGGGTTCCGTTCGGCGACGGTAAAGAGCGCGAGGTGCAGATTCTCGGCGTCTATCCCGAATACCTGCAGGTGCGAAATCTGGTTGTGCTCTCCGGCCGCTTCTTCGACGCAGAAGATTCGCAGGCTCACAACAAAGTGGGATTGATCACGGAAAAGATGGCGCAGGAGGTTTACGGCTCGACTCAGGCGGCGATTGGAAAAGTCATCAAGCTGACGGGCTTGCCTTTCACGATCATTGGCACGTTCAAGGAGCGAGTCAACACATTTGATCAATCGGAAGTAGTCGGCAGCACCATGCTGATCCCGTACACGGTGAGCCGTTATTTCACTGACACGCCCAGCGTGAAGCTGATTTATTTTTCTATGCAGGATCCCACTATGGTGGTTGCGGGCACGGCGCAAATCAAGAAGGTGCTGCAATCGCGGCATCGTCCCGAATCGGTCTACGATGTCACGGACCTCAGCGAACTGCTCGCGGTTGCCGACCGCTCGGCGACCATGTTGACGTGGATGCTCCTGTTGATCTCCGCCGTCACTCTGCTCGTTGGTGGCATCGGCATCATGAACATCATGCTGTCGACCGTGACGTCACGCATCCGGGAGATCGGCATTCGCAAGGCTGTCGGGGCCACGAACCGCGAAATCCGGTTTCAGTTTCTTGCTGAGGCGATTCTCATTTCGCTCATCGGAGGCTTCGCCGGCATCGTCATTGGCCTTGCCATTCCCTATTCGGTCCGCTTCCTTACTGAGTATCGCGTACCGATCAATGGCTGGTCTGCGCTCATCGCTATTGTGGTGTCTTCCCTGGTCGGGGTGATTTTTGGGACTGTGCCGGCGGCGCGGGCGGCGCAGTTGGATCCCGTGGAGAGCTTGCGCTACGAGTAATTCGCATGAATCGCTTTAAGCCACTGAAAGTAAACGACTTTAAGCGTAATGGCGTCCCGGTTCCTTGAGTCGAGGGCCGACCGATGCATTAGCGCAGCACTCTTGCACGCCCCAAATCTGCCCTCCGGCACGGCTTGCCGAACCTAAAAAGCCCGCAAAGATGCCCTCTGCCACAAAAAAGTTGCATTTTCTACCGTGACCGAAGTAATATCGTTTACGGAGCTTTACAGTAGTTTCCCAGAGTTCCAGACCCTGTACCGCTAATAGCTAACTTCCAAACTTGCGTTTCAGCTGTGCAAAAAAAGATAAGAGGCCGTCCCAGCCTCCGTCCCGGTTCGGAGAGTTCAATATGGCGTGGTATGCGTACTGCCTTACCGAGCACCAGACCCTCCCAAATGGCACTCGTTCCAGACGCCCATTCGTAATTGAAAACGTTCAAGGCGTGAACGGTGCCCCTGTGCTCAGCTATCCCAGCGGAGAATTTGCTGTGATTGTGAGCGAATTCGACCAATCTTGTGCCCCTCTTGACCAGAAAGCTGTCATCGATCACGCCCGCGTGGTGAGTGGCTGCTTTCGGAACTCAACTGTGCTTCCGTTCCGTTTTGGGACAATCTTTGAAAGCGACGACGCTCTCCGCCAGGCGGTCCGGGTCAACCGGCGCGCTTTTGGAGTCAGCGTGGCCAAGCTTCGCGGCAAGTCCGAAATGCACATCAAGCTCACGGTCACGGACGGCTCATTGCGCGAGGCCATGATTGAAGTCATCCTGCCCAACACAGTCGGCGGCGACTATCTTTCCAAGCTGCGCGTCAAGGCTTCCCGCGAACGCGAGCGCCAGACCAAGGCCCGCGCGCTCTCGGTACAGGTCCACAAACTGTTTAACCCGCTGGAAGAAGAAGTGAGCTGCAAGAAGGTCGCCCCGCAAGGCATGCTCATCGACATCGCCCACCTCATCGACACCAAGTCGGTGGAGAAATATCAGAACCGCTACCAGACAGCCACCAAGCAGCTAAAGAACTGCGAAGTAGCCATCAGCGGACCCTGGCCCCCGTACCACTTCCTGCCCGGGAAGCTGCGCACGGTAGCCGGAAACAGCTAGCCGTGCCCCTGGGAGATTCGGATGCCCCACCCTTCTCGCGCTTTTGGCGAGAGGGTGGGGATTTTGATTTCCGTCGCGTCACCACTCAGATTTCGCACGCTAAGAAGCCCTGTCATCCTGAGTCCCGCGTTCTTTGCGGGGCGAAGGACCTCGATCTCCTCGGCTGTGGGCCAACGTCTGTGCAGAATCATTCATCTTGACGAGCGAATGCGATCGGGGCAAGATTCCACGCATGAAATCGGCTCTCCGAAGCTCGGGCTCACTCGTCCTTCTAAGCATCAGCCTGCTGGCTGCAGGTGCTTTTGGTCAGAATAATCCCGTCCCACAGGTTGTCGGGCCGCCCCATCCGCAGGCCGTGGCACCAGGCGGAGGAGATTTCCCGCTGAAAGTCTATGGCGCGAATTTTGTGCCGGGAGCGGTGGTGAATTGGAACCGCCAGCCACGGGCTACGACCTACGTTTCCGGCCACGAAGTGGACGCCACCATTCTCGCCAGCGACATTGTTAGTAACGCCGCTGGCTACATTACGGTGACGAACCCGCCGCCTGGCGGCGGTTCCTCCAGCGCCAGCTGGAGCCTTGTGGAAGTGCATGATCCCACTGCGACCATCGTTCCCGGTGAGCCAACCCGGAATTTACTCGGGGGCACCGAAGACCACGTTCTCCTTATAGCTGACTTCACCAATGACGGCATACTGGACCTCGCAACGGGCTCCGGTACCATTCGTTTTGAACTCGGCAACGGCGATGGAACTTTCAATTTCGTCTCAAACATGACTTATTCCGCCCTGTCGCCATTTGGGGACGACAGCATGGCCTACGGCGACTTCAACGGTGACGGTAATGTGGATTTGGCCTACGCTGCTGGTTGGGGCACCCGAAACGACTCTGTATTCGGAATGGCAGTGAACTTCGGCGATGGTAACGGCACGTTCGTCCCCGGTTGGCAGTATAGGGAGAACAGTGAGACCAGCTTCATTGATGGTGTGGTGGCGGGTGACCTGAACCGCGACGGCAGTTTAGACCTAGTGGCGCAGGGACCACCTGCATTGGCGATCTTCTTAGGCAACGGGGACGGCAGCTTCGCGGAGTCAGTGACGTATCCGAATGACCTCGGAGGAGAAACTCTGCTCGCTGATTTCAACGGCGACGGCATTCTGGATCTGCTGATACAGCAACAAACTCCCGCTAATACTTTTCTGATCACCGTAGCTTTCGGCAATGGCGATGGCACTTTCAAGGCACCAGTGACTGTAGCAACGATTGGGACCATTTGTGGGTTAGGACCAACTATGCTTGTCAGTGACTTCAATGGCGACGGCAATGTGGATATCGCTTATTGCACGGAAACCAGCATCGGGGTACAGCTCGGTAAAGGTGACGGCACTTTCCGGAAGCCGACTTATTATTCCGTGAGTTCGAGCAACTATGAGTTTAGTTTTGCGGCCGGCGACTTCAATTCCGATGGGAACACCGACTTGCTTGTCTCCGCCTTTGACCAGGGCTTTCTTGAAATCCTGCTGGGAAATGGCGACGGGACGTTTCAGCCCAGATCGCAGGTTAAGCTACCCGGCCCTCCGCGCCAAGGTGGTGAAGAGGGTATCGGGACGGGCGATTTTAACTCGGACGGCCTGTTGGACTTTGTGTTTCAGTTAGACGCTACCGGCTACGGAGTGTATCTCCAGCAGCAGTAAAGGCGGCAGGCTGTTCGTCTTGTAGGCTTGGCAAACTCCAGTGCACTCAATGTGCATCCTTCTGCACTTGCCATGGCCCACGCCATATACGTCCAAAACCCGCGCTGGACGCAGGGTTCGCCGTAAGCCCATCTCCCTCTACAACTTATAAATTCGTGAGATCCCAATCACACAGGTCTGGGCTTTGGCTTGGCAAGTGCTTTCTTCCGATGTACTAAAGAGGCCGCAACCCAAAGAAATGACCTTCACTATCTTTTCCAGTCACCATTTCCCGAAGCGCTGCTTCGCCCGGCGAAACGGCTACTTCTTTTGCCTATCCTGAAACCCTACCACTCTTGCCTCTTTGAAACGTGGCCCCAGCAATGGGGCCGCTTTTTTGCGCGCTCTTCGTAGGCATTCTAGAAGATCCTCCAGACAAAGTGGGCCAGCAGGGCGAAGATCAGCAGCATGAATACGCCACCGACCCAGATGAGGAAGTTCAGCGTCATTTTCGGAGAATTGATCTCTTTCTTGTCCATGCATTCACGCTAACACAGCGGCTTTCCCGCGGACTGCTCACTCGGATA
>JBEKJF010000167.1:0-9886 GCA_050011375.1 Candidatus Sulfotelmatobacter sp.
GAAGATGGCCGTTGTCGCAAATGCTCCACCGCAATCCCCGGCCGCTGGCCCCGCAGCTTCGAAGGCCAAATCACCTCCCGCCCTTTTGCCCCGCGCAAAAGCCGGGTATTGTTTACAATCCGGTAGACTTGTGACTCCGAGCAAAGGCTTCGTGCGCACCGAGCGGTCGAGTATCCTTCTCCGCGACCTCTGCGGCATTTCTCTGCGAGCTCTGCGGTTAAAGGCTCTTAAGGCTGAAGGCTCCACAAAGCCGCGAAGAAATTCGCGTTCTCTATCAATGCCCAAACGCTTCCATCTCGCACTCTTGATTGTGTGTTGCCTGTCTCTCTCCGCCTGCTCCCCGCGCGACTTCCTAACCCGCCGCCTCGCGGCCGACCTAATCTCCACCTCCGAAACTTTCCGCGCCCAGCAGCAGTTCGAACTCCACACCGGAGTCATCTCGAACGAGAACTATCTCTCGCCAACCTACCGAGCCCTCCAGCATCACGGCTGGATTTCCGCCACCAACGCCCCCTGCCCTCCGTCTGAAATCCCGCCTCCATGCTGGGACGTAATGCTAACGCCCGCAGGCGTCGACACGCTGCAAAGTCTAATCGCACCCGGCAACGCAGAAAAACAATCCTTCAGCATCCCCGCCGCGCACCGCGAACTGATCGCCATCACCGGCATAGCCAAACAGGGCAACACAGCCGAAGTAGAATTCACTTGGCGATGGCTTCCTCTAAACGAAGTCGGAGCCGCCCTCTACCCCACCAGCATCCACTACCGCTCGACAACAATCCTTCGCGACTACGACGACGGCTGGCGTCTAGTGCAAAGCAACGCTGATCCCGCCCAGCCTCTGGACGAAGCGCTAAAAAATGCCGAACCCGCCCAATGATCTGGATTTACTCCGTGTAACCCCGTGCCCTCTGTGTTAAAGGTTTTGTTGCCTACAACAAATCGGCCGTTGTATAACCCTACTTCCACAAGCTCCTATGAAAATCTCAAGACTTTTCCTGTTGTTATCGGTGATCACTTGCACCTTGCTAGTGTCAGCCCAGGGCAAGCCAAAGCTAACTCTCGACGAATTCTTCAACTCCGTCGATTATCCAGCCGTAGCCATCTCCCCCGACGGCAACTCCGTAGTAATCGAGGTCGAACGCGCCGACTGGGACCAGAAAATCTTCCGCACCGACCTCTGGCTCTACCGCGACCCCAGCAAAACTACATCGCCAACCGACCCAGCATTAATCCAACTAACGCAATCCGGCCACGACACCGAGCCCAAGTGGTCCCCAGACGGCCGCTGGATCGCCTTCCTCTCCGAGCGCAAACCTCCCTCGGAAAAAGATTCCGACTCAGACGACGACAAAGCCAAGAATAGAGCCAAGAATAAAGACAAGAACGACAAAGGAGAAACCGCTCAGATCTACCTAATCTCTCCCGCCGGAGGCGAATCCATCCCGCTCACCAAAGGCGAAGAAGAAGTCCACACTTTCTCCTGGTCCGCCGACTCCCGCATAATTTATTTCTCCACGCGCAACCCCTGGACCAAAGCCCAAAAAGACAACTACAAAAAACAATGGAAAGACGTAGTGCAGTACCGCACCGCCGAACGCGGCGACACCATCTTCGCCTTAGACGTCACCAGCGCGCTAACCAACCACGCCGCGCAAGCCGCGAAAGAAGAATCCGAAGCCGAAAAAGAATCCGACACCACCCCCGGCGCACGCCCCATAGCTACGTCACCCCTGCGAGTCTCGGCCCTCGAAACATCTCCCGACGGAACCAAGCTAGCCTTCCTGACCACCCCCATCAACCAGCGCCAGGAAAAAGCCGAAGACGTAGAAATCTACGCGCTGGATCTAAACCCAGCGCCGCAGCCCGCGCCGGCAACGCCCAGCGCAAACAATCCCACGCAGCCCCGCCAACTAACCCACAACCAAGCCCTGGAACAAAAACTCCACTGGGCCAACGACAGCCGCCACATTTTCTTCACCGTAGAAGTAGGGGACGTAACCGGCCCCTACCGCGACATACAGCCGCACCTCTACTGGGTTGACACAGAAAACCCCGCAACCTCCACCATCGACCAATGGGCCAAAGACTTCATCGGACCAGTCGACCACTACGCCGTAACCGCCGACCAAATCCTAACCTCAGCCCGCATCGGCACCGAAGTCCCCATGTACTCCATAACCCAACCCGGCCAGCAACTGCACAAACTCAACACCTGGCAAGGCACCTACGAAACAATATCCGCAGCCCAGCACTCCCCACGCATCGCCTTCGTCTATTCCTCATTGCAAAAGCCCGCCGAAATTTATCTAGCCGAAAGCCCCGACAAACTCGATCAAGCCCGCCCCATCACGTCCTTCAACAAACTCTTCACTCAGCGCGAACTCCCGCAAGGCAAACCCTACCGCTGGAAGGCCGACGACGGCACCACAATCGAAGGCATGCTCATCTATCCTCCAAACAAATTCGAGGCCAAAAATCTCCCGCTCTTCACCTTCATTCACGGAGGTCCCGCCGACGCCGACGGCAACCACTTCGCAGCCGACTGGTATCAGTGGTCCGGCCTAGCCGCGACCAACGGATGGCTGGTCTTCGAACCCAACTACCGCGGCTCCACCGGATACGGCGACAAATTCCTCCAGCAAATCGTTCCGCAAATCGTCTCCCGCCCCGGCAAAGATATTCTCGAAGGCATCGACGCCCTGATCAAAGAAGGCATAGCCGATCCCGACCATCTAACCATCGGCGGCTACAGCTACGGAGGCTACATGACCAACTGGCTCATCACTCAAACCACGCGCTTCAAAGCCGCCGTCACAGGCGCAGGCGCGGTCGAGCACATCGGCAACTGGGGCAACGACGACACCACCATGGACGACGCCTACTTCCTCGGAGGCCGTCCCTGGGAAGCCCAGCAGCGCTATCACGACGAAGCCGCCATCTTCCAAATCAACAAAGTCCGCACGCCCACCCACATGGTAGCCGGCGCCAACGACATCCGAGTAGCAGTAATGGAAGACTATCTGCTAGAGCACGCCCTCTATTCGCTAGGCATTCCAAACAAGCTACTGATCTTCCCCGGCGAAGGCCACAGCCTCGACAAAAATCCCTGGCACGGAAAAATAAAAGTCCGCGAAGAACTACTCTGGCTCCAAAAATACGGCAGCATCCCAGCGGGAAACGAAGTCCACTAAGTCCTCTGGGATAAAGATACAGAAACGGACCACCGGTCCCCAGCCCCGAAGGGGCGACATATTACAGCCCCGGACGTAAGTCCGGGGTAAGCCCAACAAAAGGGAACCAAGTCCCGGAGGGACGGCACATCCACACTGAAGAGCAGCCAAAACAAAATTGTCATCCTGAGGAGGGCGCACTTTGCCCGACGAAGGACCCCGTGCCATCATGCACAACCACAAACGCCGAAAGGAGTTTCCAGCAAAGAACTACGGGGTTCCGACTTCGTCTCCAACTGTGAATTTCGCAGGATCAAAGCGCGCAGCACCGCGTCCGGCAAAAAAGACGCAGCCCGCCCCACCCAAACCCGGTCCGCAAGGTACGGCACAGCCACGCTGAAGGGCACCTAAAAAGCGTTGTCATCCTGAGGAGGGCGCATTTCGCCCGACGAAGGACCCATGCAACTCGCGTGCGGCACCAATGAGTTCTGCGCAGGAACGAAGACATCACTAGCGCGGCCGGCCCCGAAATCCAGAAAAGCAGCCGAAGAACAGATGCCACTCGGTAACGGAATCGAAGATACCCCTTCTAACGCGCTCCAGTCGATAACTCACGGCCACCGCTGCGACCCATGCAACACTCTCGCAATCTCCACCGCTTCGTCCTTAACTCGGTACACAGCAATATACGGAAGAGGCGAGAACACCAACTCACGAGTGCCCTTTGTCCTGCCGGGTCGTCCCTGCCTCGGGAACGACGCCAGCGACACAACCCCATCATAGATTTTATTGGCAACTCGGTCGGCTGCTGAGGGATTCTGCTTGCGGATATACTCCACAATCGCCGCGAAATCGGCTGAGGCTTCTGGAGACCACCGAACTTCAATCAAGGCCTGAGGATGCGCTCAATCCGCCGGCCCACTTCCTCATGCGACACAAACTTGCCGCTATCCAGAGAAGCCAACCCTTTTTGCACTTCCCGCCTGAACCATTCGTCATGGTCCAAATAATCTGCGACAAGTTCCTGCACAACCTCACTCGGGGCCTTACCTGCCTCCGAAGCGATCCTGCTGAGCCTCGTCTCAACCTCAGGCGCTAAAGAAATTTCCATAAAAACCATTGTAGGTCGGAAATCCCGAATGTCCAATGAATATCCCTCGCAATTCGGGACCCGCGACTTTTCCACAGCCTTCCACAGCAAAATCGTCAAATCGTGTGACATCTGACCTTGTGGTCATACCACTTTCTCTGAAATCCTGATCGAAGCGCGAAAATGACTTTGGAACCGCTTCCTAAGTTCCCTAAGTCATTTGTTTCCAAGATTTTAGTATCTAACTTCTTTGCCGCCTAGATTTTGCGGGGCAAATCGACTCTAACCCCATGATTCCAGATATCGAGGGGGGTGGGGAGGGGTACCCGCAACCATCATTCCGGCAAACCAGACCAGAGAATTGAGAGAAAAAAATATGGCAATGGGAAATGTTCCAAGATGTCAGCACATCAAGATGAACGGGACGCAGTGCGGTTCGCCCGCACTGCATCGCCGGCGGCAGTGCTTTTTTCACGAGCGCATCCGGCGCGAGCGGGCGAAGATCGCCAAAGACATGTCGACGCAACGCCGGTTCGATCTGCCGCTGCTCGAAGACGCGAACTCGGTGCAGGTGGCGCTGATGAAGACGATTCAAATGCTAGGTTCCGGGCGCCTCGACCACCGCACCGCCGGACTGATGCTCTACGCGCTGCAAACCGCCAGCGTCAACATGCGCCAGGCGAACTTCGAAGTCCGAGATCCCACCAAGGTGGTGATCCAGCGCAGTAGCGTCCAGTGCACCAGTCTAGGCGACTCGCAGTGGAACGAAGACGATTTCCAGGAGCCCGGCGAAGAAGAAGACGAAGAAGCGGAGGACGAAACAGAAGACGTAATAGAAGATGAAACAGAGAACGAAATAGAAGACGAAGCCGAAAAGCAAGCGCCCGTAGCCGCAAGGTCGGCGCAGTCAGCGCCAGCCCGCAGAGTCCCAGCAACAGTAAAACCGCTGACCCTCCAGGAAACGCGAATGCAAGTAGAAGGCGTAGTCCGAAACTGGCTCCAAAAGAACGGAAGAGAGGCGGTAGTAAAGCCCGGCTAGAAGGCAACGCGGAATTCAGGAGGAAGGTACCGGAGGCCGGAAACCAGAAGCTAGAAGCTAGAAGCTAGAAGCTAGAAGCTAGAAGCTACCTCGCAGCGACCTTAACCCCACGCGAAGCAGCCGCATACCGCGCGATGCCCTTGTACAGCGCTTCAGCGATCTGCTCGCGGTAACCGTCGCTGCGCAGCTTGAGCTCGTCGGCAGGACTGCTCACAAAAGAAACCTCCGCCAGAATTCCCGGCATGGAAGTTTCAGTGAGCACGACATAAGACGCTTCTTTCACGCCGCGATCGCGCAGTCCGGGATTTTGCGCCGACAAAGTCCCGTACAGCGACCGCTGTACGCTGGCCGCAAGCCGCCGCGATTGCTCGATCTTGTCGTGCAGTTCGGCCGCCGAGAGCGTTGCTGTACCAGCGTTCTTAGCGTGTTCTGAATCGCGACTCTCAACGTCTTTGTCTTTGGCATTCGGAGCGGTAAAGAAGTTCGTGTAATAGGTCTCGACGCCGCGAGCCGATGGCAAGTCGCTATAGTTCGCATGAACGGAAACAAACAAATCGGCCTGCGACTGGTTCGCCATTCCAGCCCGTTCGTCGAGCGGAATGTAATTGTCGCCGTCGCGTGTGAGAATCACGTCGGCGCCAAGACGGCTTTCAAGCAGCTTGCCGAGTCGCTGGGCGATTTCGAGCACAACGTCTTTTTCGAGCAAGCCGCGGCGGCCGACGGTTCCGAGATCCCAGCCGCCGTGGCCCGCGTCGACGACGATGCGCATCTTCGGAACATGCGCCCGCAGCTGCAAGTCGTCGCGCGTCGGAGGAGGAACGACGATTGCGAGCTTCGTTTGTCCAGCGGTCGCGGCCCCGGGAAAAAGATTCACTTCAGCTTTGGGTTCGACGCCAAGCTTTCGCACTTGCACAACCAGGCGATAAGGGTTCGGTTCCAGGCTAACGGAAAAAGTCGGTTTGCCTTTCGTCTCGAGCACGACACGCGTTAAACCAGAAACCGGTTGCGACAAGCGAACCCGCGACAGCAGCGCGTCGCCGATGTCAATGGCTTTGCCCGCAATTTCAGGAGCGAGCGAAGTATCGTGCAGATCGAAATAGATGCGATCCGGAGATGCGAGACGATGCGCCTCGTATTGCACCTGATCTTCCAGGTCAAGCACAACCGTACTCGAATCGGCGGAAGACCAATGCCGAATTCCCGTGATGCGCGGCATCTTCGTCCGCTCTTGCGGCGTAACGCTTGCGTCGCCCGCTAAATTCGCTTGAGCATCCAGATTAGTAGTCGACGAATCCGTCGAAGACGGAGCGATCGAGGACGGAACGATTGTAGATGGAGTAACCGAAGATGTTGTGGTCGAAGGTAATTGTTGCTTCGTCGCGGAAACTGGTCTCGTCATCTTCTGCTCAGGCTGGATTACCATTTTGCTGAGCTGCGCAGTTTTCAGCTTCCACCAAAGTCCACCAGCAAGCAGCGAGCAGACCACAACGAGCACCAGCACCAGCACGATTCCGGGATGATGATTCGCGGAAACTTCAGGTGCTGACGCGGTTTCAGGGATGATCGCGTCTTCGGCCGGAAGCGCAGGTTCGGCTGCTAACTCAGTTATTGGCGGAGAAAACAGCTCTGGCTTTTCCACTGTTGAAGCAATGATCGAGACTGACGTTTCAGCGACGAGTTTCTCTGGGGAAGTTGTCTCGAGCGGCAGAATACCTTGCGCAGCAATCGCAGGAGCAGACAATTCCGCCTCAGCCTTCTGCGCAGATTCTGCAAAGCGCTCTTCGTCTTCAGGCTTGAGAGCGCCGAGAATCAGTTCCGCGAGCAGTCCAAGACTGCTCACATCGCTGTCGTTGAATCCAAATGGTTCGGCGGAAAATGCTTCCAGCAATCCGATCACGCGCCGACGTCCGCACAGCGGGACTGCGACCATGGAACGAGCCCCGAGTTGGCGGCATGCGTACAGATTGACGCGTTCGTCAGTTTCGGTATCGTCGCAGCGGATAATTTGCGCGGTGCGAAAACATGCTCCGGAGAAAGCAGAGTCGCGCTGAATGCGCTGGCCAACATCGGGCTTGATCGCGCCCGCGGAAGCGCGCAAAACAATTTCGTTATTTTCCGCTAAGGCGATTCCAAGTCCATCAGCTCCGGTAATTGCGATGGCTCGTTCAGCTACTAACTGCAGTACTTCATCGAGAACGAATTGCTCTTGCACTTCGAACTCGCTAGCGTGGAGAGTTGTTTCGAATCCGTTGCTGGCCGAGGCTAATGCGCGACGCCGGCGAACCTGTTGATGCAGGGCAGAGAATGCAAGAAGCGCTTGAAGCGCATCGCGTCGCGAGGGTTGATGGTCGCGAGCGTCATCAGAAACCATCTCGGGCAAAGAAGTATCAAATGAAATAGTTTGGCTCAGAGCGAAGGCACTTCGATCCACTGGCCACGACGGCACTCGCGCAGTGCTCAGGCCTGCGCCAACATCGATTGCCGGTTTTGTCGGAGTTGTCGCCATTTAGATTCTTGCGCCCAAAAAATCTCCTGATTGCGAGTGTGGCCACCCGGCCAAAGCCTGTCAATTAACTAGTTTGCGTAGTTGCGTGTTGTTCGACTAAGCGTCCGGATTCGGAACCGCCGGCAACAAGGTTTTGGCTGGCCTTAACAGTAAGTTAGCGGCGTTTCGCCGCAGTTGCAATGACTCTGTACTGTCCTTTCGGCCATGAACTTTAGTAAGCAGTGGTCAGCGATGTCAGTGATCCGTGGTCCGCATGATCTGAGGTTCGTATGGGCCTTTCGGCTTTTCTGACCACTGACCACTGTCTTCTCCGGTGTACAATCCTTGCCGCTTCGAAATTGTGCTTGCAACCGGAGGTCGATTATGACCGCGCCTCGCTCTCACGGATTGCCCAGTCCCACGATCTGCGCTGTGATTGTCATCGCTATGCTGGCGATGATCGTGATTCCTGCTGCCTTCACTTTGCATAGCGTTCGGTCTCCGGCTGCGCTTGTGCCTACCAGCCAGAACCCCACGCCTTATGGGTACACTTGGAGCCTGCTGCTGTTTATCGTCCCGGTTGTCGTGATTGCTTTGTGGTTGTTGCCGAGCGAAGAATTGAAAATTCCGAAGCGTGCGTTTGGGTGGACCATCGCAATCCTCGTGCCGTTAGGATGTTTGCTGGATGTCGTTTTCGCGCAGTGGTTCTTCAAATATCCGAATGCTGGAGCGACTTTGGGCATTCTCGCTCCGGCGTTCGGCCCGTGGGTTCCTGTCGAGGAGTACGTTTTCTACGCGACCGGCTTTCTCGCGATTCTACTTCTCTATATTTGGCTGGGGGAGTTCTGGGTGGTTGCCTACAACGTGTCCGACTATCCTGGCGAAGCTAGAAAGATGAGCCGGCTACTGCAATTTCATCCCACCTCGCTGGCCCTTGCCGTGGTCTTGATTGGGGCTGCATGGTTTTACAAGAAGCATTGCGCGCTGCCGGCAGACCAGAGTGGCTTTCCGGGTTACTTTACGGTTCTCATTGTTGGGGGCCTGCTTCCAGCCGTGTTTTTCTTTCCAGTGGCGAAGCGGTTCATCAACTGGCGAGCCCTTAGCCTCACTCTTTTCTTTATCGTGCTGGTCAGCCTGCTTTGGGAGGCGACTCTGGCCGTCCCTTACAACTGGTGGAACTTTCGGCACGGCCAGATGATTGGTCTTTTTATAGGAGCGTGGGCGGGCCTGCCGATCGAAGAAGTCTTTGTGTGGATTGCGGTGACCTACGCCACGGCGATTATGTTCGAGGTGGTGAAGACTTTGCTGACATCGGAACGATCTGTGCGGCACGCGCTATTCGGGGCGCAGGACGAATCTTAGGGAAACAGCTTGCCGAATGTTGTTCGTGTGCCTCTTGCGCGATGATGTTCTCAGTCCAATCGCCGATCTATGGCTTCGATGCGTTTTTCCAGGGAAGGGCTTGGATGGTTCGTGGTGACTTTGTGCGAACCGGTTGTATCCGACCAGTCCACTTGAAAGAATACGTCATAAGTAAGACGACCGTCCTTCGATTCGCCGTCGAGCGGATCGGGATTCAGCGCGCCTTGGTAGTGGAACCAGTTGCCGTATTGGTCGAACAGGCTGCGGTCGTCGCGGTAATGGAGGCTGATCGAGTACACACCCAACTCTGTCAGCGCATGCAACTCGTTCGGTTGCGAAATGCCGTCGTGGTTTTCGTCAACCCACAGCAGAAGCTTCGAGAAGATTGCGTCCCGGCTGTCAATGATGCCATCGCCATTGCCGCCGTTTACCGGCTTGTCGTACTCCGCCAGCGCAAGGTAACCGTTCGGGCTCGCGGATTTAACTTGCGGGGTGAAGTTTCCGAAGAGTTCTCTGCCGCTGTCGATCTTGCCGTTGTGATTGAGGTCGAGCGCCAGGAACGCGTTGCCGGAATTAGCCGCGGTCCACGCGATTTTCACCGGATGGCCGTCGCCCGCGATGTCGAACATCACTCCGTCTGGCAGCGATGTCAGGTGGAAGCCGTGTCCGGTGGTGTCAACAATGATGGGCGATCCGTAGCCGCAACCGCCGGGGTCGCAGCCGCATCCGCAGTCGTC
>JBEKJF010000168.1:0-10166 GCA_050011375.1 Candidatus Sulfotelmatobacter sp.
AATCGCCAGGTGGCCGTCAAGCAGGTCGCGTCGGAAGCTGATCTGCTACTGGTGGTGGGGTCGGAAAACAGTTCAAACTCGAATCGTCTGGTGGAGGTGGCGCGCAACCTTGGCACCAACTCCCACCTCATCGACAGCTACAAAGATATCGAGGCCGAGTGGCTGACAAACGTGAAGACGGTCGCCCTGACAGCTGGCGCTTCTGCGCCGGAATGTTTAGTGGAAGAAACGATGAGGTTTCTTGCCAGCAAGGGTTTCGACAACGTGCAGGAACTCGAAGTGATGCCGGAAAACGTTCGCTTCGGTCTGCCGCCGGAGATTGTCGAGGCCATCGCCGCCGCTCCGGTCAGCGCTACTGCGGATTAATGGAGCCATGTTCAACGGAGCATGTTCGATGGAGAGACGACTAACGGAGGCAAATGTTGATGGATACAAACTCCCCTGATGCGAATTTAGCCTCCGCACCCCAACTTCGCTTTGGCAAGATCGATGGTCTGGCCGCCCGCGTGGCGACCGCGATGAGCGCCGCCCGCAAATTTCTTTTCTCCGAGCAGCATGAGGATGGCTACTGGTGCGGAGAACTCGAAGCCGACACCACGCTCGAGTCCGACTATCTTGTTCTGCACACCCTGCTCGGCACCGTCGATCCTGAGCGCTTCCAGAAGGCGGCCAACTGGATCATTCAGCATCAGCATGAAGACGGCGGGTGGAATACCTATCCAGGCGGCCCTTCGAACATCAGCGTTTCAGTGAAAGCGTATTTCGGGCTGAAGCTAGCGGGATACACGGCGGATCATCCCGTGATGCAGCGGGCCCGCAAGAGAATTCTCGAGCTCGGCGGCGTCACCGAGGTCAATACATTTACCAAGATCTATCTGTGCTTCTTTGGCCAGTACGATTACGATGCAGTTCCCGCGATTCCACCGGAGATCGTGCTGTTTCCCAACTGGTTCTGGTTCAACATCTACGAGATTTCATCGTGGTCCCGCGCCATCCTGGTGCCGCTTTCCATCTGCTACGCCAAAAAGCCGTTCAAAAAGATTCCGCGCGAAATGGGTGTTGAAGAATTGTTTGCAGGGGGGATGACCAAGTCGCGCATGCACCTGCGCTGGTCGAAGAAGCTGGTCTCGTGGCGGAATTTCTTTCTCTGCATCGACCGCATGACGCACTGGTTTGAGCGCGTTCACATTCGTCCCCTGCGCTCGATCGCACTGAAGAGCGCGGAGAAGTGGGTGCTTGATCGCGTCGAGATGAGCGATGGTCTCTGCGGTATTTACCCTTCGATCATGAACACGGTCATCGCCCTGCGCTGTCAGGGATATTCGCTCGACGACCCGCAGGTGATTCGCGCGCTCGATGAGTTCGAGAAGCTCGGCATCGAAGAGCGCGTGAACGGAGAAGAGACCTTCCGCATGCAGCCCTGCATGTCGCCGGTGTGGGATACGGCGTATGCCATGTTTGCCCTCGCCGAGGCGGGAATTCCGGCAAACGATCCGCGCATGGTGAAGTGCGCCGACTGGATTCTGCAGAAACAGGTGCGCAATCCGGGTGACTGGCAGTTCAAGAACAAACAGGGCAAGCCCGGCGGATGGTACTTCGAGTTTAACAATGAGTTTTATCCCGATGTAGATGACACCGCGATGGTTTGCCTCGCGCTGAGCCGCGTTGAGCACCCCAATGGACGCTATCAGCGCGAGTCAGTGCAGCGCGCTATCGACTGGGTTCTGTCGATGCAATGCAAGAACGGCGGCTGGGCATCGTTCGATAAAGACAACGACCGCATGGTCTTCGAGCACGTGCCCTTTGCGGATCATAACGCTATGCTCGATCCCGCGACCGTGGATATCACTGGGCGCACGCTCGAAATGCTGGCGGCTTACGGTTACGACAAAAAGCATCCGGCGGTGCAGCGTGCGATTGAGTTCGTCCGCAAAGAACAAGAACCGGATGGAAGCTGGTTCGGGCGCTGGGGCGTGAATTACATCTACGGCACAGCGCTGGTGCTGCGCGGCCTCGAAGCGATTGGCATGGATAACCACGAGCCCTGCATGCAGCAGGCAGCCGAGTGGCTGCGCATGGTGCAAAATCCGGATGGCGGCTGGGGTGAGAGCTGCGGCTCGTACGATGATGTCAGCACTCACGGAGTGGGCGCGAGCACGCCGTCACAAACCGCATGGGCGATTCTGGGCATACTTGCAGTCGGCGATACGCGCAGTGATTCGGTGGCCCGCGGAATTGCTTACCTGCTGCGCACGCAGAAAGAAGACGGCTCGTGGGATGAGCCTTACTGCACGGGCACCGGCTTTCCTCGCGTGTTCTATCTGCAGTATCACCTCTACCGCGAATACTTCCCGCTGCTCGCGCTGACGACGTATGCGAAGGTGATGGAGAAGGAAGGCAGTTAGCCGTTGGCAGTTAGTCGTTGGCAGTTAGTCGTTATGTTCAGGGACCTCAATGGGCAGTAGGGGGCCGTTTTGTTACGGCGGCCGGCTGAAGTGGGAAGTAGCAGGCCTGGCAGCATGGAACTTCACGCTATTAAAATTAACAAAGTGGCTAGGATGTGGGGTTTAGTTCTTGCGCTAGGATTAGCCGCAGGCGTGTTCGGAGTGTGGAGAGACGGCTGGCACACAGGGGACACAATCGGCCTCATCGTTTGGTTCATTATTCTCCTTGGTGTCCTGAGTTTGGTCAGGAGGCAAAACCGGGAGTAGCGGTCCACGACACTCCCCGCCCCTCGGCAGTCTGGTTGACCTCCGGAGCATCAGTGCAAGACCGGCAGCTCCAAGCGAGAGACGCTTCTATGAAGAAGAGCATTGAGTATCGAAATGGCGGCATGCGGCCGGAGTATGATTTTGCCTCGATGAAAGGCGGCGTTCGCGGCAAACATTATGGGCCATACCGCAAAGGAACCAACGTTGTCCTGATCGAGCCAGACGTTGCCAAAGCGTTTCCCACTGAGGGGGCGGTCAACGAAGCCTTGCGCGGCGTTCTGGATTCGGCGCGTGCCGCGAGGAGGACTGGCAGTCGCGGCGGCCCTGTTCTGCAGACTCAGCCTGGTGGACCCAAGCGCCGCGTCAGAAGATCAGCCCGCTAAATGCAAGTCTTCGTCACAGGCGCGACCGGGTTTCTAGGCTCGCACGTCGCGCGTGTTCTCACCGAGCAGGGAGCCGATATTCGCTTGCTAGTCCGCCCCACCAGTAATCTGAAGAATCTCGAAGGCCTGAAGGCCGAAACGGCAATCGGCGATCTGCGCGATCCAGCATCGCTGGAAAAGGCGATGGCTTGCTGCGAGGTTGTATTTCACGTCGCCGCCGACTACCGGCTCTGGGTGCGCGATCCCAACGAGATGTACCGTTCAAACGTCGAAGGCACGCGCGCCATCATCGAAGCCGCGCGCAAGAATGCAGTGCGATGCGTAGTCTACACATCGAGCGTCGCGACCATGGGATTTACTGGCAACGGGCACCCAGCCGACGAAGATTCTCCAGTCGCTCTCGCCGATATGATCGGCCACTACAAGCGGTCGAAATTTATGGCGGAGCAAGTTGCGCTCGAAGCCGGCCGCGACGCGATGCGCGTGGTAACAGTGAACCCCACAACGCCAGTCGGCGAGCAGGATGTAAAACCGACTCCAACGGGACGCATCGTCGTCGACTTCCTGAAAGGAAAATTCCCGGCGTACGTGGATACAGGCTTGAACCTGGTTGACGTGCGCGAATGCGCCCGCGGACACGTTGCGGCGCTGGAAAAAGGCAAGAGCGGCGAACGCTATATTCTGGGCGGCGAGAACCTGACGCTAAAGCAGATTCTCGACAAGCTGGGCGCGATCTCTGGCCTGCCTTCGCCGAAAGTGAAGCTGCCATACTTTGTCGCCTACTTAGCCGGAGCAGTCGATGAGACGGTATCCGGTCGCATGCTCGGCCGCGAGCCGCGTGCGACCATCGAGACGGTACGCATGGGAAAGAAAAAGATGTGGGCCAGTTCGAGCAAGGCCGAGAGGGAACTGGGCTGGAAGACGCTGCCCGCCGATGCTGCCTTGCGCCGTGCAGTAGAGTGGTTCCGGGCCAACGGCTATGCCTAGAGTCGCCATCGCCATTATTGCCGCGCTCGAACGAGAAGTCAGCGGCCTGACTAAGAACTGGGTCCGCGTCGAGCGGGAGCACCAAGGCCGTAACTTTCTTTTCCTTCGTCGCGAAGAGCATGAGCGCGAGCAGATGATTGTCGTGTGCGGCGGCATTGGCCCGGAAGCAGCTCGCCGCGCCGCCGAGGCGGTGATCGCATCGTATCGCCCGAGCCTGCTGCTGTCCGTCGGATTCGCTGGCGCGCTCGATGCGAGCCTGCACGTCGGCGATGTTCTCGTTCCAGCGGTGGTGATTGATGCCCGCGACGGCAGTCGGACCCAGATCGAAGGGGCACACAATCACGGAGGAAGTAATCAAGGAACTCTGGTGACCTTCATGGATATAGCCGGAGTCGCTCAGAAAGCCAACCTGGCGCAGGCCTACGGAGCGCAAGCGGTCGACATGGAAGCCTCAGCGGTTGCCGCCGCAGCACGAGCCCACGGCATTCCCTTCGCCGCGATCAAAGCGATATCCGACGAATCAAATTTCGAAATGCCGCAGACCGCGCGCTTCATTGATTCACAAGGCCGGTTCAGGACAGCCAGCTTTGCGTTCTACGCGGCATTGCGTCCATGGCTGTGGCCGCGAGTCGCACAACTCGCCAGCAACAGCCGCAAAGCTGCGAAGGCGCTGGGCCAGCATTTGCAGCGCCTCCAACAAGAACTTAGCCAATCATCAGGAGACTCAACAGAAAATATTGCCGCGACTTCGGTATCATCCAGTCCGGGAATAACAGCGAGCGGATCACGTCTTGGAGGTCGCGAATAAGAATGCGTATAAATTTGCAGCTTAAGACGCTGCTGCTTTCGATTGCTCTATGCATGGCGTCGCGCCTCTCCGCGCAATCGCCCAGCTCCACAGTCTATGCGGAAAGCTTTCGACAGGGCACAGGCCACGTAGTAGAAGAAACTTTCGAAGCCAGACTCAACCTGCAAGACGCAACCTACCGCGAGCGCATCAAAGATTCCCGTGGCGCAGATCGCTACACCTTCTCGATCGTTCCGCACATCCCGCCCGGGGACAATAAAGTCACAGCCTGGTATGTGAAGCTCGGCGACCTGCGCCATACGATTTACGACAACGTGCTCCTGTCGTCGCCCGCGCCGTCCGATGACCCCGCGGGCACAACGAAAGGTTCACTATGGCAGCTTGACCCCAGCCGTTTCGCCTTTGTTCCCGTGGGCGCCGTACGATTGATTAAAGTAGAAAGTTTTTACGTGGTGCTGCAAGTGAAGGCGTATCACTTCACGCCGCCGGACTCGCCTTATCTGGACTCGATGACCGTCTCGGTGGATTTCCGCAACACGGATCCGAGGCAATCCGATCCCAGGCAGGCGGACCCTCCCGCAAAATAGCGCGTGAAGCCAAGACAAAGTAAACTTCATCTAACTACTGATGGGGATTGCCGGACAACTCGAAATCGAGCAGCGCAGCCAGTCGATTCCCGCGACCATGCTCGCAGCCGTTTACCGCGGCGTAAACGATGTCCGCCTGGAAACTGTTCCCGTCCCTGAGATTGCCGCCAGAGAATTGCTGGTCCGAGTGCATACCTGCGGCGTTTGCGGCACCGACCTGAAAAAGATCGCCACCGGCTCCCATTCCGCGCCCCGCATCTTCGGCCATGAAACCTCCGGCATAGTCGCGGCCGTGGGCGCAGGAGTAACCAAGTTCGCGCCTGGAGATCGCGTCGTAGTTTTTCATCACATCCCCTGCCGTACGTGTTATTACTGCCGCCACAAAACTTTCGCGCAATGTACGAGTTATAAGAAGGTGGGATGCACCGCTGGCTTCGAGCCTTCCGGTGGAGGCTTCGCCGAATATGTCCGCGTGATGGATTGGATCGTCGAGCAAGGGACGGTGAAAATCCCGCAGGGCGTTTCCTTCGAACAAGCCAGTTTCGTAGAGCCGGTAAATACCTGCATGAAGGGAATCGAAGCCCTGCGCCTGCAGGCCGGCGAAACCGTTCTGGCCATCGGGCAGGGTCCCATCGGCATCATATTAAGTGTCCTGGCACGTCGGGCGGGGGCCACGGTTATTACTTCCGATTTGTATCCCGAGAGGCTTAGAATAAGTAAAAGCCTTGGATTCGAGAATCTGATCGACGCATCGCAGCAGGACGCAGTTCGCTCTGTGCGGGAGCAGACAGAAGGACGGGGTGCCGACGCTGTAATCTTAGCGGTAGGCAGCAACGCCCTGATTCGTCCCGCGATGGATGCGGTTCGCGCCGGCGGGCGTGTGTTGTTATTTGCGCAGACCCAGCGGGGCGAGGTGGTCGTGGATCCGGCTGCGATCTGCGTCGATGAAAAGACGCTGGTCGGTTCTTATAGCGCGTCTGTGGATTTGCAGGGAGAGTCAGTTGAATTTGTGATGAATAAGGAAATGGATCTGGAACAGCTGATCAGCCACCGGTTCCCGTTGCAAGAGAGTGCGGCAGCATTGGAACTGGCAGCTCATCCGCAGCCTGCCTCGATGAAGATTGTGATTCAGCCGGGGATGGCTTGGTTATGACGGGGACATCAGCCGCGAAGCGGCGCAAGAATGCAGCCCACGGCGTAAGCTGTGGGTCGCTCAGTGTTGTCAGAACAAGCCCCAAAGGGGCGAAAGAGAACGCAGACCGCACTGTAAACACGGTTCCAAAGCAAGGAAGCAATCAGTGAATGGAAAAATGACAGCTGCCGTCCTGTACGGCAAAGAAGATATAAAAATTGAGCGCGTGCCCATCCCTCGCGTCGAAAAGGGCGAGGTTCTGGTCAAAGTGCAAGTGGCGCTCACTTGCGGTACCGACCTCAAGGTTTACCAGCGGGGCTATCACGCGCGCATGATCGTTCCTCCCGCCCTCTTCGGCCACGAACTCGCCGGAGTGATCGAAGAAGTCGGCGAAGGCGTCCTCAGCTTCAAGAAAGGCCAGCGCGTGGTAGCGCTCAATTCGGCGCCTTGCCAGATGTGTTTCTACTGCTCGAAGCACCAGGAAAATCTCTGCGAAGACTTGCTCTTCAACAACGGAGCCTATGCAGAATACATCCGCGTCCCGCGCCGCATCGTGGAAGCGAATATGCTCGTCATCCCCTCCGGCGTGAGTTTCGAAGACGCCGCCATGACCGAGCCACTGGCCTGTGTGTTGCGCGGCTTGCACGAAACCGGAGTCGAGATAGGAGACACCGTCACCATCATCGGTGGCGGCCCTATTGGATTGATGTTCGTTCAGGTAGCCCGCGCCATCGGCTGCAACGTCATCTCAGTCGTGAAGCGCGACGAACAGGTCGTAGCCGCCAAACACATGGGCGCGCACGAAATCGTGCAGACCACCAAGGTGCAAAATGTCGTGGAGGCCGTGCGCGCGCTGACCCCGCAAAAGCGCGGCTGCGATGTCGTGATCGAAGCCGTAGGCCGTCCCGAAGCATGGGAGTGGACGGTCGAGATGGTCCGCAAAGGCGGCACCGTAAACTTCTTCGGTGGATGCTCCAGCGGATCGAAGGTGCAACTCGACACCAACCGCCTGCACTATGGCGAGATCACGCTCAAGGCCACGTTCCATCACACGCCGGAAACCGTGCGCCGCGCCTTCGGCCTGATCGCGGCGAAAAAGATTCGTCCTACCGACTACATCACCGGCGAAGCGCCGCTATCGAGCTTGCAAAAAGTGCTGCGCCACATGCTGAACCGCGGGGGCGACATCAAAACCGCAATCATTCCCGGCCACTGATTAACGCTGAAAGATTGACACTGAAAGATTGGCGTTGAACGACTGCCAGCCGCGTCATAAAGACGGACTGTCGTAAAGAAGTTTGTCATCCTGAGCGAAGCGAAGGATCCCTGCACTTTGTCCTTACCTCCAGCGATGCAGGGAGATCTCACGATGCTCAGGCTTTGGCTCAATAAACAAGGATGCTCTTAACGTGACTCCAATCGCCAGCGAATCCCAGCGCTCGCCCGCCGCCACAAACGGCTGGAGTCGCCTGCCCGCCGCCTATGCGATCCCGGCGTCCGCCCCATCGCTAGAACAATCTCAAGAATACTGCCGGCACTTGGCCCGTACCCACTACGAAAACTTCTCCGTAGCAACCTGGTTCCTACCAAAAAAACTGCGCCAGGATTTCCTCAACGTCTATGCCTACTGCCGCATCTCCGACGATCTCGGCGACGAAGTCGGAGACGCAACCGCATCTCTAACCCTGCTCGATGAATGGCAACAGCAGCTCAACGCCTGCTACGAAGGCAATCCGCGCCATCCAGTTTTTGTAGCTCTAAAAGAAACAGTAAGAAAGTTCGAAATCCCCAAGCACGAGTTCTCCGACCTCCTGATCGCCTTCCGCCAGGATCAAACCATCGCGCGTTTCGAAACCTTCGAGGATGTCCTCGCTTATTGCCGCTACTCCGCGAATCCGGTAGGTCATCTTGTGCTCTACCTGTGCGGCCTCGGCGATGCCGAACGCCAAAAACTTTCCGACTACACCTGCACCGCATTGCAATTGGCGAACTTCTGGCAAGACGTGACCACTGACTACGCCAAAGGCCGAATCTATTTGCCGCTCGAAGACCTGCGCCATTACTCGGTAACTGAAGTAGACATCCGGCAGAACCGCAACACGCCCGCGTTCCGCGAGATGATGAAGTTCGAAGTCGAGCGCGCCCGCGAATGGTTCGACCGCGGCTTGCCGCTGGTCGGCAAAGTAGATAAAGAATTAGCGGTAGACCTCGAACTCTTCAGCCGCGGCGGCCAGGAAATATTAAACGCCATCGAGCGCCAGAATTATGCGGTGTTAGGCCGCCGCCCAGTCATCTCGAAGCCTCGAAAACTGGCGCTGGTAGCCCGAGCCGCGCTAGGCAAGCTGCGAGGAGCCGCCCCCGGAAGCCGGAAGCCGGAAAGCGGAAGCCGGAAATGAGCGCCGGAGCCCAGCCCGTCCCCATTCCGTGGAGCCCTGCCCCGGCGCAGCTCACTATGGCGTATTCAGTGTGCCGCGGCATCACGCGCAGCAACGCAAAGAATTTTTATTACGCATTCCTCGTGCTGCCGAAACACAAACGTCAGGCCCTCTGCGCCGTCTACGCCTTCATGCGCCGTTGCGATGACATTGCCGACGATCCAAGCCTCAGCCTCGAAGAGCGCCGCTTCAAGCTGACGACTTGGCTAGCAGCATTGCACCGCGTGCAACAAGGCGATCCCAGCGACGATCCAATTCTGCTTGCGCTAACAGATGCGCAACGCCGCTACAACATTCCCGCAGGCCTGCTCGATGATCTCGCGACGGGCACAGCCATGGACTTGGAACCGGGATTGCAGAGTGAAGCAGCGCGCTCCTCCGCAACCTCCGGCCTGACCGTGCAGTACCGCAACTTCGACGATCTAAAAGAGTATTGCTACAAAGTGGCGTCGGTAGTAGGCCTGGTCTGCATTCACATTTTCGGATACCGCGACCCCGCCGCCGAGCCGCTCGCCGAGCAGTGCGGCCTAGCCTTCCAGCTGACCAACATTATCCGCGACGTGAAAGAAGACGCCGCCATGGGCCGCGTCTATTTACCCGAAGAAGATCTGGCAAAGTTTGGCTTGTCAGCCGCCGATCTGCTTTCCGCGCCTGACCCAGCCCGCTTCCGCCCGCTGCTGGAGTTGGAGGCCGACCGAGCGCGCGAGTTCTACCAGGCTGGCGAACAACTGATCCCTTATATTTCCGAAGACAGCCAGCCCGCACTGTGGGTGCTGGTAAACATCTATCGCAAGCTGCTCGAAAAAATCTCAGCCCGCCAGTACGACGTATTCACACCGAAAACGAAATGTTTGTCATTCCGAACCGAGCCGAAGGCGCGGTGAGGAACCTGCTGTTATTTGCGCGAGCCCCGACCTTCGCTAAACTGGAGGGTGCCCCATTTCTCGCGCGCTCTTTGCGCGAGAAATGGGCATTGTTCCCTGGGCACTCGCCGCAGTCTCGTGAGTTTACGGGCAGGGATGTGAGTCTTGGCAGCATCGGCCTAACTATGGGAACAGCGGGAAATTCCGTTCTGCTCGGAAGACTACTGGTTCTTCTTTTGGCGTTTGTCCAGTGCGGCATT
>JBEKJF010000169.1:0-9828 GCA_050011375.1 Candidatus Sulfotelmatobacter sp.
AGCTCGCGAAAGACGCCGCCGCGAAATGCGGTCTTGCGAACCCGAGCGAACTAGCCCACTTCCCCGGACGCAAACTCGAACGCCTCAATTTCCAGCACCCATTTCTCGACCGCAAAGTTCTAGGCGTACTGGCCGACTACGTCACCATGGACACCGGCACCGGCGTAGTCCACACCGCGCCCTCGCACGGCGCTGAAGACTTCATCACCGGCATGAAGTATGGTCTCGACGCCACCAGCAACGTCGACGAAAAAGGCATTCTGCGCAACGGCCTTTCGGAATACGCCGGCAAGCGTGTCTGGGAAGCCAATCAGCCGATCATCGACTTGCTCAAAAGCCGCGGCGCTCTTCTTCATGCGGAAAAAACCGAGCACTCCTATCCACACTGCTGGCGCTGCCACAATCCCGTCATTTTTCGTGCTACCGAGCAGTGGTTCATCTCGATGGAAACGCCCATGCCGGGTGAGAAGTCCAAGGACGACATTCTGCGCCAGCACACGCTCGCAGAAATCAAACACGTGCAGTGGGATCCCGCATGGGGCGAAGAGCGGCTCTCAAACATGATCGCGACGCGCCCCGATTGGTGCATCTCCCGGCAGCGCGTGTGGGGCGTGCCTATTGCAGTTTTTCTGTGCGAAGGCTGCGGCAAGCCGCTCAACGATCACGCAATCAACAAGAAAGTCGTTGAACTGTTCGCGCGCTCTGGCGCCGATGCCTGGTTCACATCCGAACCTGACTCGCTTCTTCCCGCAGACACCAAATGCCCGCACTGCGGCGGCGCGAAGTTCGAGAAGGAAACCGACATCTTCGACGTATGGCTCGAATCCGGCGCAAGCTACCTCGCGCTCATCGCCGATGAGCCCACGTATCCCTGGCCGTCCGATCTTTATCTCGAAGGCGGCGACCAATATCGCGGCTGGTTCCAATCGTCATTGCTTTGCGCCATGGGCACGCACGGAACTCCGCCGTACAAAAATGTAGTCACGCCGGGATGGACGCTCGACGAAAAAGGCCAGGCCATGTCAAAGTCGCGTGGCAACGACGTAGACCCTGTCGACATTGCGAACAGGCTCGGTGGAGAAGTCGTTCGCTTGTGGGTAGCGTCGGTCGATTTCCGTGAAGACGTCGTCGGCTCAGAGCGCCTCATGCTGACGGTCGCCGAAAACTATCGCAAGATTCGCAACACCTTCCGCTACATCCTCGGAAATCTAGGAGACTTCAATCCCGAGGACGATGCAGTTGCATTCGAGAACATGGAACCACTCGATCAGTACATGCTATGTCAGACGCAGGCCTTCGCCGCCGATGTGCGCACTTCGTATGACGAGTTCGCCTTCCACAAAATCTATCATCGCCTGAATCATTTTTGTATCGTCGACCTGAGCGCGTTTTATTTCGACGTACTCAAAGACCGCCTTTACATCTCCGCGCCGAGGTCACCCAAGCGCCGCAGCGCGCAAACCGCGATCTGGCATATCGGAGAAACTCTGGTTCGTCTCCTTGCTCCCATCATGAGCTTCACCTCAGAAGAGGTTTGGGATTACTTGCCGAAGACCACGGGACGAGGCGAAAGCGTGCACCTCGCGCTGTTCCCTTCCGCGGCGGAAATTCTTGGCGCGAACGGCGCTGCCTGCGATGAGAAGTCCGCTCAGGATTGGATAACGCTTCGTTCCGTCCGCGATGAGGTTCTCAAAGCGCTCGAAGAAGCGCGCAACAATAAGCTCATCGGCACCGGCCTCGAGGCCCAAGTTAGCATTTCTGCTCCTGACACAATCTATTCCGTACTGTCTCGCCACGCTGACGAACTGCGTTATCTGTTCATCGTCTCCGCAGCAACGCTGACTCAGGCCTCCGGCAATGGCACAGCAAGCGTACACGTCGAAGTGAAGAAAGCGGATGGAGCCAAGTGCGAGCGCTGCTGGAATTACTCAACCCGCGTTGGCGAGGACAAAACGTATCCGACAGTCTGCGAGCGTTGCAGCGCCGTGTTGAAAGAACTGGAAGCTGCCCAGTAAATCGAGCGACCTGTGAACTGGCGAAAGCTGCGAACGTTGTTCCTCTGGGCATTCGCCCTGAGCCTGATCCCTGCCACGCGCTACTACCAGATCGACGTTCCTCTTCTGCATTTACTGAGGGGCCATCACGTCGATCCTCTGTCGCTGCACCTGGCGGGAGAGTTCGTAGAGAACAATCTAGGAACCGAACAAAATTCAGACGGCTCGGTCACCGTGCGCATGATCGCGCAGCAATACCTGTTCATCCCGCACTGCATCGTGGTTCCTGTTGGAGTTCCGGTTCATCTTCGCATCACCAGCGCCGACGCCGTGCACTCGCTCACATTCAACGGTACTGACTATGCAGTGAAAGTCTTGCCGGGCACGGTAAGCCAGACTCAACTTCAGTTTCCCAAGGCCGGCGACTACAAAACCGTCTGCCGCGAATTTTGCGGTGCAGGACATTACGCTATGCGATCAGAAGTGAAAGTTGTGCCGCGCGATCAGTTCCCCGCCCTGCAGCCCGGAGAAAGAGGAACCTGTGCTGCGCAATAACCGGCCTGCGGCTTCTGCCGCGAATCTTCCGCGCCCCAAGGCCGCGCTGACTTTGGGCTTTACACTTCTTGTCACACTGGCCGCATGTGCGCTCTTGCTCCAGGCGGGCGCTAGTCCCCCAGATCGAGTTCCATCCAATGTAGCTTGGACGCCAGAAACGATAGCGGCGGCGTCTTCCGGAGATGCCTTTCGCGGGCTGCTGCTGGCAAAAAGGTGCGGCCATTGCCATGGAGACGAAGGTTTCAGCGCAAGAGCGTCGACTCCGAACCTGGCGGGCCTGAACAAACTCGCAATCTGGAAGCAATTGGAAGATTTCCGAACTCAGAAACGTCTCTCCCACGCCATGGATCCCATAGCAGCTTCGCTCTCGACCCGCGACGAAGCCGACGTGGTAGCGTACTTCTCCAGGCTGCCCGTCTTCACCGATCCCCAGGACAATCGAGCCTTTCCGCAATCCCGGCCCGATCAGGGTCACGCGGCAATCGCGACGCACCTGGTTTCCTTCGGAGACGGCGAGCGCGGCATTCCGCCGTGCCAGGCCTGTCATGGCCCGGTAGCCTATCGCCCCGGAGTTCCGTCGCTCATGACCCAAAACGCCGACTACATTCTGATCCAACTAGAAGCATTCGCAAACGGAACTCGGACCAACGACATCAACGAACCCATGCGCACGATTGCAGCCTTGCTCACGGAAGAAGAACGGAAGGCCTTGGCGGAATACTACGGATCAGGACTAGGCTTGCAGTCTGGAAGTTCGACCTCGCCGAAATAGACCGGACCGGGCTTCGGGCTTCGGCGATCGAGCCTCGGCCGAACCCTCTCCAAAATTCTGTCATTCCGAACCGGGCCGAAGGCCGGGTGAGGAACCTGCTTTTCTTTTCGGCGGCCCAAGCGCGGAGCCCACAGCCGAAGCCCGTTTTACCGCAACTCTTCCATAGCCGCTTCCAGCGCTGCCTTGCCCGGCCGCGTAACCGATTCCGGCAGCGTAGCCAGCGGCTGATCGACCATATTCAGCATGTCGAGAAAACTTGGCGCCTTGGTGTTCACGTAGAACACCCCGGTCAAAACTTCGCCGTGTTCATGAGCCTGACTCAAGCGGGTCATAGCCGCAATCCGGTTCGTCGGATCATAATCCTCCTCCAACTTCCGCAAACGCAAGCTGGAACCGTCGTGCATCGTGACGTTGACCGTCGTCCCCGGATCGTACTCCACATCAATCTCTTCGAAGTGCGGGACGAAGCTCATCTCCTGCAAAGTCTCTTCGTGATCCTTCACATACTTGTAAGACTTCGTCGAACCCTCATGATCGTTAAACGTCACGCAAGGCGAAACCACATCGAGCATCACGGTACCGTGATGCGCAATCGCGGCCTTCAGCATCGTGCTCAACTGCCGCTTGTCGCCGGAGAACGACCGCCCAACAAACGTCGCCCCCAACTCGATGGCCAGCCCGCAAGTATCGATCGGAGGAAGATCGTTGATCACGCCCGACTTCAACTTCGACCCCAAATCAGCAGTTGCGGAAAACTGCCCCTTGGTAAGACCGTACACTCCGTTATCTTCGATGATGTAAATCATCGGCAGATTACGGCGCATGAGGTGAACAAACTGCCCAATGCCGATCGAAGCCGTGTCACCGTCGCCGCTAACGCCCAAAGCAATCAGATTGCGATTCGCCAACATCGCTCCAGTCGCGACCGACGGCATGCGTCCATGCACAGAATTAAAACTGTGCGACCGGTTCATAAAATAAGCGGGACTCTTCGATGAGCACCCAATCCCACTCAGCTTCGCAACCCGCTCCGGCTGCACTCCCATGTCATACATGGCTTCGATGATGCGCTCTGAAATAGCATTATGCCCGCAGCCGGCGCACAAAGTAGTCTTGCCACCCTTGTAGTCGAGAACACTCAGGCCAATGCGGTTCGATTTCGGTTCTGCCGTAGGCGTAGTCGCCATTTACTTACCCTCCATGGTGCTGAGTTCGTCTGTGACGGAACGCGCATCGAGCGGCAATCCGTCGAGATGGCTGATACTGCGCAGCCGCGTAGTCAGTTCAGGTTTCAAATCAAGCTTGAGCAAAGTCAGCATCTGCGCATCGCGATTCTGCTCGACCACGTACACGCGCTCATGCTGCTCGATAAAGTCATGCACTTCGCGCGTAAAAGGATAAGCCCGCAGCCGCAGATAATCAGTCTCAATCGCATACTCATTGCGCAACTGATCGCGGCTTTCGATAATCCCCCAGTGCGACGTTCCATAAGCGATGATTCCAATCTTCGCTTTTTCGCCCTTAAGAATCTCCGGCCGCGGCACAAACGATCGCGCTGTCTCAAACTTGCGATTGAGCCGCTCCATATTATTTTCGTAATCGTCCGGCCGCTCGCTGTAATTGGATTTATCGTTGTGACCGCTGCCTCGCGTAAAGTAAGCCGCCGCAGGATGCTCCGTTCCCGGCAACGTGCGATAACCCACGCCATCCCCATCCAGATCTCTGTAGCGCGCAAACCCGCCCAACTTCTCCAGATCCGCCCGGTCCAAAACCTTGCCGCGCTTGATCGGAGTAGTCGGATATTCAAACGGATCCGACATCCAGTTATTCATCCCCAGATCAAGATCGGACATGACAAAGACCAACGTCTGAAATTGCTCCGCCAGATTGAAGGCGTCGGAAGCCATGCTGAAACATTCTGCCGCCGAGTTCGGAATCAGCATGATGTGTTTGGTATCGCCGTGCGAAAGAAACGCTGTACAAAGAATGTCGCCCTGCGAAGTTCGCGTCGGCAGGCCAGTCGAAGGCCCAACCCGCTGAATATCCCAGATCACTCCTGGAATTTCCGCGTAATAAGCCAACCCCGCAAACTCCGCCATCAACGAAATGCCCGGGCCCGCGGTGGCCGTCATGCTGCGCGCTCCCGCCCATCCCGCGCCAATCACCATGCCGATCGCCGCCAGTTCATCCTCCGCCTGCACAATGGCAAACGTCGCTTTGCCATCCGGGCCAATGCGATAATCCTTCATGTAATCAATCATCGTCTCCACCAGCGAAGACGATGGCGTGATCGGATACCACGTCACAACAGTGCATCCGGCGAACATACAGCCCAGCGCCGCAGCCGAATTGCCGTCGATGATGATCTTCCCCGCGGTCTTGTCCATGCGCTCGATGTAGAACGCCCCGCGTTTCTGCAGGCTCGCCTTCGCATAATCGAATCCCGCCTGCGCTGCAGCCAGATTCAGGTTTGCCGCCTTCACCTTCGCTGCAAACTGCTTGCGGATCGCCTTCTCCACTTCGCCCATCTCGATTTCGAGAAGCTGCGCGACCACGCCCACGTACACCATGTTCTTTACGAGTTTGCGCAGCTTCGCCTCAGGGCAAACCGCCGCCACCAGTTTGTCGTAAGGCACCGAATAAAAAATCAAATCGTTGCGCAGCTTGTCGAGCCCGAGCGGCTCGTCATAAAGTACCGACGCTCCCGCCGCTAGCGACATTACGTCGTCCTGCGCAGTCTCGGCATTCATCGCCACCAGGAAATCAATTTCTTTCTTGCGGCCAATGTAGCCATCTTTGTTGGCGCGAATCGTATACCAGGTCGGCAGCCCGGCAATGTTCGAAGGAAAAAGATTCTTGCCCGAAATCGGCACGCCCATCTGAAAAATCGCCCGCAGCAGAACCGTATTCGAACTTTGCGAGCCCGAGCCATTCACGGTCGCAACCTGAATGCTCATGTCGTTAACGATGCGTTTGCGTCCCAACTGCCCGCCAGTACCCTGGGGCGCAATATCCGTAGTAGCCATCCCTGCACCTTCCTTCGATTGGGGCGGAGTGATCCGCCAGAACTCCTGCTTGGGGGGAACTTACTATTATACGGCGATTGCCCAGCCACGGCACGCGAAATTGCCCGCCGGAAGCCGGGAGGAACCTATTTGGGAACGAGAGCTGGGAAGAAGATTAGGTAGTGATGCAGATTGGATTTTTATGAAACTGTCATCCTGAGCGGAGCCGTTCTTGAGGCGTAGCGAAGGATCTCCCGCTTGACCCGCCCAACGCGTCAGCCAAAACTGCGCCACTATCGAAGATCGCCGCGGATTTCTTTACTCCGTCTTGAAATACTGAGCCATCGTGCGGAACTTATCGTATCGCGACGAAAGCAACTCCGGCAGCGGCATTTTCTTCAACTCCGCGAAATGTTTCTGCAAACTCACATCGAGCAAATTCGCCGCCGCTTCATAATCCCGATGCGCTCCGCCTTCCGGCTCGGGAACAATGTCGTCAATGCAACCCAGTTCGCTGAGATCGGTAGCCGTGATGCGCATGGCTTCCGCCGCCAACTCTTTCTTGGTTGCATCGCGCCACATGATCGCAGCACAGCCCTCGGGAGAAATCACCGAGTAGACCGAATTCTCCATCATCAGCACACGGTCGGCGACGGCAATCGCCAGTGCTCCGCCACTTCCCCCAACTCCAATCACCGTCGCAATGATCGGCACTTCCAGTCGCGCCATCTCGCGCAAGTTGTAGGCAATCGCTTCCGCCTGTCCGCGCTCTTCCGCGTGAATTCCAGGATAAGCGCCGTCGGTATCCACCAGCGTAAAAATCGGCCGGCGAAACTTCTCCGCCACCTGCATAATCCGTATCGACTTACGATAACCCTCAGGATGCGGCGTGCCAAAATTGCGGTACACGCGCTGCTTCATGTCCCGCCCCTTCTGCGTACCGATCACCAGAACTTCCTCGCCATGAAAACGAGCCATGCCGCAGATCACGGCGGCATCATCTCCAAAGCTGCGGTCGCCATGAATCTCGCTGAAGTCCGTGAACACGCGCTCGATGTAGTCGAGCGTCTGCGGACGCTGCGGATGCCGGGCCAGTTCCGTTTTTTGCCACGCGGTTTGCAGACCCTTCATCTCCTCCATGAGAATTCGAACGCGCTCTTGCAACTTATCGAGTTGCTTCCGCGTCCCTTCGTTCTGTCCGGCGTTCGCTTCAATCAGAGCCACCTGGCGCTCGATCTGATCCAGTTCCTGCTGCGCCTTTTGAATGGGGTTCATGAGCTGTAACGAGCTCGCTCGCGCCGACGAACTCAACTGATCACCCGCACACTACCGCGCCCGCACAACTGTTCCACTCGAGCGATGAAGTTGCGGTCTGGCAGCACATTATAACCCTCCGCTTCCATCACCACCATGAAATCCCCTGCGCGTTCCACATCGAACAACACTCGCGCGTCACCTTTGCGTTCGCGAAAAAGCACGTGAAGGTCGTCCACCGTAGTTTCGCCCGCAGTTTCTAGTGGCAAGCGAATGCGGATCGCACGCGGCAGCGGAACCCGAGCGTCCTCCAGCGGCATGATCTCGGCCGCCGTAATCTTCGGATTCGTTCCTTCCTCAATTCTCACTCCAGCCTTCACCAGCACCGGAACTTCCAGCTTCACTTTGTCTCCGAGACGTTTATACGCCTCGGGAAAAACAATCATGTCGATCGAACCCGACATATCTTCGAGCGTAGCCTGCGCATAAAATTCCCCGCGCTTCGACTTCTGCACCCGCACATTGCAGATAATTCCAGCCGTCGCGATCGTCTCATCCTTGCCAGTCGACCGCGTCATCGCGGCAACCTCATCGATCCGCAGCGCCTGCAAGTCCTGCAGCTTGTCCTTGTATTTCTCCAGCGGATGTCCACTGATGAAGAACCCGAGAATCTCTTTCTCCGCCGCAAGACGCGCTTGCTCGTCCCAGTCAGGAATATTCGGCAGCTTGTCGTTGTTCGCCTCAGTCTCTTCCTGCTGAAACACTCCAAACAGCCCGTGCTGCCCAGACTCCACGTCGCGCTGCGTCTTCTGTGCACGCTCCATGGCGCGATCCAAAACCGTCATCAGTTGCGCGCGGCGTCCCATCGAATCCATGGCCCCGCTCTTGATCAGCGACTCCAGCACGCGCTTGTTGAGCAATCTGAGATCGACGTTCTCGCAAAATTCGTAAATCGATTTGAACCGTCCCAGCTTCTTCCGCGCCGCCACAATCGACTCAATCGCATTGCCGCCAACGTTCTTCACCGCCGCCAGCCCAAATCGAATCGCCTCTCCATGCGGAGTGAAGTTCGCATCCGAAACATTGATGTCCGGCGCTTCCACCGCAATCCCCATCTCGCGGCACTCGTTGATGTACTTCACCACGTCATCGGTGCTGCCGGTCACCGAGGTCAGCAACGCCGCCATAAACTCGACGGGGTAATGCGTCTTCAAATAAGCCGTGTGATAAGCCAGGAGCGCGTATGCGGCCGAGTGCGACTTGTTGAATCCGTACCCCGCAAACTGAGCCATCAGATCGAAAATCTTCTCAATCTTCTTCGGAGGAAACTTTCTCTGCGCCGCGCCTTCCACAAAACGCTCGCGCTGCTGCGCCATCTCCTCAGCTTTTTTCTTACCCATGGCGCGCCGCAACAGATCGGCCTCACCCAGCGAGTAGCCGGCCAGCCGGTTCGCGATCTGCATCACCTGCTCCTGATAGACAATCACGCCCAGCGTCTCTGCCAAAATCTCTTTCAGCTCCGGCAGTTCGTACTCCACTTTCTTGCGCCCATGTTTGCGATCCACGAAATCGTCGATCATTCCGCCCTGGATCGGCCCCGGACGATAAAGCGCATTCAGCGCCGTCAGATCCTCAATCGAATTCGGCTGATACTTGCGCAGCACGTCCCGCATCCCGTGGGATTCAAACTGAAACACGCCTGAGGTCAATCCCTTGTGGAAGACCTTCTGATAAGTCTCCGCATCCTCCAGCGGAACATTTTCAAGAGCGATCGGCGTTCCCCGAGTCTGCATAATCAGCTTCAACGCATCGGTCAGAATCGTCAGCGTGGTCAGCCCAAGAAAATCCATCTTCAACAGGCCTAACTTCTCGATGGCGACCATGTCGAAGGCAGTCACAATTTCGTCGTTCTTGGTCTTGTGCAGCGGAACCAGTTCCGTCAACGGCCGCGGCGAGATCACAACTCCCGCCGCGTGCACGCCGGAGTTGCGCACCAGTCCTTCCAGCTTTTTCGCGGTCTCGATCAATTCGCGAATCTGCGCATCCTTCTCGATTGCCTCCCGGAGTTGTGGCGAATCCTCAATGGCCTGCTCGATGGTGATGTTCAACTGCGTGGGCACCATCTTCGCGATGCGGTCCACATCGGCATAAGGAATATCCATGGCGCGGCCCACGTCTTTAATCGCGGCCTTCGTGGCCATGGTGCCGAAAGTAATAATCTGCTCGACGTTATCGCGGCCGTATTTTT
>JBEKJF010000170.1:0-9729 GCA_050011375.1 Candidatus Sulfotelmatobacter sp.
GGTTCGTCGACGCGGGGAAAATAAATTGTGAAGATGGTGCCACGGCCGAGTTCGCTTTGCACGAAGACGTAGCCTCCGCTTTGCTTGATGATGCCGTAGACGGTGGAGAGTCCGAGGCCGGTGCCTTTGTTTTTTTCTTTGGTGGTGAAGAATGGTTCGAAGATGCGGGCCTGGGTTTCGCGGTCCATGCCCTGGCCGTTGTCGCTGACGGAGATCATTACGTAGGGGCCGTTTTTGATGAAAGTGTTTTCGGGGCGGTAGGAATCGTCGAGGTTTACGCCGTCGGTGCGAATGGAGATTTTGCCGCCGCTCGGCATAGCGTCTTTGGCGTTGACCACCAGATTCATGATGACCTGCTCGAGCTGGCCGGCATCGGCGCGGGTGCAGCCGATGTTGGGAGCGAGGCTGGTGGTGAGTTCGATATCTTCGCCGATGAGCGGGCGGAGGAGACGCTCCATGTCGGTGACGATGGCGTTGACGTCGATGACCTTGAGTTCGAGAAGCTGTTTGCGGCTGAAAGCCAGAAGCTGGCGAGTTAGCGTGGTGGCGCGATCGGAGGCTTGCTGAATGGCTTCCGCTTTGGCGTGCAGCGGATGGCCTGGCGTTAGCTGGTCGAGCAAAACTTCGGTGTAGCCGCTGATGACCATGAGCAGATTGTTGAAGTCGTGAGCGATGCCTCCGGCGAGGCGGCCTACGGCTTCCATTTTCTGGGCCTGGCGGAATTGATCTTCGAGCAGACGGCGCTCAGTGATGTCTTCGGCGATGGCTTCGAGAACGTCGGAGGGTTCGTCGCCGCCGGCTACGGCGCGTCCGCTGATGCGGACGGTGATGATGCCTTCGTCCCTGCGCTTCCAGCGAACTTCAAAGCCATCCATGCGGCCGCTGCGGCGGAATTCGTCGACCAGGCGAGAGTATTCGGCGGAATCGACGAAGACTTCTTTTTGCGGATCTAGCGCCAATATCTCGTCGGCGGAGTTGTAGCCCAGCATTCCGATCAGAGCTGGGTTGACGTCTAGAAAGCGGCCGTCGAGGCTGGAGCGGTAGATTCCGTAGACGGCGGTTTGCACGAGAGAGCGGTAGCGAACTTCGGAGCGGCGCAGGACCTGCTCGTTACGCTTGCGATCGATTGCGGCGGCTAATTGCTGCGAGATCAGGGTGAGGACATCCTGATCGCGATCGCGGAATTGCGAGTTTTTGGAATAACTTTTGAGGACTAGCGCTCCGAGGACGCGATGGTTGATTTTGAGCGGAACGCCTAACCAATACAGCGGAGGCTTGCGGCTGAGTTCGAGTTCGCCGCGCTTCTGCATTTGTTGGGCTAGTTCCGGAGTGCAGAGCAGTGGTTCGCCGGTTCGCAGTACGAATTCGAGAAGGCCTTGAGCGGGCTTTCCGGGAGCGGGAGCGGCTTCGTGCTCGTCGACGAAGTAGGGAAAATTTATCAGTTGCGATTCTGGATCAAGAATGGCGATGGAGAAGTTGCGCGCGGGCATGAGCTCGTCGATGATGCCGTGAACGGCGGCGAAGAACTGTTGGAGATCCTGCGCGGCGCTGGCCTTTTCCGCGACGCGATAGAGAGCGGAGCTGAGCGCCTCGGCGCGCTTGCGTTCGGAAATGTCGCTATAGATGGCGTAGAAGGCGACGGTGCGTCCGCCGATGATGAGTGGAGCGGCGGAGATGGATACATCGACCAGAGATTCATCCTGGCGGCGGCGCTGGGATTCCAGCGTGATGTGCTCGCCGCGCCGCAGACAGGTCGCAGCCCAATCGGATTCCGGAGCGCGGCCCGGCGGAACTATCAGCGAGTCGATGGGTTGGCCCATGGCCTGGGACGCGGAATAGCCAAACATGCTCTGGAACCCGCGGTTCACGCACTGCGTGCGGAAGTGGGCGTCGAGCACGACGGCGGCATTGGGCGCGCTTTCGAACAGTTGTTCGAGATACCGGCGGCGGAGGTCGAGAATTTCTTCGGCGCTTTGTGGTGGCGAATTTTTATCGGCAGAATGCTTTTCTGCGGAAACGGTGTCCGCGCAATACCAGGAGAGCGCAGGCGGCTGGACGGCGGGATTGGGAAGATCGGGCGGGACGAATGAGGGTGGGGCTCCGCGCTTGAGAGCACGGCGCAAAGTCTTGGCGCGTACTAATTCCCCCGACTGCGGTACTCGGGTGACACGATCACCCATAGCGACAGCTCCCCCTCTGAAGCTTTAGCCACAGGCATGGTAGAACGTGGGGGATGGACTCGAAAGTTACTGAGGTAATTTAGGAAGTTCGTAATGGGGAATTTTGTAATTTGGGAATTTGAGGGCTAGAGGCGGGTGCGACCTTGCCACACGATAATAACGTCAGACCACGTGCGATAACTGGGCGCCTGTTACCACGATTCTCGCAGGCCTCTTAGAGCGGGGCTTCTTTCTGATTACGATCTCGATGTCGCGATCAAGAGCATTTAGAAAATGCAACAGACGTTCCACGGAAAACCCTTCCAACCGATAATTCGCCAACGCGGAAATCTTCGGCTGATTTATATGGAGCAGTCGCGCCGCGGCAATCTGCGAAAGGTGACGCGCATCGATGATCTGATTGATGGCAACCGCGAGGCGCACTCGGGTTTGCTTTTCGCTGGCGTCGGGCAGGCCAAGATCCGAGAAGACATTGCCCGAGCTCTGAATGAAAACTTCGTTATGCTTTGCGCCTGCCATGTTGCGCCCCGTCACTCATATTATCCCAGTTCTAGGATATTCGGCAGGGATGCTCAAGTCCTAGGTAAGGCCTTCGCGGCCAGCCTCGGCCAAGGGGCGCCGGCGGGTTGGATAGATCCTTCGTTGGGAGTTCCCGGCTATCGCCGGGAACTCCGCTGCCTCAGGATGACACGGGCTTTTTATTGCTTCTGCAATTGATCGAGTGCGGCTAGAACCTCTTCGCTGTGTTTTGCGGGATCGACGCTCGTGTACGTTTTGGCAACCTTGCCGGCGGGATCGATGAGGAAGGTATTGCGCTTGGCAAACTTTACTACCGTGAGATTGGTGAGTGAACCGTAAGACTGGCTTACTTTCCCGTCGCTATCGGCTAGCAGCTTGAAGTTCAGTCCCTCTTTGGTGCAGAACTTTTTGTGCGAATCTACGCTGTCTACGCTCACGCCCAGGACCACGGCGTGGCGCTCGGCGTATTTCGACTGATCGGCCTGGAAGTTGTGGGCTTCGCGGGTGCAACCGGGAGTCTGATCCTTGGGATAGAAATAGAGGACGATCCATTGGCTGCGGAAGTCCTTCAAGCTGACGGGAGTGCCTTGCTGCGAGGGCAATGAGAAATCAGGGGCGATGCTGCCGGGGGTAGGAGCGGCGGCGGCGCGCGAGCCTGAGATTAGGCGCGGGACTAAGAAGATGATGACTATTACGGCTAGGATGATTAGCGTGATTCGCATTTTAGGGCCTCGCTTGTTGGACTAGAATAAGCCTGTGGCATTGTAGAACGTTTGGACTGAGCCGACAGCGGTGCCTTGTTTTGCCACCGCAGCCGTAGCGCCGCGCGGCTCGCTTCGCTCGCTGGACCCCTCGACTCCGCTCAGGCTCCCGAATGCGTCCGTCCCTCCATGAGCATTTTTTAAGTATTTCCACATCGGCGTAGACCTTCGTTCAGCAAAATTCTGCGCAATTGAATATCATGGAACATTCGGCACAATCAGACGGAGATATCAGTGGCTCAGACGGAAACGAACGGTCAAGAAGTATTGGAAACGCGGGAGTGGGTCGACTCGCTCGACTATGTGCTGGCGAAGGGCGGGGGCCCGGTGCGCGCGGGACGGTTGTTGCAGCAACTCGCACTGCATGCCAAGCGCGCTGCGGGAGTCAATCTTCCGTTTTCGGCGACGACTCCTTACCAGAATACGATTTCATCCGATCAGCAGGCGCCGTTCCCCGGCAGCCAGGAGATGGAGCGCCGCATCAAGAGCCTGGTGCGCTGGAATGCTCTGGCCATGGTGGTGCGGGCCAATAAGATTCAGGAAGGCATTGGCGGGCATATTTCCACGTTCGCATCGGCGGCAACTTTGTATGAAGTTGCCTTCAACCATTTCTTTCAGGCGCGCAACGAGAGTGGCGACCGCGACTTCGTTTATTTTCAAGGGCACGCCGCGCCGGGGATTTACGCGCGCGCATATCTGGAAGGACGCATTCCGAAAGAGAAGCTGGAAAATTTTCGTCGCGAGTTGAAGCCTGGGGGTGGGTTGAGTTCGTATCCGCATCCGTGGCTGATGCCGAATTTCTGGGAGTTCCCTACGGTTTCGATGGGACTGGGGCCGATCCAGGCGATTTATCACGCGCGCTTCATTCGCTATTTGGAGAATCGCGGGTTGAAGGAATCGCGCGGCGGAAAGGTCTGGGCGTTTCTGGGCGACGGCGAAATGGATGAGCCGGAATCGCTGGGATCGATCACCCTGGCCTCGCGGGAGAATCTGGACAATTTGATTTTCGTGGTGAACTGCAATTTGCAGCGGCTCGATGGACCGGTGCGCGGCAACGGAAAAATTATTCAGGAACTCGAGGCGATCTTCCGCGGCGCGGGATGGAACGTTATCAAAGTCGTCTGGGGCACGGACTGGGACAGTTTGATTCGCGCTGACCGGGATGGGCTGCTGGTCAAGCGTTTGGGAGAGATCAGCGACGGGCAGTATCAGAAATATTTTGTCGAGAGTGGAGCCTACTTCCGGCAAAGTCTTTTCGGCTCGGACCCTCGTCTTTTGAAAATGGTGGAGCATCTTTCCGACGAGCAACTGTCGCGGATGCGACTGGGCGGGCACGATCCGATCAAGGTGCATGCCGCTTACCGGGCGGCGGTTGACCATACGGGGTCGCCGACGATCATCCTGGCCAAAACTATTAAAGGTTACGGGCTGGGCGAAGCGGGCGAAGGCAAGAACATTACGCACCAGCAAAAGAAGTTGAACGATGAAGAGCTGTCGATGTTCCGTTCGCGATTCGGGATTCCGATTCCGGATGAAGAACTCCACAACGCGCCGTTCTACCGGCCGCCGGACGACAGCGCCGAAATCAAATACATGCAGGCGCGGCGAAAGCAGTTGGGCGGGTACATGCCGCAACGCACGGTGAAGGCTACGCCGCTGAAGTCCGTGCCGGTAGCGTACTTTGAAGAGTTCTTCAAGGGCACGGACGGGCGCGAAGCTTCAACCACCATGGTTTTTGTGCGGTTGCTGGCGAAACTGTTGCGCGATCCGGAACTGGGCAAGCTGATCGTGCCGATCATCCCTGACGAAGCGCGCACGTTTGGCATGGAGGCGCTGTTCCGGCAGGTTGGGATTTACTCGAGCGTGGGGCAGCTTTACGAGCCGGTCGATATGGACACGCTCCTTTATTACAAGGAAGTGAAGGACGGGCAAATTCTGGAAGAAGGAATTACGGAAGCGGGGTCGATGTGTTCGCTGATCGCGGCGGGCACGGCTTATGCGAACCATGGCATCAACACGATTCCGTTTTTTATTTATTACTCGATGTTCGGGTTTCAGCGCATTGGAGATTTGATTTGGGCGGCGGCCGACATGCGGTGCCGCGGATTTCTTGTCGGCGGAACTGCGGGACGAACCACGTTGGCCGGCGAAGGCTTGCAGCATCAGGATGGACACAGTCACGTTCTGGCGCTGCCAGTGCCGAACTTGCTGGCCTACGATCCGGCGTTCGCGTACGAGATTGCCATCATCATTCAGGATGGCATCAAGCGCATGTATGTGGACCAGGAATCGATTTTCTATTACCTCACCGTGACGAACGAGCCGCTGCCGATGCCCGAGATGCCGAAGGGCGAGCACGTGCGCGAGGGCATTTTGCGCGGGATTTACCGCTTCAACACATTGAACGAGGGGGACGCGCAAGATGCGAAGCTGCGCGTGCAATTGCTGGGTAGCGGAACGATTATGTACGAAGTGCTCAAGGCGCAGACGATCCTGAAAGAAAAATACGGCGTGGCCGCCGACGTGTGGAGCGTGACCAGCTATAAAGAACTCTATCGCAACGCCAACGATTGCGAGCGCTGGAACATGCTGCATCCGGGCGAACCGGCAAGAGTTCCGTTTGTCACCGAGACCTTGAAAGATGCGCCGGGGCCGTTCATTGCGGCATCCGATTATATGAAGGTGCTGCCGGAATCTTTGGCGAAGTGGGTGCCGGGACAACTGGTCGCACTTGGCACCGACGGCTTTGGCCGCAGTGAGAGCCGGGCGGCGCTGCGCGACTTTTTCGAAGTGGACGCGAAGCACATTGTGCTGGCCACGCTGGGTGCGCTGGCTCGGGAAGAGAAAATCAGCATGGAAGTCTTGAAGGGCGCGGTGCGCGATCTGGGGATCGATTCGGAAAAGATGAACCCGGCTACCAGCTAGGCGGCAAATATTCTGTGCGGGCAGCCGCGGCGAAAAGCTTAAGCGCGGAGTGCGCTGAGAAACGCCGCGGAGGACGCGGAGGAAGCCAGCACTCGCAGTAAACCAGGAATAGATATAAATAAGGAATGGAATCAGTGATCGAATTCAAACTCCCCGCACTTGGCGAAAATATTGAACAGGGCGACCTAGTGCGGCTGATGATTGCGCCCGGCGCGACGGTTAGCGAGGGCCAGGCGGTAATGGAACTCGAAACCGATAAGGCGGTGGTCGAGGTGCCTTCGTCGATCAGTGGAACCGTCGACAAAATCATGGTCAAGGAAGGCGACAAGATCAAAGTCGGCCAGGTGATTTTTACCGCCGAAAATAATGGAGCTTCCGCCACTGAGGCGAAGGAAGCTCCGCGCAAAGAAGAACCTGCGAGACCTTCCGCGAAGGCCCAAGCGAAACAGTCGTCTTCCAGTGCAACCTCCACTTCTCCTTCTACTGCAACAGCAGTTGCCGCCGAGCCACAGCCGGCTCGCGCGTCGCAAACTGAACCTCAGCCCGCGCCGCAGCGCACTCGATCGACCGACGCACCGGCGGCAGGCGAATTCCGGCTGCAGGAACTTGGAGAAAATATTTCTGAGGGCGACCTGGTGCGGCTGATGATTGCTCCGGGCGCGAAAGTTTCCGAAGGCCAGCCCGTGATGGAACTGGAAACCGACAAAGCCGTGGTGGAAGTTCCTTCGACCGTGACTGGCGTTGTGAATGAAGTGAAGGTCAAAGAAGGCGAGAGGATCAAAGTCGGGCAGGTGATTTTTACTTTGCAGGGAGGGGCGCCAGCGCAAGCCGAGACGGTTCGACCGCAGAGCAAGCCCGTCGAGCATGTAACCGGGCAGCACGGCGCGCGGCTGGCATTTCAGGCCGCGATTCGCGCGGAGGGCAAGACCGAGGAACAGGCGCTGCCTCCAGATCAGCCCCGGCAGCAACCCGCGGCGTTCTCGATGCCGGTGCAATTGGGCAAAGTTGCTGGGACAGAATATCGAGAGCCGGTTCCGGCGGCTCCGAGCACGCGGCGTCTGGCTCGCGAAATCGGCGTCGACATTTATGAAGTCAAAGGCACGGGTCCTGGCGGACGCATCAGCGAGGATGACGTCAAAGCCTACGCCAAAGCTTTGGTCACGAATGTGGCTGCGGCCGCGCAAGCGCCGCCGCGCGCCGGACATTTCATCGAACCCAAGCTGCCTGACTTCGCGAAGTGGGGAAAGATCGAGCACGTTCCGATGCGCGGGGTTCGCCGCAAAACGGCGGAACATCTGGCGGAATCCTGGAACACGATTCCGCACGTCACGCAGCATGACCGCGCCGACATCACCGAACTCGAGCAGTTGCGCGCGCGCTTCGCTCCCAAGGCCGAGCAGGCCGGCGGCAAGATGACCGTGACTGCCATAGCCTTGAAAGTCTGCGCGGCCGCGCTGAAAGTGTTTCCACAATTTAACGCCAGCATCGATATGGCGAAGGAAGAAATTATTTACAAGCAGTACATCAGCATCGGGGTTGCGGCGGATACGGATCGCGGCCTGCTGGTTCCGGTGATTCGCGATGTGGATAAGAAAAATATCGTGGAGCTGGCGGTCGAGCTGTCTCAGCTTTCGCAGAAGGCTCGCGAGAAAAAAATTACGCTCGCCGACATGGAAGGCGGAACTTTCACCATCACGAATCTTGGCGGCATTGGGGGCACGGCGTTCACGCCGATTGTGAATCATCCTGAGGTCGCGATTCTCGGGCTTTCGCGCTCGCGCATGGAGCCGGAGTGGATTGGCGGAAAGTTTGAGCCGCGGCTGATTCTGCCGCTCTCGCTCTCCTACGATCATCGCCTGATCGATGGCGCCGATGCCGCGCGTTTTCTGCGCTGGGTCGCGGAGGCGTTCGAGCAGCCCTTCCTGCTTTCGGTGCAGGGATAACAGTCCGCGTGAAATAGATTCATCGTTCTCCAGTTTTGATCATGCCGATTCTTGACCAGATCGCAGACGGACGCACGGACCTGGTGTTTGATTATCTTGCACAGGGCAACGCCGCCACTGCCGCCGGCAAAGATGGCGTTTCGTTGATTCAATGGTGCGCGTATTTCGGAGACGTGAGCGCGATCCGCTTCCTGCTGGCGAACGGTGAATCCCTGGCTTCTCTCGCGGGCGGACTCACCACTGCCGCATTTCATGGCCACTGGCGGCTCTGCCAGTTTCTGATTGAGAATGGCGCCGACGTGAATCAAGCCGAAGATGAAACTGGAGAAACTCCGCTGCACTCGGCCTTATGCACATCGAGCGCCGGCCATGATCGCGTGGTGCGCGTGCTGCTGGCAAACGGCGCCGATCCAAACTCCAAGACCAAGGTGGGAGTCGAGACCGGCGGATTCATGCGCGACGCCCGGACTAGGGGCGAAACTCCGCTGCACCGTGCGGCCGCCTTCGCCAGCGCCGAAACCGTTCAGCGCTTACTCGATGCGGGTGCGTTGAAAGACGCCCGCGATTGCAATGGAGATACTCCACTTTCGTGGGGAAGCTGGCACTTGCGTCCGGATTCTATTCTCAGAAAATTATGCTACGGTCCTTATCGCATCAGAGAAGATCGAAAATCGATGGACGTTAATCTGCTCGGAGAGCCTCATCCTTCAAAAAGTTGAAGAGCGAAAGCTGACCAGTAAAGGACATTAGAAAGAAAATGGCGGAAAATTCCAGTCTTCGCGTGGCCGTCGTGGGCGGCGGACCTGGCGGCTACGCTGCCGCTTTCCTCGCCGCTGACCTCGGCATGCAGGTCACGTTGATCGATCCCGAGGCGAATCCGGGCGGCGTGTGTCTTTATCGCGGCTGCATTCCTTCGAAGGCGCTGCTGCATGTCGCGAAGTTGATTGAAGAATCCGAGCAGGCCAAGAATTGGGGGATCGAATTTGCTTCGCCGAAGATCGATCTGGCGCGGCTGAGGTCGTGGAAAGAGAGCGTGGTCAAGAAACTTACTGGAGGGTTAGGACAGCTTTCGAAGCAGCGCCATGTGGAATACATTCAGGGCCGCGCCGCGTTTGAGAATTCGACGACGTTGCGGATTGGCAAAGCGGATTCCACGGAAGCCGTTCTCAGTTTCGACCGGATTATTCTGGCGACGGGCTCGCGGCCCGCGATCATTCCGGCGTTCAAGCTGGATTCGCCGCGCATGATGGATTCGACCGGCGCGCTCGATCTCGAAGACATTCCCGGCAGCCTTCTAGTTGTCGGCGGCGGATACATCGGCCTCGAGCTCGGGTCGGTGTATGCGGCGCTGGGAACGCGCGTCACCGTGGTCGAGATGCTGCCCGGGCTGCTTCCTGGCGC
>JBEKJF010000171.1:0-9697 GCA_050011375.1 Candidatus Sulfotelmatobacter sp.
GCCGGAACCGTGCCGCAGTTGCGACCAGCGCACCCAGGATTTCGGCGGCTGCCGATGCCAGGCCTTGCTGCTCACCGGCAACGCAGAGGCCACCGATCCAGCCTGCTCGCTTGCGCCGGCGCACCACATCGTCGAGGCAGCGCTCGCCGAAGCCAATTCCACCGCCGCAGTTTCGCAGCCCGTTTCCGCCACGTCATTCGTGCAATTGCAGCAGCGCGCTGAAAGTCTCTGGAGTTACCGGACTAATCCCGAGTGATTCGCCGCCGAAAACAAATCTCTAACACAGAGGACACGGAGGTTCACAGGGTAAACGGTGAACAATTCCGAGAAACGTCCTACCAGCGGAATCCGATCGTGATCGGGCGATAGTCGGTTGTGATGTTGTTGCGCGAACCGTGCATAAGGCGGATCTCGGCGTAGATCTCAACGCCGCTCGGCATTTTTCGCGTTACGCCTGCGCCAACGTTGTATCCGAATTCGTTCACGGTGGAGTTAGTAAAATCGCCGCTCAGGGGAATGTTGAAATTAGAATTCTGGCACGCACCCCACCAGTTCCAGAACGAATCGCACGGCGAACCAGGAATTGTGGTATCACCGTTCAGGCTTCCCGAGCGATGGATGAAAGCTGGACCCAGCAGCACGTATCCGCCATACACCTTGGTGACAGGAATGTTGATGATGGGATCCAGCGTAAGAGAGTAGGCATGGGCCGAGGATCCCGTGGCTTCGGCTAATTCCAGCGTGGAGTCGCGCAGCGGCATGTTGGCAAAATCAAAGTCCATTCGCAGCCCTAGATATTTGTTTCCGTTGCGAGCCACGCCTACCGATCCTACAAATCCTCCCTGCCGCACCCACGTGCGGGTCGTGCCACTGTCAAGATTCGCGCCGGCGCCGGCGTTATAGACCCAGTTCTTGTAGTCATGGATGCGTTGACGCCGTGAAACGGAATCCAAGTCTGCCGGTTCCTGGCTTGCGTCGGGCTTCTGGGCTGCGCCAGTTGGAGCTGCGGGTTGTTGCGCCGGCGTAGCTGCCGTTGGCGCCGGAGCCTGTCCCGCGGGCGCGGTCTGGGCGAATCCCCGTCCCTGCGCTCCCATCACAATTGTCAGAACCAGCAGCGCAGTCGCAGTCACGAACTTTCCTGTCATCCATTCTCCTCCCATAACTGGGCGTGGTGGCGGACCGTAGCGCTCGGCATGAAGAGGCGAGAGGCGCAATGCATCAACGTTCAGTTGACCAGGGTTCCGCTTGTGATTCCTCGCAAGAAGGCATTTCCTTGGTTGCGGCGGGATCGCATTATCTTATCAACTTTGATGCCGACTGTGCGCGGCATGCCGCCCGCCAGAATTACGCGACGCGCGCATCACTTGCGATAGCGCTGGGTTAACTGCAGGTAGCGAGGGTCCGAGCGCACCGAGGAGAAGTACGGGCTAGTATCGAGGGCGGCAAAATCGTTAAATCCCACCTCGAATGCTTTTTGCAGCGTGGCGAGAGTTTTCTCTTTATCGCCGCGAGCGGCATAGGCCGCACTGAGCCAGAAATAGTTGATACCGACTGGGCGCAGCCCCTTCAGCATGGCCGTCAGAGCTTTGTCGTAGTCCCCTTGCGCCAGATAAGTTTGGCCAAGCCCCAGTTGCGCTACGGTGTTGCCTGTGTCTAATTGCTGCGCCTGCTCGAATGCGGCAATCGCCTCCGGATAGCGCTGCTGCAGCAAAAGGGCACGACCAAGATGATAATACGTTTGGTAACGCGCGGGCCGCAGACGCAGAGATTCCCGTGCGGCTTTCTCCGCGGCGACTGCCTCCGGAGGCTGTTCATACGCCAGCGTCCATGAAAGCAAATCCCAGGCATAGGCATTAGCCGGATTCAATTCCGTAGCGCTGCGGAACTCTCGCGTAGCAGTCGCGTAGTCATACTTATCAGCGCTCACCATCCCCAGAGCCATATGCGTCTCAGAGAGTTGCGACTCGATCGCCAGGGCACGCTGAGCGAATTGCTCAGCGCGCTGCAGATGAGACGGACTCGCATCGATATTGCGATAGAACTGACCTTCAATCCATGACAGTCCGGCGAGGGCTGGAGCGTAATTCGGGTCGGCCTGGAGGGCAGTCTCAAAATTTCGCCGCGCAGCTTCCAACTTATCGGCCTGGTCGCCGAACTGGAGCAAATCTTCCCCTCGCAAGTACGCGTCGTATGCTTGAGGATTTTGCGTGTAACGATGCTGAATGGCCTGCTGCTCCTGGGGAGTGAGCTTGAGGTTGAGCGACTCTGCGATTTTCAGCGCAGTTTGCTCCTGCAGGGAAAATACGTCCTTCATTTCTCCGACGAAGTCATCTGCCCACACCTGAAATCCGCTGGTTGCGTCGATCAAATGGACATTGACCCGCACCTGATCACCCGCCTTCCTCACACTGCCCTCGAGCAAGTAGCGCACGCCGAGAATCTTGCCCATCTCCGCGGCGGTCTTGTCAGTTGGCTTCAGTGCGGCGACCGAAGAATGCGAAGCCACGTCGATTCCCTGAATCTTCGACAACTTGGTGGTGATTTCGTCAGTCATTCCATCACTGAAATAATTGCTGTCAGGCTCCGCGCTCAGGTTCTGCAGCGGAAGAACAGCAACAGATGGTTTGCCCGCCACGATGCCAGACTGCGACGAGGAATGTCTCTCATACCATGCGACTCCGCCAATGACGAGCAGCAAAACCAGCACCGCCGCGCCTGCGAACATCATTCCGCGCTTTGATCGTGGACGCGCCGCAGCCAGCATTTCCGCGGAAGAGATTCGTCCCGAGTCGGTGCCCCGCTGAATGCGCTTCAAGTCCGTGCGCATTTCGGCGGCAGACTGGTACCGCATCTCCCGCTCCTTTTCCAGCGACTTCTCGAGAACTCGATCGAACTCGGCGGGCAGCCTCGGATTCAATCGCAGAGCCGAAGCCGGAGCCCGGTTCATGATTCCATCAAAGATCACGCCGGTGCTCTCACCGCTGAAAGGCAACGCTCCCGTCGCCATCTCATACAAGACGACGCCGAACGAAAATAAGTCCGTGCGGGCGTCTAACTCTTTAGCTCGCACCTGCTCCGGCGACATGTAAGCGATCGTGCCGAGAGTGGAACCGGGACTGGTGAGATGTTGCTCATTGACTGCGGCAGTCATCGTGTTCGCGGAAGCAATCTGGCTGGAAGAACTTTGTGGCTGCTCCACCTTCGCCAGCCCGAAATCGAGAATCTTGGCGTGCCCGCGTTCGGTGACAAAGATGTTGGCGGGCTTGATATCGCGATGAACAATCCCTTTGGAGTGCGCGGCGTCCAGCCCGTCGGCAATCTCAATCGCCAGGGACAGGATGGTTTCATTCTCTAACGGCCTTCCCGAGATAAGATGTTTGAGCGTCTCGCCATCCAGAAACTCCATGGCAATGAACGACTGCTCACCGTGCCTGCCGATCTCGTAGATGGTGCAAATATTGGGATGGTTGAGAGCGGACGCTGCTCGAGCCTCGCGGCGAAAGCGTTCCAGCGCCTGCGGATCCTTCGAGAGTTCATCGGGCAGGAATTTCAGGGCGACGAAGCGGCCAAGCTCGGTGTCCTCAGCCTTGTAGACCACCCCCATGCCGCCGCCACCGAGTTTTTCGACGATGCGGTAGTGCGAGATGGTTTGGTTGATCATTTTTGGCCGATCGTTTTTGGCCGATCATTAAGGAGATGCCGGAGCTTTCGGACGCTTTATCTTACGGACGCCATAGCGGTGAGTCAACGAGTGAGGCCCGCGCCTGGATAAGGCGTTTAGTGACAGGTGTTTGGTGTTGGGTGTTTAGGTCTTCGGCCTAAAGGGCCTAAGGACCTGAAGATCGTTTTCCGGCCCATTCTTCCAAAGTAAGATTTCAGCAGTCGTGTCATATGAGCACTCATCTCAGAACACTCATATTACGAACTTGATCGGAACGCGGGCCAAGCCAGACAGCATGAAGCAAACCGATTTCCAGGGTGAACTCGGGCGGCTGCACGCAGCCAGCTTCGGCTGGGCGCTGTGGTGTTGCGATCACCGGCGGGAGGAGGCCGAAGAAGTTTTGCAGACGGCGTATTTGAAAGTGATGGAAGGGTCGGCCAAATTCCACGAAAACTCCAGCCTGCGGACCTGGTTCTTTGGGGTGATTCGCCACACGGCGAGGGAGCGGCGACGGCGGCGATGGGTGCGCGATCAGGTATTCGGGCGGTGGTTCGTCCGCCAGCCCGCGCCAGTGCGCCCGCCCGATCCGGAAGCGGCGGCGAGCGGATCGGAAAGCAGCCGCGCCCTGCTTAAGGCTTTGTCTGGCCTGCCCGCCCGGCAATGCGAGGTGTTGCATCTGGTCTTCTATCAGGACCTCACCGTTGAGGAAGCTTCCCGGATCCTGAACATTTCTTTGGGAACGGCGCGCACTCACTTTGCGCGGGGCAAAGATCAGCTTCGCAAATTGCTCGCGAAGCAAGAGGGAAAACATGGCGGGAAATGACAATAGCGAAGATCGAGATGTTCGCGATGACGACCTTCGTCGCCGCTTCGCGGAATTGCGCCTGGAGGAAGAAACGCGGGCTTCGGAATTCGTGTTGCCCGCACCGAGCTGGGCCGGGCACAGCCGCCGCTGGTCCGCCCGAAAGCTCGTTGCCGGCGCGGTGTGCCTGGTGGCGATCACAACCGCCGTCTGGCTGCGGCTCGTTTCACATCGGCCCGCGCGAGAACCCGGCACAGCCGTCGCTTCCCTCACCGAGTGGAGGTCGCCCACGGACTTTTTGCTGGAGACACCGGGACAAGAATTGCTGCGGACGGTGCCTGCCATCGGAGTGTGGCAGAACTACACCAACGCTCCAGGAGCAGGACAAAAGCCAGCGCAAAAACATCCCCGAGTTCGAAAACAAGTTTTGCCTTAAGGAGGAACCATCTTGAAATCTTATCTGGTGTTATTTGTGACGATACTTTTCGCTGCGGCGTCCTGGGGACAGGCTCCGCAACCCGCCGACGACCCCATAGCCCAGAACCTGTTTCCGCCGGAGCTGGTCATGAAATACCGTCAAGAAATTAACCTCGATGAGGGCCAGTCGAAGGCTCTCAAAGAGGCGATCCAGAAGGCCCAGGCAAAGTTTCTGGACCTGCAGTGGGACGCGCAGTCAGAGACGGAAAAGCTGGTCCAGTTGCTGAAGGCCCGGCCCGTGGATGAGAACGCGGTTCTTGCCCAAGTGGACCAGGTGCTGAACCGCGAGCGCGAGATCAAGAAGGCCCAGATTTCTTTGCTGGTCCGAATCAAGAACCTGCTCACGGACGCGCAGCAAAACAAACTGATGGAACTGCGGCACAAGCCCTCGTGAAGTGAACCGATGATCGAAGCGCAGATCGAAACGACGATCCTGACAACAATTACCCGCACCTTTCAACGCCGCGGGCTTGGCGCGCTGGCCTGGGCCGTGCTCGCGGCCATCGGCCTGGCCGCCTGCGGCGGTGGAAGCACCCAGTCCGCTGTCGTAACTCCCGCAGCTTGCCCTTCCTCCGGGCTCACCTCTTCGGCAGGCACGATCAACCTACAGGGAAGCTGCGCGATCGCAGGAAACGTCAACCTTTCGGGCTCGGCGGCGCTCACGATGACGAGCGGCATACTCACGATGCAAGGCAATGTTGTTCTCAATGACAATGCGCAACTTACCGTAACCGGCGGCGGCCTGACCTTTCCGCAAACGAATTACAGCCAGTACTCGGTTACGTTGAACGGCAACTCGCAGCTGACTTTGAAAAGTTCGGCCTGGGTTACGAACGGCACGCAGCAGAATAACTTTTCGATGACTTTGCAGGCGAACGATTCCTCGGCAGTCGATTTTGAAGGTTCGGCCTTGGACACAAGCAGTGGCAGTTGGCTTCTGGGGAGTTTCGGCGACAACTCAAAGCTGACGGTGAGCAACACACAAAACCTACCGACCGAAATTTATCCTTCGAGCGCTTCCGAAATTTCGATTTCCTCGGGTTCTATCTTTGCGGCGGTCTGGCTCTCGTTCCCCTCGGGCAGCAACAGCACGCTGCAAATTCCCAGAAAAGACTCCGGGGGAAACTACAACTTCAGCTTCGGCCCAGGCACTGGAATCGCCTATTCCGTCAACATCTCGGAAAGCGGCGGAGGGCTCGGATTAAGTTCTTATCCCGATTCGACGCTGATCGTAAACGGCGATGGCGCATCCGCGACGAACGACGCCAGCGTCGCCATTGGCTACTACGTGCAAAACAGCACCGGCCCGGTGAGCATTGATGGTCTGGATGTGGGCAGCGGCATTACGCTGCAGCTCACCGATCAGGGGCGCAACTTGCAATTGAACAACGTAAATCTTGGTCCGTTTTCATGGCAGATCTACGTCAGCCAGAGCAACAATTTTCCCGTGACGGTGACGAACTCCAAAGTGAATGAGATTGCGGCTTTTAGCGACGGGCTGGTCAATATTTCGAACTGCACTCTGCAACTCGCCGTCACGGAGGCGGGCGGTCCGGGAGCAGTCATGAATATCAGTGGCACGCAGATTTGGTCGCAAACTATACAAGCCCAGGATGGCGGGCAGTTGACCATTACCGACAGCGAGCTTCACGGTAATTTCATTTCCGCAGCGGGTGCGGGTTCCAGCATCACGATGACCAACGTGGACGAAGAGCGCAACGGAGTTTCTCCGCAAAGCTGCACGCCGGTGAACGGCGCTCCGCCGAACAATGATGGCGTGCCGTTGTGCAATCCGTTCAATCCGCTCTATCAATGTTCGCAAGTATTGCCGCCGGCGGATGGCGCAACCATCACGGCGAACCCGGCGCTTACGTGTCCGCCGCAGTAAATATTTTATTTCGGATTCGAGGTGTTTAACATGATTGTGACTTCACTACGGAATACGCACAAGGTTCTCTCTGCCGGCATGGCCGTGGCCGCGGCACTGGCTTGCGCCACTGGATGCGGTTCGCCAAACACGCAGCCGATTGCGACGACCGCTACCATCCAGTCATCGGCAACCATCTGGTTCCAGCCGCTGCCCTCGCCTGCCTCCTGGCCGGTTATAGGCGGTATCGACTCAGGACCAGGTTTCGGGTCGCTGGACTTTCTCGGATTATTTCAAGCGAACGCTCCGTGGCCGAAGGCGTTGGCGCGCACGCAAGCTTTCGGAATGTACTCTTCATGGGTTGTCCCCGCTTCCGATCAGGACCTGCAGGCGGCAGTGTCGTTTCTGAATGCGCACAACATAGGCATCGAAATTGAGGCTCCGGCGATGCAAGCGCTGTCTACCTGCGGCTCCGGACTGGAAGGTTATGTCCCTTACCCCCAGACAGTGGAAACGTTCACCCTCGACTACTTGCAACGCTTGCAGGCGCTCGGCGCCCAAGTCACCTTCATCAAGGTGGACGAGCCTTACTACTTCGGCAACGTGTGGAGCGATCCGCGATCGTGTCACTTCTCGGTGGAGGAAATTGCCGCGCAGATCGGGCAGTATGTGCAACTGGTGCATACGGTCTATCCCAATGCGGTCGTCAGCGATGTCGAGCCGATCATCGCCAGCGCCTACACGCCCGACGTGGTAACGGCGATGGGCCAGTGGCACGCGACTTACCAATCGGTAACCGGCGCGCCGTTCCCATTCTTCTTCGCCGATATCGACTTCAGCAATCCACAGTGGCCGAGCCTCGTAAAAAGTCTGGAGGTTGCGACGAAGCAAAGCGGGACGAAGTTCGGCATTATTTATATCGGCGACCCGGCAGATACTTCCGACGCCGAGTGGTCGGGCAAAGCCGTGGCGCGCTTTCAGATTTATCAGGGGCAGAACGGCGGGCAGCCTGACTACGTTTTTTTTCAATCCTGGGAGACGCATCCGCAGTACTGTCTCCCGGAGAGCGATCCCACGACCTTCACCGGCGTGATCGACGCTTACATTGACGCGACGAACTAACGCGGGGGAAGTATGCTGCTCGCTTTCCATTTCGCGGGGACGCGGGACCCACGTATGATAAAAATGACTTTCCATTCTTTGCGAGCAGGCATTGCACAAGATTCCACCAGAGCAGACATCGGACGGCAATCCCACGCCCACTTCGCGGGATTACACTTCAGCGCGCCCGGTTGCGCTGGTGGGCTTCGGAACGGTGGGCCGCGCCGTAGCCAAGATTCTTTGCGAGCGAAGCGATGGCTTGCTGCGCCTGACGCACATCTGCGATCGCAACTTCGAGCGCAAGCAGCAGCCCTGGATTCCCAATAATGTTATCTGGACCAAAGACTTCCACACCGTTCTCAACTCCGGCGTCGACATCGTTGTCGAACTGATCGGGGGATTAACGCCGGCAGAAGAGTTGGTGCGAGGCGCATTGAACGCGGGCAAGTCCGTGGTCACGGCCAACAAGCAACTCATTGCGCGGCATGGACCAGATCTGCTCGCCCTCGCCAGTGCCCAAGGCTGCCAGCTTGAGTTTGGAGCATCCGTGGCCGGCGGCGTACCGGTTCTGCCCGCGCTCCGCACCGGCCTATGCGGAGATCGACTGCATGGCATTGCCGGCATTCTGAACGGCACTTGCAATTACATTCTCAGCCGCATCGAGACTGCACGCATTCCTTTCAGCGAAGCCCTCGAAGAAGCGCAGGCACGCGGCTACGCCGAAGCCGACGCCAGCGAAGACCTCGACGGCGGCGATGCCCGCGCCAAACTTTCCATTCTCGCGCTGGCCGGGCTACAGGTCCGCGTTTCTCCCGGAGACATTCGGGCCCGCACCATTCGCCCTGTCGATGCGGTCGACTTCGATTACGCCGCCGAACTGGGCTGCACCATCCGCCAAATCTCGCGCGCCGACTTGAAGGAGAACACATTGTTTGCCGAGGTTGGTCCCAGCCTTGTTCCCACCGACTCGCCTTTCGGCCGCGTGCAGCGGAATCTGAATCTGGTTTTGACTTCGGGAAAATACGGTGGCGATATGGCTTTCCTCGGCGCAGGCGCGGGAGGCGATCCCACGGCGGTTGCGGTGGTCTCAGACTTGATGGCTGTCGCGGAAAGTTTCGCAGCTGGTCCCAGGCCACGCCGCGCGCTGCAGTTCGCATCTCCAAAAGTAAGCTGTGATTTTGAGACGCCCTGGTATCTGCGCCTGGTAGTAAAAGATCAGCCGGGGATTATTGCAGGGTTAGCAGCGATTCTCTCAACTCACAGACTGAACATCGACGCCGTGCTGCAAAAGCCGGGTTTCGACAAAGGCAACCTGCCCTTCGTGATCACGCTCGAGCCATGCCGGGATTCTCAATTGCACCCGGCGCTGCAAGAAATGTCCACGCTGCCTTTCGCGCTTCGGCCGTGTCTCGCTCTGCCGATCCTGCGCTGATATTTTGCCAGCCGCGGACATTCTGTCTCCGTTGATATTCTGTCATCCCGCTATATTTTGTCATCCCGAGCGAAGCGAGGGATCTTGGTGTTTGCTAGCGGCGGCGATATCAGTCGCGCGAGCCTAAACCAAGATCCCTCGCTTCGCTCGGAACGACAACCCTTTTACCTGACGACGCTCGCTTACTTCCAGAAGGGATTCTTCAATCCCGCCGGCTTGAGAGCGCTGTCGATCTTCGTTTCCGCTCCGGAGTCGTCTGAGATTTTCTCGTCGGTCAAACGAGAGGAAGTTGCATGAAGTTCTTCTTCGCGAAAGGAAGGCTTAGGAGAATAGGGATATTCTGATTTCATCTAGGGA
>JBEKJF010000172.1:0-9615 GCA_050011375.1 Candidatus Sulfotelmatobacter sp.
AAAAATAATATTTCCCGGCAATCCGCGGCACCCCAATCTCCCCAATCCGAAGCAGCTCCGCAAGCCGCGCATGAATCCCCGCGCGCCCCGGCACAGCATCAAGCACGCCGCGCGTATAAGCCATCTCCCCAGCAACCCACTTCCGAGTCTCCGCACTGGAAGAATCCTCCAGCCACCGGTAAGGATCCAAAACCTTAATCCCATAAAAAGTCTCCGTAAGCGCCCGAGCCCCAGCCACAGGAGGACCGACCAAGGGACCACCCGCAGGACGAGCACCCACAGGAAGATCAGCCGCAGGGCGACCAGAAGTAGAAGTAGAAGAAGTAGTAGAAGTAGGAACATCAGGAGCAGAAGCGGAACCCGCAACCCCACTCTGCCCCCAACCCAACCCCAAAGCCAAAATAAAAACCAAACCCAAACCAAACCGACCCGCACGCATAAGCACCTCAAGCAAACCAAAACCCGCGCCCACCACAAGTGGCCCGAACCGAACCAGACCCACCAATTGGGAGCGGCTCAATTTGAAATCGAGCAATACAACAACTGCGCATATTTCCAGACCAAGCACCTGAATGCTATGATAAACAAGAAAGCAAACCCAAAGTGCAGCGCGCGCTCCGCGCGCGCTGCACCACACTCCTCAGTAGCTCAATGGCAGAGCATCCGGCTGTTAACCGGAGGGTTGTAGGTTCGAGTCCTACCTGAGGAGCCATTCGTTCAATAGCTTACAGCGGCGCAAATCACTCGCAAATCAGTTAGCCGATCTCAGGGCAAGTCCCACTACCCTGGAGCCGGCTTTTCCCATCTCGTCGGTTACCACCGAACCGTAGATGTTGATGGTGGTCCGAATGTCCGAGTGCCGCATGAGCTTTTGTTGCACGGCAATCGGGGTGCCTACTGCGTCCAGCCATGAACGGCAGGTGTGCCTGAAGGCATGAGTGCCGAGAGGACCGATTCCCGAATCCGCAGCGGTTTTCACATCGTCCACGATCTGGTTTACGATGCCCCGTTCAACATTGAGCTTGCCACTGAGCCAATCAACATCGCTCCATCTGAGAGCCAGCAGTTCGCTCACTCGAAGCCCAAGGCATAGAGAGAGGATGGCCTAAAGGAGGCATTTCCGGCAGAATGAATTTTCGTTGCGCAGAACCTCGTCGACAGGCCCGGCTGCAACTACGCAGCGACCACGCAGCGATGCGCCCAGCAAGGTACGAACGATTTTGAATCTTTGATTTTGATTTTCCTATGGAGAGACCGCGCCAATTGGGGACCCGGTGACCGGCGTGTGACAACGCAGCCTATTTCTTACTGTTCTCTCGCACATTTCGAGTTGGGTTGTGCATAGTGGCCGACAGCGGCTGGTCGATTTCAAGCACGGTGACAGAATCACTCACGACCAGCGCATAAGTCGAACTGACGCCGAGATGCGCAGTTTGCATTGCGCCGGCCTCATTGAACGAATGCGAGACCAGGTTGACCTCGTGCTCGGTTTGCAGGACAACCGGCTGAACCGGAACGGGGATGGCTTGCTTCTGATCCACGTCGTAAGCGGGCTGCTCAACCCATATTGCCAGATAGAAAGTGCCATTCCGCTTTTCGAAAAGAGCATGATGAACCGTCGAGAGGCCCCCCGTCAGCGTGAAGTTGAAAGGTTTACCGGTAAAGGAGGGCCCTGGGTCGGCCAGTAAGTGAAGCAGGTTCATAAGCGCGAGATAAGCCGGCTTGGAAGAAAAGTCGGAGTGCAAGAGGCCGAAGGCGCTGTCAGCCGGGCTGCCCCCGGGTGGAAGGTCGATTAACTCGTATAAATAAGTTCGCTGAATCCCCCGGAGCCACTGCTCCAGAAAGATCCTGGGCACATATCTTGCAGCTACGTCCTCCGGAATGCTTTGGCTCAAGGTCAAATCGGTTTGATAGCCGGTCTCGGTTGTCATAACCGGCATGCCCGGACAGGCCGTGTTCACATTGGAGAGATTCCAGGAAATACTGCCGTATCCGTTTGCTCCCCAGCCGGGTGTGCCGGGATTGCGTCCGCCGAAATAGTTGTGAAGATTTTCAAACGCAAAGGAACAGATTCCGCGAAGTTGCGCGTAGGAGCCCTGGCGGGTCAGCGAGGGAGCAATAATAGGGAAGCGCGAGGTGAGGGGATCGCCTTTGACAGTCTGGTGCAGTCTCTCGACGAAGGCGGCAAGCGTGGCGGCCCAACTTGGGTCGGAGCTTTCATCGTATTCATTGGGGCCTTCGTAGGCTTCAAAGCTATTGTTCATTCGACCGGGATAACCCACCAGAAGGGACGCGCCCTGAGCCGGAGACGTAATAAAGGTTCCCTTAATTCCTGCGCGGCCGAGTTGATTGTGGCGGTCATAGTACCCCTGCCAGGTGGTATCGATCAGGCCGTCGCGAACATGCCGCACACCCAGTTGTTGCAATGCCTGCAGAACTTGAGGAAAATTCGCGTATGGCGTATCCAGGTAATTCAGATGAACGTTGATGCCGACGCTATCCACGAACTCGTCGGCGCTCCAGGCTTTTTGTGCACGCAGCGGAAGACTGAAAGCAACTGAGGCTCCGAGGATTATGATTCTCGCGACCCATGTCCGGTGGAATGCTCCCCGGATTGCACCAAGCTGAATGCGCATAGACTTCGTTACCCCAATGCCTTCGCGGGCAGCCGCCTAAAGTCGAAAAGCAGTACGCCGATAGTAGCCCAAGTCAGGTTAGAACGCGCACCCAGTATTTGAGTTGTGCCATTGGTCACAACCAATTTGGAACTGCAGTCCTGACCTTGCACACACGTCCAACTGGATAGCCGCCACAAATGCCTTTTCAATTGTGCGGCACCAGGACGCTTGCTACTCTCGCATCTCGTTAAAAGGAAAGCGCGCATAAATATTTTGCCGATGAATCAAGGTCCGCCGAAGGCCGCAAACGCCGATGTCCAACATTTGTATCGGTCATTCGTCGGCAAGAGTCTTAGTTGGCTTGCGATGGGTCAGGGATGGAGGGACAATCCTCCCCCGCGCGCCCAGTGCCCCAGGGAGTGTCGCGAGTAGCGAGGTTCGGACTGTTTGAGGAAAGACCGACTTTAATAATATGCAAACCGCGATGGTCAAAACTAATGCGGCACACGACTCGAAGGCGAATCTGTCTCTCCGCGTGGCGGTCGAAGCGCTTTTCCGCCATCAGAAAATCTTCGGTGGGGCGGGCCTGTTCGTCCTCCTGCTGACTGTGATTGTGACGCTCCTGACTCCCCGGCAATACGTGTCGGAAATGAAGTTTCTCGTGCAAAATTCTCGCGGCAATGTCGTAGTCACCCCGGAGCGCACCAATCCCGTCAACGTGGTCAGTGAAGTCACCGAGGCACAAGTGAACTCCGAGCTGGAGATCTTGCATAGCCACGATGTGCTCGACCCCGTGGCGGATCCCGCCTGGGAGAAACTTCCGGCGAATCAGCGGGACGCCTTGGCCATCCGAAAACATGAGGCCCTGCTGGCCGCATTCGACAAAAGCCTCGAAATTGAACCGGTGCGCAAGACCAACGTGATCAACGTAAGCATCCGGGCGAAGGATCCGGAGGAGGCCAGAAATTCTTTGCAGCGCCTGGCCGACGCCTACCTGGAGGAGCACCGGCGCATGGAACGTCCCGCGGGCGCCTCGTCTTTTTTTGCGGCGGAGGCGGAACGATACCGCAGCGCATGGGACGGCGCCAGCCGCGAACTGGTGAACTTTCAGCGGAAACACCGATTGTCTTCGTTGCAACAACGAGAGACGGATGTGGAAGGAAAAATCACCGGCACGCAGAACGATGTCCTTCATTCGGAGGCGACGCTCGAGGAACTCGACGCCCGGCTGGCGGAAGGGTCGCGCCGAATGGAACTGATGGCGGCGCGGCAAACCACCCAGGACAAGGCTCAGCCCTACTTAGAGTCCATGCAGCAGCTCAACACGATGGTGACCGAGTTGGAGAACCGGCGCACGGCGTTGCTGACAAATTATAAGGCCGGAGACCGGCTGGTGCAGGAACTGGACCGGCAGATTGCCTTCACCCGGGCCCAGTTGATGAATGCGGGCAGCGTCAAATCGCACGAAGTGACCACCGACATCGATCCGGTATGGCAGCAGTTGCGGGCTGCCCTGGCGGAAGCGCGCATCTCGCGCCGGGCCACGGCCGCGCACCGAAGGGCAGTGACGGCCCAACTCACGCGGCTGACCAAGAGTTTGGGACGCCTGCAGGAATTGGATGTGCAGTTTAACAATCTCGAAGAGCAGGTCAAGGTGCGAAAGCAGAACTACGAGTTATACGCCGAGAAACGCGACCAGTCGCAGATTGCGGATGAGATGGACCAGCAGGGATTGATGAATGTGGTAGTCGCCCAGCAACCCACCCGGTCCTATCGACCGGCGCGGCCGAAACGGCTGATCAACGTCCTGCTGGGGGCCGTGACTGCCCTTTTTATCGGATTGTGCGCGGTGTACGTGGCCGAGGCGGCGCGGAACACCATCGCCACTCCCCGCGAACTGGAGGCGGCTTCGCCCTATCCGGTGCTGGCGACGTTGCCGATGGGGTGGGGACGAACGCTGCGCGCGGTGGAGGGATCCGGAATGGCTCGAAAGGGCGGCCTGCTAGGTGTAATCACGAATCCGTGACCTGGCAAAGAATGGGGAGACAAACATGCAACGTGGCGAATTGAGTGTGGTGTGCGACGGATTGCTGGCGAGGATATTTCAACGGCCGAGCGAGGAGAACAGCCGCGGATCCATGGTGGCAATTACTTCCGCACATCCGGGGGCGGGCGTGAGCCACATTACCAATGCACTGGCGGAGGCCCTGAATCAAGGCGGCGATCGACTCACGATGCTACTGAGCAGCCGGCACATGTCGGCCGGGGAAGTCTCCTCCGACTCGGGGGAAGCGCTCGAACGAAGTGCCCCGGCTGACTTGTGGCCACGGCATGAGCCTGGTGTGTCGCGCGACAACTGGCACGCGATACACGTACGCATGGCCGTCTATTTCGAGAATCTGCGCCGGGAGTACCGGTACATCCTGATCGATTGCCCATCCCTGCGAGAGGCGGAGCATGCCGTAACCCTGGCTTCGCTCGTGGATGGGGTGGTGTTGGTGGTGGAAGCCAATCGCACCCAAAAGGAGCAATTTCTTTATGCCGAACGAACCATCGAGAATGCGGGGGGGCGAATTCTGGGTCACGTTTTGAACAAGAGGACCTATGTGATCCCGAACTGCCTGCATCGCAAGATGGAAGCGCTCGGCATTTAGGCGGCTCCGTATCGCGGCCGGTAAAGGTGAATCTATGCAGTCAGCTAGCCGTTTATTCATTCTGGCCATGGTGGTGGGGAACTGGGCCGCGGGGCAGGAAACTTTGCGCCTTCGGCCTCGCTATACGCTGCGCCCGGGGGACGTCCTGGAGCTGCAATACCGCTACACGCCCGCGCTGAACCAGACGGTAACCGTGCTTCCCGACGGCGACGTGAACTTGAACCTGGTCGGCGATGTGAAGGTCAGCGAGCTGACGGTTGCGCAAGCTCACGATCTCATTGCGGAAAAAGCCAAGTCGCGGCTCAACGATCCGGAACTCAATCTGATTCTCAAGGAATTTCAGCGGCCCTACGTGGTGGTCGCAGGCGAGGTGGCGACTCCCGGGAAAATCGATCTCCGGGAAACCACGACCGCCATGCAGGCCATTCTGCTGGCCGGCGGGCTCTCGAAAAACGCCCAGTCCGGCCAGGTGCTGCTTTTCCGCAGGATCAATAGCAGCGCTGCGGAAGTCAAGGTTCTGAAGCTGAACAATCTGCACCGGACGGCGGACCTGGAACACGATGTGGAGTTGCAGGCCGGCGATATGCTGCTGGTGCCGCGCAACAAAGTCGAGAAGGTCTCGCGCTACATGCAGATGTTCAATATTGGCGCTTACATCAATCCTTTGCAACTGGTTCCGTAGCGTGATTTGCGGCTCTTTCCACTCCCTCAGCGAGATTATGGCCTTTCATCGACTAGACCGATTGCTAGCAAACAGCGCCGGAGCCGGTGGCGAGATCGAGGAGATCGACGCCAGCTTGCCCGGATCTGGCGCATCCCCCCAGGCCGACCCCGCGCAGGCCGAGGCTCTGGGGAACGCGCCGGCGTGGGCGCAAGCAGGGCCCCGCGGCATCAGTGCAACCGCGGCGGTACTGCAGTCGATCTCGGCCAAGGTTCTTATTATCGGGGTGAACATCTTAACCGGCATCCTCAGCGCGCGTTCCTTGCGCCCGGAGGGGCGGGGAGAACTGGCGGCGATGATTCTTTGGCCAGTATTCCTGGCCAGTGTTTTGAGTCTGGGAGTTCCGAGCGCGCTGACCTTTCAACTCAAGCGCAATCCGGGAAAGCAGTCGCAGTTAATGGGGGCGGCCCTGCTGCTTGCGATTTTGGCGGGCGCCGTGGCCGTGCTGCTGGGTGGGTTTTTCATGGGGGCGTGGATTCCGCAATACCCGCCACGCGTGATTCTCTTTGCCCGGCTTTTGCTCCTGACTGCGCCGGTCGGCACTCTGCTGGCGGTGGGGCGAGCGGGCCTCGAAAGCCGCGGAGATTTTACCGCGTCCAATAAGATCCTGATCTGGTCTCCCGCCTGCACGCTGTTCTGCCTGGTGGCGCTGCGGGCGGCCCACGCGCTGACCCCGTTCAGCGCCTCTCTGGCTTATGTGCCGGTCGGCATAGGGCCTATGGCGTGGATGGTTTTCCGCCTGTGGCGGACCTTCCGGCCATGTTTGCAAGATTTTCGCCAATCCGCCCGCCAGCTGTTTTCCTACGGGATTCGGTCCTATGGCATCGACCTTTGCGGCACCATGTCGCTTTACGTAGACCAGGCGTTGGTGGTGCGCCTGCTGGCGCCCGATCAGATGGGAACTTATGTCGTCGCCCTGAGCCTGTCGCGGATGCTGAACTTGTTTCACACGTCGGTGGTCATGGTTCTGTTTCCCAAGGCAGTCAGCCGCCGGCCCCGGGAGGTTGCCGCGATGACCAGCCGGGCGATGCGGATGAGCACGATTCTCTGCGTGCTTGCGGGTATCGGCATTGCCGCTGTCGGCCCCTCGGCATTGAGCTTGCTCTATGGAAAGGAATTTCGCGGCGCGGGCATGGCGCTGCGCCTTCTGGTCCTCGAGGTTGTTCTGGGCGGTGCGGCTCAGGTGCTTTCGCAGGCGTTCATGGCGCTCGGACGTCCGGGAGTGATCACCGGGCTGCAAGTCTTCGGGCTGGCTTTAACCGTACCCCTGATGTTGCTGCTGGTACCGCGCTTTGGCATTGCGGGAGCGGGCGCGGCCATGCTGGGCTCGACGGTGGCGAGGCTGGCGTTTGTGGTCGCCAGTTTTCCCTTGTTTCTCAAGATGCGCGTGCCCAGGCTCTTGCCCCAGTTCGAAGACTTGCGTTTTATGGCCGGGACCATCGAGCGGGGGCTGCATCGGTTTCGCGGCGTAGCGATGGTCGCAGTCGAGGGCACGGACTGATGTCGCGCGCCTTGAACATTTTCGTGCCCCATTGCTCCGATGTGCTGACCGACCATCTGCCGCACGGCGACGGATTGATTGCGCACGGTTTCCTGACCAGCCTGGCGCAACGCGGACATCGCCTGCACGTGGCCGCACAGCGGGTGGAATTGCGCAAGCCGATGCACGGCAATATTACGATCCACCCCATTGTTCTCAAGCGGCCGCCCGGACTGCGCTCACGATTGGAGTACATGTTCCGGGTTCGCCGGTTGATGCAGAAGCTGGGGAACTCCCACCGCTTCGATTTAGTGCATCAGTTAAATCCCGTTTTCACGGGAGTCAGCCTGTGTCTGGCGGGCTCGGAGTTACCGCTGGTGCTGGGCACTTACGTGGCGCGCTGGCCGATCGATCCGGACGCACTGAGCGCGCGCGGCCGCTGGGGATCGGTTGTGGAACGCGGCCGCGACTGGATCGCAGGAGCGCAGCAGCGAAGGGCGGATGCGCTGGTGCTCACCACGCCCGCCGCCTGGAACCGGCTCCCCGACCCGGAAGCGGTGCGCGGCCGCATCCATGTGATTCCTCATGGACTCGACACCGAGCTTTTCTCGCCCTCGCCGGGATGGGAGTCGTCCGCCAGCATGCAAGCCGAGCAGAGGCACCCTTCCATTCTCTTTCTGGCGAATGTGGTGAAGCGGAAAGGCATCCTTATTTTGATCGCGGCTTTTGTGGCGGTCTTGCGCGAATTTCACGAGTGCAAGCTGCGAGTGGCAGGCAGCGGATCGGATTTAGCGGAGGCCAAACAGTTCGCCGTCCGCCTGGGCTGTGCGGATCACGTGGAATTTATGGGCCAGCAAGAACATTGCGACGCTCCGGAGCTCTATCGCAACTGCAGCGTGTATTGCCTGCCTTCGTTCGGCGAACCCTACGGCAGCACCGCGGTCGAGGCCATGGGCTGCGCCCGGTCTCTGGTGGTGACCGATTGCGGCGCCCTGCCTTACCTGGTGCACGAAAGCGGCGGCATGCGGGTGCCGGCGGGGAATCCTGCGGCGCTGTCACGAGCATTGATCTGGCTGCTGCGTCATCCGCAGGCGCGAGTGGAGATGGGACGCTACAACCGCAAACAGGTTGAGCCCGGGATGTCGTGGAACAGCGTGGCCCGGCAACTGGAGGCAATTTACAAAGCCGTGCTATCGCGAAGTCCATTGCCCTCCGGCGCAATCATCTCTCGCAGCACCTTTCCCGCGAACGGCGGGGCCGGCTCGAACGCCGGCTCGAACGCCGGCTCGAACCCCGGCTCGAACCCCGGCTCGAACCCCGGTTCGAACCCAGGAGACCGGATGCAGACCGACCCAGAGGGCTAAGAAAATCGAAATGACCCACCTAAAATCCAATTCGAACAAAGTCATGGCGGGGCTGGACGGGTTGTCCGCGCTGGCTCTGGCTTTAGTGGCGGCAGTTTGGGGAAATATCGCCAGGATTCCCGCCAGCAGTGCGCGGCAGTTTCTGGAGACGCGGGTCACTCTTCTGAATGTAATGTTCGCAGCCAGCTTCGTGCTGCTTTGGATCTCCTGCTGCAGCGCTCTGGACCTCTACCGCTGGGAGTCTCGGCGTTTGTTTCGCAAACTGAAGTGCGCCGCCAAGGTTTGCGCCGCGATGGCGGCATGGCTGGGGTTCTACCTGCTCATTTCTCGAACCGCAGGCCCACGCCTGCGCATTGCCGGGATTTTCTTCCTCGTATCTCTAGGTTTCGAGACGCTGCGCCTGGCCGGAAGCGGGGTTGTCCGCCGATGGGTGGCCTCGCGCGATCCCCGCCTGGTCGCAATTCTGGGTAGCGGAAGGAAGGCGGGAATCGCCTGGCGCCAGATTCGAATCCATCACCACTCCACGGTAAGGCTAATCGGCTTTGTGGACGATCGCGACATCAGTGAAATGGGGCCCGATGTCGCCGAGCGCTATTTGGGAAGGATCGACGAGCTCAGCGATGTATTGCTGCGCAACGTGGTCGATCAGCTGATTATCGCGCTGCCCACCAAGCCCTGCTACGACGCCATCGAACGCGCGATTGCGATCGCGGAACAGGTGGGCGTGGAAGTGGTGTACATGCAGGATCTGTATGTCACGACCCTCAAACAGCGCGTT
>JBEKJF010000173.1:0-9594 GCA_050011375.1 Candidatus Sulfotelmatobacter sp.
ACCGAGATTAGTATCGCGCGCACCCAGTCGATCGAACAAGAAATGCTGGGTCACGCGAAACTCGAATCCCTTTCCGATGTAAACTCCTCCTCCCCATGAGTGCTCAATGCCGATCGCATCCGGCGACCAGGTATAAAGCGTCTGAGGGATTGTCTTGCCGAACAGGAATGTCGGCGCTCCGAACACCATGAAGCGCCGCAACTGTCCCCGGCCAAACGGACGCACTTCCAGTATCCCCGACAACATGTAGCGGGCAAACATGCTGCAGGGAGCATTCACGCCTCCGTATTGGCCCGCGTTGCCCGCACAAAGGTTCGGGTCGATTTCGTTATGCGGAGGCGCCAAGTCGAACTGCGCCCACCCCCAAAACATATCCTTGGGAAAGAACATTCGTGATTGAGGTTCGGCACTCTGCGGAGTGCTCACAGACTGCGTGGTCTGTGACAGGCTCAAAACTGAAACTAATACTGGAAATGCAAGAATCCGCGCCAATGTTTTCATCCCGCCTCCAAGAATTTGTAAGCCGTATCGGAACTCTAAGGTTTTGTGCACGCCCAGGCACCGCGTCGTTTGGTCGCACTTCGCAACCTTCAAACGGTATTCGGATGGGGGCGCAACATTGTAACCTGCTCGCGATACAACTGCGGATTTCGAACCAAAAGGGGAAACTCGCCACCCCCCGAGCAGCCTATGAAGCTTAAGATGAATAATTCCGGCTTCCAGAATTCATATCCAAAATTACGATTTATTCCATTCGTAGGATTACTTGGAAGGCCCTGCACCGTAAAGGACTTGTCCTGCAACCATCTACGGTTTGGCTGGCAGATTGCTGGTATATGAATAGCGAAAGTCTGGTCCCCCGATGCCCCAGGAAGTTTCGGTCTCTTATCAGGCTGTCAAGAGCAAGGTCTATCGTTTGATCGATGCTTTGGTTGTAGGTGAGAAAACCGAGGCTGAAGTCCAAGAGTCCATCCGCCGCTGGTGGGATCTTATTCACCCCGCCGATCGTCCTATTGCCCAGAAGTATCTCCTCTTGGTCTTAGAACGCTCAACCTTGGCCCTTGATGCGGTTGAGGAAGGCCTGCTGGAAGCTACCGGTGCGCCGCGCTCGTCCGAGCCGGCCAAAACGCTCAAGCTTATGGGTAGAATCGTCAAGCAGAGCTCATTCAGTCCCACAATCTAGAAAACGGAACTTTACGATTCTCGTCGAAATCTCAGGTGCGGATTTTCGTATCCTCAGCCGATGACTGGGCATTGCGACATCGGCCCTGGTCATCGTTCAGCGGAATCCCGTTTACAAGACCAGGCAGGCCTCATCAAACGGCAAGCGCGGGCTGCGGGGAAAAAGCTTAGCTGAATCTCCAAAGCCCAAATTGCACAGAAAGTTCGACTTCCACTTGCCGTCCGGAAAAAAGTCGGTGTCGACTTTGGCGGCGTCAAATCCAGACATTGGACCGCAATCGAGCCCAAGAGCGCGGGCCGCAAGAATGAAATACGCACCTTCCAGCGAGCTATTTCGGAAGGCAGTTTCTTCGATAAGGTCGGGTTTGCCCGCGAATATTGAGCGCATATCTCTATGCGGGAACAGCTTCGGGAGCTTCTCGTGAAACTCCGTATCCCAGGCAATGATGACGGTGACCGGAGCAGCCATGGTCTTTTCGATGTTGCCTGCGGCGAGCGCGGGCCGCAGACGCTCCTTGGCTTCGACTGTGGTCAGGAATACATAGCGCGCGGGAGTAGTATTGGCGCTGGTGGGGCCCAAGGCGGAGAGTTCATACGCCTGCTGCAATAACTCAGAAGGAACTGGCTGCGGCAGCCAGACATTGTGAGTACGGGCCTCGCGGAAAATTTGGTCGAGGCAAGTGTCGGAGACGGCGGCCCTCAGTGCAGCGGCGGATGAGTCCATGTGACGTTCTTCCTTTTAGATGAGTTGTTACTGACGAATTGGATTGCGGGAAGGGGCGCTTGGATGCAACCGGCAGCACGCCTTAGGCCTTAGTCCTTAGACCTTATTTGTGTGTGCTATAAGCGACTTGCGGGGACGAAGAGCGAAGAAGCGGCTACCTGCGAATCAACCGGCGGATATTCCTGTTCATCCCCGGCATCGCAGCCTGCTGGTGGGGACGGAGGGCGCTGGCAGGAACCGCGACCCGTAACCTCGAACATTCTTCCTGGCTGTTGAGGTTCTACTCCGGGTCTTGGCCATTCCTGATTATCGGAATTGCTCTGGTCCTCGTGTGGCTCGCGTTTAAGGAAGCCGCTCAGAAGGCGATGCGAGACCGCGAAGAGCTTATCCGGAGTACTGGCAGCGGATCGTCTGATTGAATTAAAACAGTCGCTGCCAGAGCCACTCATTTATCGAACCTGAGCAGGAGTGCCGGCTTCCGTCGTCTTTCGCTGATTGCTGTGAACAGCCGCTCTCACACTGCCGTTTGCGCCGGTTCGTCACTGCTCGCTCTTTCCGAAACATTTTTCGCAATCGGAATCATCGCGTGTATGCGCGTTCCAGAATGATCAGACTCGATGCTCAACGTCCCCGAGAGTTGAAGAACCCGCTCTCGCATGCCTCGGAACCCAACGCCTGAACCTTTCGACTGAATTTCTGCCAACCGTTCCGCTGGCATTCCCTTCCCTGTATCTCGAACGTCCAGCATCAGCCCGCCGTCATCTTGAGCGATCCGGATGCTGGCGGTCTTGCTTCCCGAATGTCGATGAATGTTCGTCAAGCTTTCCTGCACGATGCGGAACAATTGCAGCTCAGTGTCGCGATCCAAACGCTCCATCATCGATGGAAAGTCGAGCGAAACCTGGATTCCACTCCGCGCGGAGAACCCAGCGACGTAATCTTTGAGTGCGGACTGCAGGCCGACTTCGTCAAGCAATGGCGGATACAAAAGATGCGACATGGTGCGAATGTCTTTGGTCATTTGTACGACAAGCGACTCGATATTGCCGAGCGACGAGGCCGCGCGCGCGCTCAAGCGGTTGCTCTCTCCCGCTACATTCGCAGCCTCCATCCCGAGCGCTGCGAGCAGTTGTCCAGCTCCGTCGTGCAACTCCCTCGCGATGCGTCGCCGCTCCTCGTCCTGAGTCTGCATTATGCGGGCAGACAATTCCCGGAGTCCCTGACTCGCAATCAAAAGTTCCTGCGTGCGTTCCTGAACTCTTCGTTCGAGTTCCGCATGGCCGGTTCTAAGCTGCGATTCTCGATCTCGTTGCAGCCGGGCAATTTCGAGCCTGCCGCTGACGCGAGCCAGCAATTCCCGCGCGGAGAATGGCTTTATCAAATAATCGTCCGCGCCAGCCTGAATGCCTTCCACTCGCGACTCTTCGCCGGCGCGCGCCGAAAGAAGAATGACTGGAATCGTTCGAGTCTCCTCATCTGCCCGGAGCGCCTTCACCAGCTCAAAGCCATCGGTGATCGGCATCATCACGTCGCTCACGATGATCTCCGGAGGCCGCTCGCGCGCAGCTTTCAAAGCCGCTTGGCCGTCAGTGAAAGTTTCCACCTCATACTGCTCCGACAATAGCCGGGCCAGATAATGTCGCATGTCGGAGTTGTCGTCGGCGACAAACACTCGAGGACGCACCGCAGCCGGCGGAGCCAGCGGCAGAGGCAACAACTCGTCCGGCACAAAAATATTTTCGTCCCTGCGGCCATCAGAATCAGGAAGCCACCTGAGAGCTTCCTCGACAAACGACTTCGCGCCCACGATGGTGGAAGAAAAACTCCGCGAGCCTCCCACATTTTTTCCGGAAGTCAGGTGACTTTCTCCGACAGGGATGCTCACAACGAACGTGGAGCCTTGCCCCAGAGTGCTTTCCACCTCTACGGAGCCGCCATGCAGCTTCACCAACTCATGCACTAACGCTAAACCAATGCCGCTTCCTTCATGGGTTCGGCTCGGCATATTGGGAACACGATGGAATCGCTCGAATAATTTCGGCAGAGCGTCAGCGGGAATTCCTACTCCAGTATCCGAAACGCGAAGCTCGGCCATGTTGCCGGCGCGGCGCAGCCTGACAGCAATTTCTCCCTCGAAGGTGAATTTGAAAGCGTTGGAAATCAAATTCAGGACGATCTTCTCCCACATATCGCGATCCACATAGACGGTCTCGCCCAGCTCGGGGCAATCGACCACAAGCCGCAGCCCTGCTTTATCCGTCGCAGACCGAAAGACGCTCGCCAGATCGGAAGTCAAATCTGCCAGGTCCGTAGCCTGATAAACCGCCTGCACCCGTCCAGCTTCGAGGCGAGAAAAGTCCAGCAAGGTATTCACCAGGCGCAGCAAGCGGGAGCCGTTGCGGCTCACCAGCTCAAGCTGTTCCTTGGCCGTGGCAGAAAGATGTGCCTGACTTCTTGCCAGCAGGTCGTCGAGCGGCCCCAGCATCAAAGTCAGTGGCGTGCGAAATTCATGGCTCACGTTGCTGAAGAATGCTGTCTTCGCGCGGTCAATCTCGGCCAAGGCCTCGGCTCGCTTCTTTTCGGCGGAGTAAGCGCGAGCATTCGCAATGCTCGCGGCGATCTGGCCGGCAACAAGATTGATGAACCCCGCATAACTCACGTCCAAAGGACGGAATGGATTCAGCCCGGCGATGATCACTCCCGCCGGCTTGTCTTGACCCTGACTCGTGATCGGTAGAAGCAGCGCTCGCCAAGTTGGCTTGTCCCAGGCGCCGGAGGGCACCGACTCGAAGCGCTCAGACAGGTTCTCAATCACGATGGAGTCTTTGCCGTTGAGCAGCTCGCCCACCGGCCACGCCTGATTCGTTCCGGCCAGATCAATCGATTCCGGAGCGGCGGCGTGGCCGTCCCACATGCCCGTTTGGCAGGCAAGGCGCGCTTCTTTGCCGTCCTCGGAGAACAGATAGAGAAGTGCGAACGGCAAATCCTTCTGATTGTCGCCGAGACAGCGGGCGATGCAGTCGACGACTTCCTCCTCGGTAATCGTCTTGGTCAATTCTCCTGCGAGAGAGCGCAGCGTTTTGAGCCTGCGTTCTCCGATGACCCGGTCGGTTTCTTCCGTTACGACACAAAGATGGCCGGCGACCGTGCCGTCGTCCCTGGACAACGGACTGTAAGAAAAGGTGTGGTAAGTCTCCTCACGATATCCGCTGCGTTCCAGGAACAGCAGCAACGCTTCATCCCAGGTTGCCTCGCCAGTGTCGAGCACTCTCTGAATGCGCGGGCCGATGTCGCTCCAAATCTCGCTCCACACTTCGCGAGACGGCTTTCCCAATGCCCACGGATGCTTCTTCCCGAGGGTCATCCGCGCATAGTCGTCGTTGTAGAGAAAAGTAAGTTCGGGTCCCCAGCTCATCCACATGGCGAAGCGTGAGGTGAGCATGACTCGAACTACAGTTTTCAAGCTCTGGGGCCATTCCTCGAACGGGCCGAGAGGGGTATTCGCCCAATCCAGCTCACGCACCAATCGACCCAACGCTCCTCCGGCGCGCACCCATCCCGGCGCGAGGACGGCGTCTTCTTTATTGGCTTCAATCAGTTTTGACGTTGGATCTTCAAACAGTTTCTCGATGGTAGGAGGCAATTCCTTGGTGAACTCCGACTTGGTGATCGAACCTTTCGCATCTACTGCAGCGGCCTGCTGGCGAGCGATCGTCTGATGATTCTGGGTTACGATGATCACATTGCAATCAGGCAGTTCGCGGCGAATAACCCGGGTCGCCTCAAGCCCATCCATGCGAGGCATGTTGATGTCCATCAGGATCACCTGAGGGTGCAGTTGCTTCGCCTTTTCAATGGCTTCCACGCCATCGCCGGCTTCCCCGCAGACCTCCCAATTCGGTTGGGACTCAACAAAGGATCGCGCCGTCCGCCGGAACAGCTCGTGGTCGTCAACGATCAGAATTCGGACCGGACTCATTCTTATGCCTTACCCCCCGCCTCTCGCCCAGTTCGCGCAATCTCGCGCGAAAGCAGTCACGCATTATCGCCCAAAACGGAATACACAGGCTCTAGGGTCTTCGCAGTAGTTACTTGCTGGTTACCCATCGGATCCCGGTCTTGCCCCAGCCGTCCTGCTACAATTCGGTTCGCAAGAGAGCCCAAGATAAATTGCAGCAGCGCTCTAGGTTGGGCTAGGTTTTACTGGCAACTGGTAGCTGGAAGCTGGCAACTGCCCCACCCCATGGACTTCGATCAACTCCAAACCTTCCTCGAAGTAGCGCGCCACGCCTCGTTCTCCCGCGCGGCGGAGAAGCGTTTCCGCACCCAGCCCGCCATCTCCTCGCAAATTCGCGCCCTCGAAGACGAAGTCGGCGCCAAGCTCTTCGATCGATCCGGCGGCAAAGTTTCGCTGACCGCCCCGGGTACGGCTTTTCAAAAATATGTGCAGGATACTCTCGACGCCCGCAAGGCCATGCTCACTTCGCTTGCCGAGATGGAACACGTACCCCGCGGCGCAATCGTCGTCGGAGCCAACGAAGGCACCTGCCTGCACATCCTTCCTGAGGTCTTTGCCGATTTCAAAAAACAGTATCCCGGCGTCTCGGTCAACATAAAGTGCGCCGACTACGCCCGAATTCTCGAGTCGGTCACCGACAACTCTGTCGATTTCGGCGTAGTTTCCCTGCCCGTAAAAGACAACCGCCTCACCGTCGTGCTCATCCATCAGGATGAGCTTGTCATCATCGCCCCGCCCGACCATCCGCTGGGCAAGATGAAGTCAGCTCCCGTGGGGGACCTCGCGAAATATCCGCTGGTTCTTCCCAAGGCTGGCCACACCCGCGATGCACTCGACGAACTATTTCGCGAGCGCAAGCTAAAACCGAACTACAGTATGGAACTCGATTCCAGCGAACTTCTCAAGCGTTTCGTAGCTGCCGGCGTAGGAGTCGGCTTCATCGCCCGCTCCAACGTGCAGGAAGACGTCCGCGCCGGAGTCCTGGTAGCCATTCCCATGGCCGACGCCCAACTCCGCCGCGACCTCGCCCTGGTCTTCCGCAAAGACAAAGCCCTAAGCCGCGCCGCCATGGCCTTCATCGACATCGCCAAAAAACTAAAATCCAGCACAGCCTGGACCTCCAGATCGAAGTAAATGAAACCACCCCAACCATGTCTCTCGACGAGAAGTTCCAGAGTCATGGATCACTCTGAAGGCGCGTTCCAATGGCAACTCCGAAGAAGGCCACGAATGCACGCAGACCCATCGCGAATGCGCGCAGTCCCGTGGAAGAGCGGCGCTTCAGCGCCGGGTAAAGCTCAAAAAATAAGCGGGCTTCAGCCCCTGTGGTTGTGTCTACTCCTCCTACTCTGCCTCTCCGCCGCCGCCCAAAACCCCACGCCACGCACCCCCGCCACTTACAAACTAATCGCAGTCAAGGTAACCGGAAGCCAACGCTTCACCTCGGAAGAAGTAGCATCGGCTAGCGGACTCCCCGTAGGCACCATCCTCCACGAAGAAGATTTTAAAAAAGCCGCGCGCCAGCTAGGCGAGAGCGGAGCCTTCAACAGCGTCGCCTTCACCTACAACTACACCACAGGCGGAACCAAACTCGAATTCCAGGTGATCGACGCGGACAAATTTGTTCCCGCGCGCTTCACCGATTTCGTCTGGTTCACCGACCAGGACCTCCTCCAGAAAATCCACGAACGCATTCCCCTCTTCAAAGGAGAACTGCCCTCCACCGGCCGCCTACCCGACCAGGTCGACGATGTTCTGCAAGCCCTTCTGGTCGAAAACTCCATCCCCGGCCACGTCGAGTTTCTGCGCAAGAATGACAAGAGTGATCATCTCGAATCGATCGACTACAACGTCGCCGGAGTGAGCATCCGCATCCAGCACGCCGAGTTCCCCGGCGCGGCACCGGCCGAGTTGACCCTGCTCCAAGCCGCCGCCGAGCGTCTCACCGATCGCGAATACTCCCGCGATTACATGGCCAACTTCACCGAGCACGCGCTCTTGCCGATTTTCCGCGAGCGCGGGTTCCTCAAGGCCCAGTGCGCTCCCGCTCAACCCAAAGTCGCAAAGCCCGCTCCCGCAGACCCCGGCGACAACACCACAAAGCCAACCTTCGTCGACGTCACATTCCCCGTCACTCCCGGCATCCAGTACAAACTCACCCGCTGGCATTGGACGGGAAATGAAATCATCCCCACCGACACGCTCGATCCATTCCTCCACGCCCAAGCCGGGCAAACCGCCAACACCCTTCAACTGGATAACGATCTCCGCGCCGTGCAGGAACTCTACGGCTCTCGCGGATATGTGATGGCCACCATCAAGGTGAGCGCCCAATTCGACGACTCCGCCGGAACCGTGATCTTCAACGTCGCCGTCAACGAAGGCGCTCTCTACCACATGGGAGAACTAGAATTTCGTGGCATCGACAACAATCTCACCGCCCGCCTTCGCGCTGCCTGGAAGCTCCGTCCCGGCGACGTCTACGACGCCACCTACCTGAAGCAATTCCTCCCGCAGGCGAGAAAGCTTCTCCCTTCCACGCTTGACTGGGACGTTGCCACCCACGTAACCGCGCTAACCGGCAACAAAACCGTTGACGTAGATGTCCAATACACAGCGAAAGCCCCACAGTAAAAGATTCCGCAGCTGCAACTTTCTACCCGCGAAATCGTCTACCAGAGATAGACTGGTAGCGCAGCATCGAGAGAAGTGCCACGTCGCGAAGAAGTAGCGCCGCCGTCCCGGCGGCTGTCGTGGGCGCGTCTCGCGCCCACACAAGACAGCAAGAGAACCGTCGACCGTTCCACAGGAGACCAAATGATCCGCACTCAGCGCTGGTTAAAATCAATCGCCATCCTAATCGCCTCGTCGGCTCTACTCTTCGCTCTTCCCGCCCTAGCCGCCGCAAAGCAAACCTTCACCGGCGAAGTCGGCGACGCCATGTGCGGCAAACAACACATGGAAGGCTCGCCGGCGGACTGCACTCGCGCCTGCGTCTCCAAAGGCTCTAAGTACGCGCTAATCGTGGGCGAGAAAGTTTACATTCTGGATACCGCCGACAAAACGGCGCTGGCCGCGCTGGACCAGCAAGCCGGCAAAAACGCCGCCGTAACCGGCACCTTGGATGGCGACACCATCCATGTCAGTTCCGTCGCCGCCAAGTAACGTGGGCTTCGGTTTGTTCGCAAAAGACAACTGCCGCTACTTTTTTGTGGACTGCGCCCAACCTTGTGGTACATTGAATCGGCTTTGCCCGGGGCCCTCCCCCAACATGCACCGGGCATGGGTGGCGGGGACCTGCGCCAGCTCGTTCCCGCCATTTTTTTCTCCGCCCTGTGAAATTCATCTTCCCTTTACAAAGCATTGTGTTAAATTGTGCATTCTTCTATCTAATTTTTCGCGCGCCGGAGGCTACAGCATTGGGCAAAGACATGGTTCCCAAGCGGATGTTCTTCACCAAGGGAGTCGGCAAACACCGTGAGCGTTTGACATCTTTCGAGTTGGCCTTGCGTGACGCCGGCATCGCCGCACAAAATCTGGTCCGCGTCTCTTCCATCTTCCCACCCAATTGCAAGATGCTTGCCCGCAAAGAAGGCGTGAAGTATCTCAGCCCCGGCGAAGTGGTCTTCGCGGTAGTCGCTGAAAATTCCACGCACGAAGCGCACCGCCT
>JBEKJF010000174.1:0-9501 GCA_050011375.1 Candidatus Sulfotelmatobacter sp.
AAAGCTCTGGTAGCCGGTTCAAAAATCGGCTGACCCATCTCGCCTCGACCTCTACTCTTTATTTTTTGGCCGCTCGTAGGCCTTGGCTAAATACCTGCGCGCCTCTTCGAGTGCGGCGAACGTGTCGTCGTTGGTTTGAATGGCTTGCCGGTATTCATTGATGGCGCGCTCGCGCTGGCCGGTAACGTCGAAGATCTTGCCGAGCTGGATATGGCTCCAAACCTCCGTCCAGCGCGGTTCGCCGTTGCCGTTGATGGAAGCTCGATAGGAGTTTGCCGCGGCCTGATAGTTCCTCTGCAGGAAGAAAATTTCCGCGATGCGGTAGTGAGCCAGGGAGCTGTTCTTGTTCTGGTCAAGCGCTTTATTGAATTCGCCGAGCGCTCCCGACAGGTCGCCCTGCTGCTGCAGCGCCATCCCGCGCAGAATCGAAGAACGCAGCTTCACATCGGAATTGTTGGTGAGTACGTGATGGTCAGGATCGACGACGATGCGCCGCGGCCGTCCGAAGGTTTCGATGGCAAACGGCGAGCTGATGCCTACTACTTCGAGCCTCTTGTCTTCTGTTTTGCCGTCGGTGTCAATGCGCAGATCGACGGGCATGCGGAAAAGATCAAGATCCTGAGAAATCTCTCCGGTAACGCGGAAGCCCGGGCTCTTGGCGTCTTTGGACGCGGCTCCTCCAAGACGATAGACCGAGTACTTCACTTTAAATTCCGGAGCGCCGGTGGAATCGAGCCACTGAGAAAAGAACCATGTGAGTTGATCGCCATAATATTTTTCGGCAATGGCTTTGAAGTCGTCCATAGTGGCCGATTTGCCGGCGTAAGTCTCGGCGAACTCGCGCATAGTCTTGAGATATTTCTCCTCGCCCAGCACCCATCGCAGCATGTGCAGAATCATCGCGCCTTTGTCGGTGACAAGTGACTGAAACTCAGTGGAGAACGGGTCGAGCTTGCTGACACTCGAGAGCGGAACGGTATCGTAGGCCAGCGCGCCCACCGACATGTCTTTTACAGCTTCCTCAAGGCCGGCTGCGCCCGCTGCGCTCTCCACATACATAGCTTCGGAATAGCGGGAGAAGCCATCGACCAGCCACCAATCATCTTTTGTAGCCGGACTAACTGACGCTCCCCACCATTGATGTGCGATCGCGTTGGCCAACAGTCGGTAATTAGTTTTCTCAGTGATCGAAGGGCTTGCGATGCCGGCGATCTCTGGACCCCAGGCGTAGGGAACGGTGTCACCCGGCAGCTCCACCACGTTTAGCTTTTGCGATAGCGGAGTTCCATACAGCGTGATGAAGTAAGTAAATTCCTGCACCGCAGTAGTCGTATATTCGGGAGCCAGCGCCTGATGCGTGGGCTTGAAATAAACGTGCAAGTCCATTCCGGCTTCGTCGCTCTTATATTCCTTGAAGCTGCCCACGACGATGGTGCCGGGGAAACTCGGCTTCGTATAGGCGAATGTGAACGTCTTGGTTGGAAGGCCGTTCGTGTTGGGCTTCTTCGAAGGCGGATTATCGGACGTTGTGGCCTTCCCACTCCCAATCACAAGCATGTGCGAAGGAACAGTCACGCTGATGGTCGAAGTAAAGCGGTTCATTCCGTAGCCGCTCACAGGGAACCAGCGCCCGGCATAGAGCAGGTAGCTGGTGTCGTCGCCAACATAGGCAAGCTTAAGCCCGGGAACCGGGCTGTCGTCGGCGGTTTCGAGCTGACCTTCGTATTCGAAAGTGAGCGTGGTCGAGGCGTCCCGGGCAAGTCCCGCGGGCAACGGCACGCGAATCGTCGAATCCTGGGTGACGCGCTCAGCCGAGAGCGGCTGGTTCTGGTCGTCCAGAACCCGGGTAACGCGCAGGTTGTTGTGCAGTTCGAAGACGGCCACGCTGATGTCCTGAAGCGCAGTAAACTTCACCTTCGCCCGCGCCGAAATCTGATGCAGATGAGGCGTGAGTTCAACCTCGATCTGGTAATCGTCTACGCGCAGGTGCGTCTTCTCGGCAGCCCGCGACGGGATCGCGACCAAAGCCAATAGCAGCAGGGTAAGGGAACTCGACAGGACGCTCGGGGCGCGCCGAAGGCGAATCAGCATTAAGGAGAGTCTCCAGGGAAACGGCTAACCATTCCCTATGATGAAGATTCTCACCTAAAAGATGCTGGGAGCACAAGGCTTAGCGGTTTTTTGAAGATGCTAGATTTCCCGCGCTGCCCGTCAAATGCCAAGAATCAGAGATGTCTTTAGACCCCAGAGTGACGCGAAGTGTCACAGCCCGACGACACATTCTGCTACCGGCAACGCAGAGAGAACCTGCGAGCGGAACCATAGCTTGCCCTCCTACTGAAAATAATCCTACTAACCGGATCTGCCCTTTTCTTGTGTTCAGACACTTCTGAATATCACGGTTTAGCTTGCTCTGGCGCGGGGGCGTGGCTCGTGAACCTTTTGAGGAAAAATTCCTGAACCACATTGCCGATTGCGCCCCCGCCCACAGCGATCCCCATATTTTCAAACGTCAGCGACACCCCATTTCGATTTTGCGCGGGATAATACAGATTGGAGATACCGCCTGCGGCCAGATCTCCGAGAATGAACGAGTAATTCGGCTGCCAGTGTCCATTGTCGCCCTTGCAGATCACCGCATTCGCAACGGCGTAGAAAAACCTCGACTTCCGGCTGCCCGTGCCCTTGTAGAAATATCGCGGGTCCTGCTTTAAGAGCGATGGAAATATCGCGCTGCCCAAAAAGACTCCCGACACTAAGTCCGCATAAGCGGCGCCGTAGCGCTTCGCGTAGCCCTGCATCCCCTGCCCGTATCCACTGAAGGCATCGTCGGCCTGTTCAATGCCGGCAACGGCGCCTGTGATTGCAAACGACACCGGATCAATGGTGGTCTTCCACGCCAGCTCGAACTTCTGCTTCGTCGTAAGGGGAACCGCGTTGGGAATGTAGCTGATATAAAAGTTAGGAAAGACTCCCAGCAGGCGCTGTTTCTCTTCAACCCTGATCTCATCCTGCGCCACTTGCTCCTGCGGCACAAGCACCTCTACGTTTATAGTATTGCGGGCGACCGCGAGTACGATCTGCGGAAAAACGAAGTCTTCCCCGGTGTGAACAACTCCAGCCTTCTCCAGCGGCGCGAAACTGGAGGCTTCAAAGGATAGTTGAAACGGTCCAGGGGCCACATCTAAAAAAACAAAATGCCCGTCGCCATCAGAAAGCGTTTCTCTTTTCGAGGGCGTATCTGTCGCGGATCCGCCAGGAGCGGCTATGCCCGGCTGCGCCAGGCTTACTTTCACATTGGCGATTACTGCTCCGTCTGGATCAACCACTGTACCGCTGATGCTTGCAGGATGAGGTTCTGATTGAGGCTGCTGTGACTGAGCGAAACTCGCATTATCATTCCAAATTCCGCCGACGGCGATCCAAAGGACGAAAGCCCACTTCGCGGCGCGAATTGGAGATCCTGAATACCTATTTGGGCTATGGATACGCGGAATGATTTCTGTCAAAAGTAGTCCTTACTCTCGGTAACCAGGGTTAGATTATTGGTTGTCCCAATTATGTCTGATGCGAGAACCTTCGCCAAGGCAAGCCCGCCGTTCTCGATTCTGCGATGAATGATTTGCCCGTCAACGTTGGCCAAGCGACGAAATAATTTCGGCGGCGCGGTCTGCCGGATGCAACGCCGGACCTTCGACGCCCCGCCCCGGCGCCTGCAACATGGCCTTCACCCGCGTCAGGCCCGCGATCATGCGATCGCGCACATCGCCGTCAGGCAGAATCTCCCGCATTCGGGCGACGACGTTCGCGGCTGTAAAATCCTGCTGCACCAACTCGGGGACGATTTCCTCCCCGGCGATCAGATTGACCATGGCGAAGCGTGGAACTTTGACTCGCGGTTTGCCCAGCATATACGTAAGCGGCGAAACGCGGTACACCATCACAAACGGTGTACGCATCATGGCTGCCTCCACGGTAGCTGTGCCGCTGGCAACGATGCCAGCCCGCGAATGCCACAGCGCGGGCAACGATTCGGGGACGAGCGTGATGCCTCGCTGGCTGATAAGGTTTTGCAGAAAGGCCCGATTAAGCGTGGGCGCAACCGGCAGCAGAAATTCATATCCGTCGCCAAGCTGTGGGGCCGCTTCCAGAATCGTCGGCAGGTTCATCCGGACTTCTTTTACGCGGCTGCCGGGCATCAGCGTGATCCATTGTTTCGCAGGATCGAGATGAAATTGCGCTGCATAATCGCTGCGCCCAATCGCTGGCTGTGGCAAGTCTGCCAAGGGATGGCCGACGAACGTCGCATCTACGCCACGATCGCGGTAAAACTTTTCTTCAAACGGAAAAATTACCAGTGCTTTGTCGATGTAGTCGTGGATGAGCCGCACGCGTCCCTGGCGCCAAGCCCAGAACTGCGGCGCGACATAATAGACCACAGGAATGCCGCGCTTCTTCATCTGCCGTGCCACCCGCCAGTTGAACGCCGGCGAGTCGATGACGATCGCAAGATCAGGCTTGCGCCTGTCAGCTTCGGCGATCAGATGCCGATACAATCCATAAATCTTCGGCAGATGGCTCAGGATTTCAGTGATGCCGACGACGGAAAGATCTTTCGCATCGACAACCGTGTCGCACCCAGCAATGCGCATCCGCTCTCCCCCAGCCCCGAAGAATTCGAGTTGCGGAACGCGCCGCCGCAGGGCCGCAATGAGCTGCGCGCCATACATTTCTCCGGAAGCTTCGCCCGCTGAGATCAGGATTCGCAAGAGAGCATTGTAATGCCAGAAGTTCTAATCATCTCCGCTAGCGTTGACTTCGGAACCCGAGGGCGATGATTGGACTGAGCCCAGCTCCTGATCTTTGTATTGGAGCTGGTAGAGCTTGAAGTAGATGCCGCGCTGGGCCAGGAGTTGCTGATGCGTTCCCATTTCGCGCACCTGACCTTTGTGCATGACGATGATCTTGTCGGCGCGCTGCACGGTCGACAGCCGGTGCGCGATGATCAGCGATGTGCGTCCCTCGACCATGCGGTTGAGTGCATCGCGCACCCGGAATTCGGTTTCCGTATCCACGCTGGAGGTCGCTTCATCGAGAATCAGGATTTTCGGCTCATGCGCCAGAGCACGCGCGAACGAGATCAACTGCTTCTGTCCGGTCGATAGCGTCGAGCCGCGCTCGCGCACTTCTTCGTCAAAACCCTTGGGCAGCGCCCGAATGAAGTCAGTGAGGTTCACATCTTCGGCGGCCTGCTCGATGTCCGCATCCTGAATACGTTTTGTGCCGAGCCGGATGTTTCCGCCAATCGTCCCGCTAAACAGGAACGGATCCTGCAGCACGACGCCGAAGCGGCTGCGCAAGTCAGCAAGGTCCATCTCCTTGACATCGACGCCGTCAATCCGCACCGCGCCTTTCTGCACGTCGTAGAAGCGCAGGAGAAGCGAGATCAGAGTCGTCTTGCCCGCACCGGTATGGCCGACGATCGCTACGGTTTCGCCAGGCTCGATGGCGAAGGTAACATCGCGCAGAACCCAGTCGGGCAGTTGCTCGCTAATCGCTCCACTCTCAGAAGCGTCGCGATAAGCGAACCACACGTGATCGAACTCGATTCGGCCCGGGCCTTCAGGACGCTTCGTAACCGCCGGCGAGACTACCTGCACCGGCGTATCTAGCAGTTTGAAGATGCGCTCGCTCGCCGCCATGGCCGATTGCAGGATGTTGTATTTCTCGCTGAAGTCCATGATCGGCCGGAAGAAGCGCAAAGCGTATTGAATGAAGGCAACCAGCACACCCAAGCTCGCGACCGTCGAAACTAGACGGAAGGCGATCAATGTTTTTGGGTTGAAACTCAACGCGACGCTGGTCACGGGAGTGTTGCGCATCACGTCACCGCCACCGAACCAGATGACGCAGGCGATCGCGATCGCCGAGAGAATCTCGACCACGGGATAGTAGACGGAGTACGCCATGATCGCGTCTTTGAACGCGTCCATATGGCTGCGATTGATTTCCTCAAAGCGGGTATAAGCCTTGCGTTCGCGGTTGAAAAGCTGCAGCACCATCATCCCACTGATGTGCTCCTGTAAGTAGGAGTTGATGCGCGCGATGGCAACGCGAATGCGGCGGTAGGAATCACGCACCCGGTCGCGGAAGATCTTCGTCGCGACAACGATGAATGGCAGCACGGCAAAGGTGATCAGCGCCAGCTTCCAGTTCATGCACAGCATCACGCCCAGGATGCCCGCCAGCACAAAGAGATCTTCGAAGATCGACACCACGCCTGAAGTGAACATCTCATTCAATGCATCCACATCGGTCGTAACGCGCGTGACCAGGCGGCCGACTGGATTCTTGTCGAAGAAGGCGACGTGCAGCCGCTGCAGATGGCGGAAGATCTGACGGCGCAGATCGAACATCACTTTCTGGCCCGTCCACTGCATGTAGTAGGTTTGCAAGAACTCCAGCAGGAAGCTCAAGACGAGCAGTCCAACATAAATGGCCGCGATCTGCGCGATGCCGGTGACGGCGTGCGGACTGAGCCAGCTCCAGATGCCGGAAGATGTCGCGGTCGCCACCGCTTTCGGCGCGAGATAGCGATCGATCGCCACCTTGGTGAGATATGGCCCGAGCACGTCGGCGAACGACTTCAGAACAATCGAGGCCAGCGCAATCGCCACCTGCCAGCGGTAGGGACGCAGGTACTTCAGCAGCCGCGCCATCAGGCGGCTGTCATACGCTTTGCCTAATACTTCTTCTTCCTGAGACATCGGTTCGAGGCGAATCGGGCGGTAAAGCCGCGCCCGTGGCGCTGTTAACAGCGTACCTCAATATGGATGGCCGAAGCCGGCCGCAGGATGGAAAAGGTTTGCGGGTTGCGCGGGTGGGATAATGATCTGCATGCCCCTCGGTATTTACATTTCGGTGCCATTTTGCCGCACCAAGTGCAGCTACTGCAACTTTGCATCCGACGTTTTTTCGCGGGTGGTGTTCGAACGCTATGCGGATCGCATCTGTTCCGATATCGAGAATGCACCACGAGTCGCGGCGGAGATGGGCGGGAAGATGGAGCGCGCGGTGGATTCCATTTACCTCGGCGGAGGAACGCCGACGGTGCTCGAGGCCGGGCAGTTGGAGCGGATCTTTGGTGCAGTGCGGCGCGAGTTCGAGGTGAGTCCCGAAGCGGAAATAACTGTCGAGTGCGCTCCCGGCACATTGACTTCCGCCATGCTGGAGAGTTTGCTGCGCTGCGGTGTGAACCGCGTGAGTCTTGGAGTGCAGTCGTTTGTGGACCAAGAAGCGGCCGCGGTCGGCCGTCTGCACAAACGCGCGACTGTGCTGGAAGACGTTGCTCGATTGCGGGCTGCTGGGATCGCGAATATCAACATCGATCTCATCGCGGGGTTGCCGCACCAGACTGCGGAGAGTTGGGAATTCTCTTTAACGGAAGCCATCGCGACCGGAGTTCCCCACGCGAGTGTCTACATGCTCGAAGTGGACGAGGATTCGCGGCTGGGACGCGAGGTCATCGCGGGAGGCACGCGCTATCACGCTCACTTTGTGCCGGATGAAGAAGCCGTGGCTGATTTTTATACGACGGCGGGCGATCGGCTCCAAGCGGCGGGTATCCCGCAGTATGAGATTTCCAACTTCGCGCGCGACGGTTTCGAGTCGAGGCATAACTTGAAGTATTGGACACGCCAGCCCTATTTCGGTTTCGGCGTGGACGCACACTCGATGCTAGTCTCCGTTGCGCCGGAAAACGACGCGGTGCGATTCGCTCCCTCGGATTCTCTCGAGAAATACGTGAGCGCGGCGGGCTTGCAGCGCACCCGAGTCTCGCGCTCGGCAGCCTTGGAAGAGAGCTTCTTCCTTGGGCTGCGGCTGAACCGCGGCGTTAGCCTGCGGGAGTTGTCATCGAAATTTGGCGAGGAATCGGTCGAGGCTGCGCGAGCCGCAGTTACTGAACTCGTCGGGGGCGGGCTGATGGAGCGGCGCGGAGACCTGGTTTGCCTGACGGAGCGCGGTCGCTTAGTTTCGAATGAGGTGTTCGAACGATTTATTCTGGCGGATGAAATTGCTGATTGATTTTGTTTTACCTCAACTCGACATGGAATGAATTGTTGGCAAACCATCCGGTCGGTTGGGATGCCGGGATTGATGTGAAGAATCATCAGTAATCATGCTGGTTTGCGCGTTGCTGTGTTCCACTGCCCGAGGTAACTTTCTCCCCTTCTGCGGCTATGTTCTAATCGAAAGTCAGGTCGAGTCGGTGGAGGAATCTTGGATTTTCAATTAAGCGACGAGCAGCAGCAGTTGAAGAAGACGGTTCGGGAGTTCGCCGAGCTCGAGATTTTGCCCAACGTCATGAAGTGGGATGAGGCGTGCGAGTTTCCGCTAACCACGATCAAGGAACTGGGCAAGCTCGGATTGTTGGGAACCGTTTTTCCGCCCGAGTACGCGGGCGCCGGTATGGGCTATGTGGAATATGTAATCGCCATCGAAGAGTTGTCGCGCGTGGATGGATCGGTTGGCATCATTGTCGCTGCGCATACGTCGCTCTGTTCCAATCACATTTTTCTCGCCGGCGACGAGGCGCAAAAGAAAAAGTACGTCAGCAAACTGGCGACGGGCGATTTTATCGGCGCGTGGGGATTGACTGAGCCATCTTCTGGATCTGATGCGGGCAGCGCTCGCATGACCGCGAAGCGCCGCGGCAACAGCTGGGTTCTGAATGGCACGAAGACTTTCTGCACCAACGGCCACTACGCGGATGTGATGGTGGTAATTGCGGTGACCGACCGCGCCGCCAAGACGCATGGGCTTTCCGCGTTCATTGTCGACAAAGATACCAAGGGATTTCGTCCCGGCAAAAAAGAAAACAAGCTCGGCTTGCGCGCCAGCGATACCGCCGAGATGATTTTTGAAGATTGCGTGATCCCTGCGGAGAATCTGCTGGGCAAAGAGGGCGATGGCTTCATCGACGCGATGCGCGTGCTCGATGGCGGCCGCATCTCGATTGCGGCTCTGTCGCTGGGCATGGCGCAGGGCGCATACGAAGCCGCCTTGAACTACTCCAAAGAGCGCAAGCAATTTGGCAAAGCGATTGGAGAGTTTCAGGCGATCCAGTGGAAGCTGGCCGACATGGCTACCGAGATCGATGCGGCCCGCCTGCTCACCATGCGCGCCGCTTCCATGAAAGACGCCGGCATGAAGACCACGCTCGAATCGTCGATGGCGAAGCTCTACTCCAGCGAAGTTGCCGTGCGATGCGCCAACGAGGGCGTGCAGATTCACGGCGGCTACGGCTTCATCAAAGACTATCCCGCCGAGAAGTATTACCGCGACGTGAAGCCGTGCACCATCGGCGAGGGGACCAGCGAGATTCAGCGGCTGGTGATCGCAAGGCAGTTGCTGAAAGACTGAGCGACGTCGGTCGTGGTCAGTTTCCCGGTTGCCTTAGGAATTCTTCAACGAAGCTGTTCCGCATTTCTTCCGACTCCG
>JBEKJF010000175.1:0-9461 GCA_050011375.1 Candidatus Sulfotelmatobacter sp.
ACGGCGCGATCGGGAATGAGAACTGCTGAGGAGGGTCGCGATGTATTCGCGCAGATCGCGGCGAACTTCGAAATCAGCCCAGGACGCTCGTGGCGGCCTTTGGTTGACACGACCAACCAGCCCATTGCCACGTCTCACGGAGCGTCGCCGCAGACATGGCCCAGTTGGGAGCGTTCGTATGACTATTATCCGGAGTCAGACCTGGTGTGGCTGGACGCCGACACGAAGATCCGCGAGCTGAGCGATGGGAAAAGGTCGCTTGACGATTTCGCGAAGCTTTTTTTCGGAATCGATAACGGGAGTTATGTGACCGTTACTTATACGTTCGATGACCTAGTGAAGGCGATGAACACCGTGCAGCCCTACGATTGGGCGGGATTTTTCCGCACGCGAGTTTATGAGGTTAATCCGCATGTTCCGGAGAACGGGTTTACCCAGGGCGGCTACCGGCTGGTGTACAACGATGAGCAGCCGGGATGGATGAAAAAGGAAGAGAGCGTTCGCGGGGCGACCTTCGCGACCTCGCTCGGCTTCTCAGTAAGATCAGAGATGGGCGGTATGCCAGGCGGCGGACTGGAGAGCGTTGTGTGGGATAGTCTTGCGTTCAAAGCGGGCCTCACGCCGGATATGCAACTGCAAGCAGTGAACGATGGGAAGTACACTCCCGCGGCGCTGCGCGAAGCTATTCTCGCCGCGGAAAAGAGTAAGGATCCAATCAAGCTCTTGCTGAAACGCGGCGACGACTTTGTCACGATCTCCCTGGACTACCACGGGGGAATGCGCTATCCGCACCTGGAGAGAGTGGAGAGCACGCCGGACCGGCTGGATGCGATACTGGCGCCGGCGAAGTAGTTTCACAGATCGAGATGAGCGGCAACTGAAGTCATATCGTCGCCGGCGCGGATCAGAAATCCGTTTCGCCGGAAGATGAGCTGCATGCCGATGTTGTCGGTTAACATTTCCGCGGACAGGCGGCTTAGCTTTTCATCGCGGGCAATCTGCACTACGCGGCGGAGCAGTTCGTTGCCGAGTCCGAGTTTCTGATAACGATCGGCAACCAGCACGGCGACTTCGGCTTCATTTCCCGCGTGAAGCCGGTTCATGCGGCCGACGGCGATGATGCGGCGTTCGCCCGTGGCGGGGTCGGTGGATTCGGTAACCAGCGCCAGTTCGCGATCGTAATCTCCAAAACAGATGCGCAAGAGCCTTTCATGCGATACCCGCCGGCTCAGGCTGAGAGAGGCGAAGAAGCGCAAGTAGACGCTCTGATCGGAGAGGGTCTCGTGAAACTTAACCAGGAGCGGTTCGTCTTCGGGGCGAATGGGTCGGATGGTCACGTGCGTTCCATCCTTCATTGTCCAGGTCGCGACATATTGCAATGGATAAGGACGAATCGCGGGCTTGGGTAACTGATCGAGGGTTACGGCGGGGCCGTGCAACACGATTCTGGCATCAAGGGCCAGCATGCGTTCTGGTGAAGCCAGCAGGGGATTGATATCGATTTCGGAAATCCACGGCTGTTCGAGCACGAGCTGGCTGAAGCGGACCAAAAGTTGCTCCAGTTCGGCCATGTTGACGGGCTTGCGTCCGCGCACTCCTTTGAGCGCCGTGAAGATTTTCGTTTGCTCCATCATTCTTTGCGCGAGAGTTGTATTTAGCGGGGGAAGCGCCAGCGCACGATCACGATACACCTCGACGAGTTGGCCGCCGGAGCCGAACAAGATTACGGGTCCGAACTGCGGGTCGACGCTGCTCCCGAGAATTAGTTCATAGCCATTCAACTTCACCATGGGTTGAACTGTGACACCGGAGAAATGGTTCGCGCCGGCTTTCTCCGCAACGGAAGATTCGATTGCGCGATAAGCGGAACGGACATCCGCCTCATGCTGCAAGTTCAACTGGATTCCGCCAACATCCGTCTTGTGCGTGATGGTTTCCGAGAAGACCTTGAGCACAACGGGATAACCAATCTCTGAAGCGACCGTGGCCGCTTCGTCTTCGCTGGCGGCGACGCGCGTCTCCACTGTAGGGATGCCGTAGAGCGACAACACTTGTTTCGATTCAGGCTCGGTGAGCAGAACGCGGCCGCGGCTTCGCGCGTTCTGAATGATCTGCTCGACCTGATTGCGGGATGCGCTGGCCATTTCAGAATGTTCTGTGAGCGTGGGCGTTTCATAGAGTCCGCGCAGGTTGTAGGTGTAGCGCCACATGTAGGTGAAGGCGCGCGCCGCGGTGTCAGGATAAGAAAATGTAGGAATGCCCGCCGAATTCAGCGCTGCTTCGCCGGCGGCGACGCTGGTTCCTCCCATCCAACTGGCGATCACGGGCTTGCCATATTGGTTGGCGTAAGGCTTCAGACGTTCTGCGATCTGCAACGGGTCGGTCATTCCCTGTGGCGCGAGGATGACGAGCAGGCCATCGCTGTTTGGATCTTGTGATGCGACTTCGAGGGCGCGAGCATAGCGCTCGGAATCGGCGTCGCCCAGAATGTCGATGGGATTGTTGTGACTCCAGTGCGCGGGAAGAAATTCATTGAGGCGATTCAGGCTTTCCGGAGAAAGCTCAGCGAGTTCTCCTCCATTGGCTACGAGCGAGTCGGTGGCGAGCACTCCGGGGCCGCCGGCATTAGTCACGATGGTGAGCCGTGGACCCTTTGGGCGCGGTTGCCTGCCGAGAACTTCCGCCATATAGAAGAGATCCGCGATGTTGTGCACGCGCAAAACTCCGCAGCGGCGGAAGGCTGCATCCAGCACTTCGTCACTGCCTGTGAGCGAACCCGTGTGCGACGCCGCGGCGCGCGAAGCGGCTTCCGAGCAGCCGGCTTTAATTACGATGATCGGCTTGGAGAGCGCGACTTCGCGAGCGGCAGACAGGAACGATCGCGCATCTCCCACAGACTCCATGTAGAGCAAAATGCTTTTGGTATGGGGATCATCGCCGAAGTGGTAAATCAAATCGCCCCAGCTCACGTCGAGCATCGAGCCGGTTGAGACGATCGCACTGAAGCCGACTTTTTCGCGGTCGCTCCAGTCGAGAATCGCGGTCAGCAGCGCTCCGCTTTGGCTCAGGAACGCGACGCTGCCGGCCACGGGCGCACTTTTTGCGAAGGTGGCATTCATCCCGATGATCGGGTTCATGATGCCCAGGCAATTTGGACCGATTAAACGCATCGAACTGCGGCACAACTTCTGCTGAATCTCGCGTTCGAGTGCGACGCCTTGCTCACCGCGTTCCTTGAATCCAGCAGAAATTACTACTGCCGACTTTGCGCCGGCGTCGACGCACTCTCCAATAAGTTGCGGGACGGTCGCCGCTGGCGTGGCTATGACGGCGAGATCGACGGCTAGTGGGATGTCGCGAATGCTTTTGAAAGCTTTGAGGCCCAACACTTCCGCGTGCTTCGCATTTACCGCATACACTTTGCCATGGAAGCGGCCGTGCAGCAGATTCTCAAGAACGGTTCGGCCCACTGTGCCGGGGCGGTCGGTCGCACCGATGACGGCCACGGATGCTGGACTAAACATTGCATCAAGGCCGTATTTCGATGGGGATGTTGGCTGCTCTTCGTGCGATGGTTGTCCTACAAGACCAACTTCGGTCGAACTCATAAAGCTCCTTCACGCTTCAACGTTGCCGGGAGACAAACATGGATAGCTTAAGGATAGACCAACAGCGAGTGCGATCTTCAGCCAAATCGCAGGTAGTAGTTCTAATTCGGTTCAAATCAGAACGCATTCTGCACGACGATGAAGATGCTACTCCGGCGAGTACTGCAGCTGCAATTCGGCGTCGGAAGTGTTGCGGGCCGTGGTGAGTGCGGCAGTTCCGTATTCGAAACCTCTTTCGAAGGCCTGCAGGTTGAGCTTGAGAAAGCTTGGCGGAACAGAATCTGCAACTGCTTTGCGGACCGCGTCGGCATCGAGCAGACGAGTGACCGCGGTGAAGAAGCCCACCATCACGGAATTCAGCACCATGCGCTTGCCAAGTTCTTCGGCAATGCGGGTCGCGGGAATGCTGTAGATCTGGATTTCTTTGTGGATGTCGAGATCAGAAACTCGAACCAGATCTTGCTCGACGATCATGATGCCGCCATCTTTCAGCTCGGGACCGAAGCGGACGTAGGCTTCCTGCGACATCACGACGAGGATATCCGGCTGAGTGATGTAGGGATATAGGATCGGCGAATCGGAAAGGACTAGCTGCGCGCTGCACGCGCCGCCGCGGGCCTCAGGGCCGAAGTTTTGCGTCATGGTGGCGTAAGCGCCTTGATAAATCGAAGCTGCTTTGCCGAGAAGGATGGCCGAGAGAATTACTCCCTGGCCGCCGAAACCTGCAACACGAATCTCAGTTAGCTGCATACCATCTCCGCTTGATCGTTTTCCGTTTGATCGTGTTCTCTTTGATCTTGTTCGACATATTCGTCGCCCAGTGCGTCGGCGTATTGAGCGCGCATCATCGTTCCGTAATCAGGTCGGTCGCGATCCACAAATTTGCCTACGATGATTTCGCCGGTCATGGTGAGGCCGGCTTCGCCGGTCGGCGATCCGTTGCGGATTTTGCTCTTCTCTTTGTAGTACTTCATGGTGTCGAGCGCGTCGCCGAGCTTGTTGCGGCGCTGATACAGCGTGGGACAGGGCGAAATCACTTCAATGAAGGAAAAACCTTTTTTCTTAAACGCTTCACTGATGGAGCGGGCGAGTTGGCGCACGTGGAATGTGGTCCAGCGCGCCACGTAGACAGCGCCCGCCGCTTCGACGAGATGCGGCAAGTTGAATGACGGCTCGAATGTGCCGTAGGGATTGGTCGAAGTCGTCGAGTGGCCGGGAGTGGTGGGTGCAGTCTGGCCGCCGGTCATGGCGTAGATCAGATTGTTCACACAGATGACTTTGAGATCGATGTTGCGGCGCGCGGCGTGAATCAGATGATTGCCGCCGATGGCAGAGAGATCACCGTCGCCCGAATAGACGACGACGTTCAGATTCGGATTCGCCAATTTGAGACCGGTAGCGAATGGGATGGCGCGTCCGTGCGTGGTATGGAAAGAATCCAGCTTGACATAGCCCGCTACGCGGCCCGTGCAGCCGATGCCGGAGACTAGCGCGAGCGATCCTAAATCGATTTTCGAATCGATGAGGGCGCGCGCGAAAGAGTTCACGGTGGTGCCGATGCCGCAGCCCGGGCACCAGATGTGAGGCATGCGATCGGTGCGCAGAATGGCATCGACTGGATTGCCGGCGTTCGTGATTTCAGTGACTAGACTATCCGACATTTGCTGGCCTCCACGATTACTTTGAGGATGTGTTCGGGCTTATGAACGCCGCCGCCGGCGTGCGACACGGCGAATGTTTTCGCCTGGCCGTCAGCAGCTCGCTGGACTTCATGCACCATCTGGCCGAGATTGAGTTCGGGAACGACGAATGCTTTTACTTTCGCCGCGAGCTCGCGAATCTTTTTCTCTGGGAAAGGCCATGCCGTGATCAGTCGCAGTTTCCCGACTCGCAAGCCTTTTTCGCGAGCGGATTCGATGGCTCGCTGTGCGACGCGGGAAGTGATTCCGTAGGAGACGACCACTACATCGGCGCCCTCGAGTTGTTCTTCTTCAAACAAGCAGATGCGGTCGGCGGCGTTGCGAATCTTGCTTTGCAAGCGGCGAACTAACTTGTCCTGCACAGGCGGCGTCATGTTCGGGTAGCCGCGCTCGTCGTGCGTTAATCCCGTTACGTGAAAGTTGTAACCTTCGCCCGCGTGCGCCATTTCAGGCACTCCGTCGCCGTTGGTGCCGTACGGAAGATAATCTTCGACCGACTTGCGAGTGTGGCGGCGCGGTGTAATTTCGATTTCATCCGCCGGAGGAATCACTACCTTTTCGGTCATGTGGCCGACGACCTCGTCCATCATGAACATGACGGGTACGCGAAATTCTTCGGCCAGGTTGAAAGCAGTGATGGTGAGATCAAAACATTCCTGCGGAGAATTCGGGCAGAGCGCGATGATTTCGTAGTCGCCGTGCGAACCCCAGCGTGCCTGCATCATGTCAGCTTGCGCGGGCAGCGTTGGCAGGCCGGTGGACGGGCCTCCGCGCTGCACATCGACGAACACGCACGGAGTTTCTGTCATGACGGCGTAGCCGATGTGTTCCATCATCAAAGAGAAGCCGGGGCCGGAGGTGACGGTAAACGCTTTCGCCCCGCCCCACACTGCGCCTTGCAGCGTGATCGAAGCCGCGAGTTCGTCTTCCATCTGGATGAATGTTCCGCCGACTTTGGGTACGCGAGCGGCGAAGCGCTCAACTACTTCGGTCGAAGGCGTGATGGGATATCCGGCGGCGAATCGTGCGCCGGCCGCCAATGCGCCCTCACAGCAGGCGTGGTCGCCATCGATAAAGTGCGTGCCCGTGAGCACGCCGCGCGGGTCAGCCGTGTGACGATCTGCCGTGTGACGATCGGCGTTGCAGTGATCGACCTCGCAAAGATCAGCTTTCATTTGTCACCCTCCTTGGCGGGAGCCATTTTGGTGGCATAAATAGCGAAGTCGGGGCAGTACATGCCGCACAGATCGCAGCCGCTGCAGTTTTCCGGATGCACAACATGCGGCGGGTGGTAGCCCTTGGAATTGAAAGCGGATGAGAGTGCGAGCACGTGGGAAGGACAAAACTCCACACAGAGGCCGCAGGCCTTGCAGTGCTCGACAACGATTGTTACACGTCCTTTTGCCATGAGAACTCCACGCTTACGGTGGTGAAACGCTCCACAAAACTGAGGTAATTATGCGTTGCGGCGATAAAGTTGCCTGTGACGAACATCACCGATGTATGTGAAGGCGAACACACTTGGGTCAGTTCATTGGCGTGGAGCTGAAGGTGCCGCGTCGAGATCAAAATCTCCCGACTTCGGCAAGCTCAGCACGGATCACCCGCGAGTGGGATAGCAGATCTTTTTAGTCCGCAGGCACGCCCGATTTCTCGACCTCGAACGCCGTCACGGGCGTTTCGGTATCCCGCGCGTCCACCACTGCGATGGCGACCACGTTTACGATCTCCTCCACTTCAGCGCCGCGCGCGAGCAAGTGCACTGGCCGGCTCATTCCCATGAGCATGGGGCCAAGCGTCTCGCAGCCACCGATCGTCTTCAGCAGCTTGTAGCCAATGTTGGCGGAGGCAAGGTCGGGGAAGATCAGCACGTTAGCGCCGCCTTTCAGTGCACTGAACGGATATTCCTGCTCCAGCATTTCAGGAGAGCAGGCCGCGTCGGCCATGATCTCTCCATCGACAATCAGGGTGGGGTCAGCGATGTGCAACAATTCCGTTGCACGTCGCATCTTGTCACACGATGGGTGTTTGGCGCTCCCAAAGCTGGAGAAGGAAAGCATCGCAACTCGCGGCACCACGTTAAAGCGCCGAGCTTCCTGAGCGGTGCACAAGGCGATTTCCACCAGGTCTTCCGCAGTAGGATCGACGTTGACGCTGGTGTCGGCCAGGAAGTATAGCTCGCCTTCGCGGGTGACCATGGGATAGCATCCGGCGACCTTGTGCAGTCCCTCGCGCACACGGACGATCTGCAGCGCGGGGCGAATGGTCTCTGGGAAATTCTGGGTTGCTCCGGCGACCAGAGCGTCGGCATCTCCCATATGCAGCATCATCGACGCGAAGATGTTGCGGTCATTGATCAGCGTGCGCGCCTCGGAAAGGGTTACGCCACGGCGCTGGCGCAGGCGGTAGAGTTCCTGAATATAGGATTCGCGAAGCGGGGACTTCGCTGGATCCACGATTTCCGCCGCTTGTAGATCCAACCCCAGCTCGGCAGTTTTGCTTTGAATGACTGCGGCATTGCCCAGCAGAATGGGCGTGGCAATCTTCTCGTCAAGAATTGAATGGCAGGCCCGCAGGATTTTCTCATTTTCTCCTTCGGGAAAGACGACGTGCTTGGGCTTGGCCTGAGCCTTCAGAATCATCATGCGCGAGATCGCGTGGGCTTTGCCTAGATGACGCTCGAGTTGTTCTCGGTATTCCGCAATATCGATGGGCTCCTGGGCTACTCCGGTGTCCATGGCTGCCTGGGCTACGGCCGAAGACTCCCACACCAGCACGCGCGGATCGAACGGTTTGGGGATCAGATAGTCAGGCCCGAACTCCAGCCGAGCCACGCCGTAGGCGCGGCACACCGAGTCCGGCACATCTTCTTTGGCAAGGTTGGCCAGGGCGCGGGTCGCCGCCAGCTTCATCTCCTCATTGATCGTGGTAGCGCGTACGTCCAACGCGCCGCGAAAGATGAAGGGGAAGCCCAACACATTGTTGACCATGTTGGGATAGTCGGAGCGCCCGGTGCACATGATCACGTCAGTGCGGCAGGCTTTCGCGTCCTCGTAACTGATTTCCGGATCAGGATTCGCCATCGCGATGACGATTGGACGAGGAGCCATGGAGCGCACCATGTCCTGCGAGACCACGCCGCCTACGGAAAGGCCAAGGAACATATCCGCGCCCGCCATTGCCTGTGCCAGCGTACGCAGCTTGGTATCTTGCGCCAGGCGATCCTTGTAGGGATTCATGCCCTCTGCGCGCCCTTTGTAAACCACTCCCTTGGTGTCGCACAGGATGATGTTCTCGCGCTTCATGCCCAGGCGAATATAATGCTCAGCGGTAGCTACAGCCGAAGCGCCGGCGCCGTTGATGACGAGACGAATTTTGCCGATATCTTTGCCCGCCACTTCCACGGCATTCAATAAGGCAGCGCCGGAAATAATGGCGGTGCCGTGCTGGTCATCGTGGAAGACTGGAATCTTCATCGTCTTCTTCAGTGTCTCTTCAATGTAGAAGCACTCCGGCGCTTTGATGTCTTCGAGGTTGATGCCGCCGAATGTGGGCTCCAGTAATTGGCAGACCTTGATAATGTCGTCCGGATTGTGTGAATTGATTTCAATGTCGAAAACATTCACATCGGCAAAGCGTTTGAACAAAACTGCCTTGCCTTCCATCACCGGCTTGCCGGCAAGCGCGCCAATGTCGCCCAATCCGAGAACGGCAGTACCGTTCGTAACGACCGCCACGAGATTGCCGCGGCCTGTGTACTTGTAGGCATCGCGCGGATTCTTTTCGATCTCCAGGCACGGAATTGCGACTCCGGGCGTGTACGCGAGGCTCAGATCGTGTTGCGTGCGGCAAGGCTTGGTGGGAGTGACTTCAATTTTTCCGGGGTGAGCGCCGAAATGGTAGTCGAGCACTTGTTGCCTGGTAACCGGCATACATCCTCCTCGTGGTTTCTAGTTGTTGATTTTTTTTAATCCCCGCCCAGAATTCTTTGGGCTTGGAGGCTGGTGAGCACTACGTGCTGCACGCTCTTGACTGCTTTCATGTACTGCGCGCGCTCGAAGGCTGAAGGATCGGGACAGCGGAGTTGGCTCATGCTGCCTTTCATCTGCTGCACTGATTCATACTCGTGTTTTTCCATCCACTCCAGCACGCC
>JBEKJF010000176.1:0-9417 GCA_050011375.1 Candidatus Sulfotelmatobacter sp.
ACTGAGAAATGATCCAGTCGGAGAGCAAAAGGAATGCGGGTGCGAGGATGAGAAGGTCGTAGACCGTGAGATGCGGAGCGAGCAAAACTGTTGCGAGTAGCAGCGCTGAATACCGCAACGACAAAGCGAGGCCGCTGCGCCAGCACGCTACGGTCAAGATCACTATGACGAGTGCCGTCGCGAGGTAGAGCGCGAGAGAAGCTGCGGGCCAGGGGATAAGCATCGCCCAAAAAGTGCGCAGCGAGTGAGTTTGGTAAAGTCTGGGCTCGAGCAGCGGGAGTAAGCTGGGTCCGTCTGATAGTGTGCGAAGCCATTCGCGTAGCGGCCCGGGCCCGTAGTACAGGCACGCCGCCGCGATCTGCGCCGCGCCTGAGAGAAATGCTCCGGCGATTATTTTCCAGTTCAGTGTGACGGCGAAGACGAGGGCAGCGGCCAGCGCTAGTTGGGGCTTGAAGATCAGACATCCGAGGGCTAAGCCTGCGAGGAATTGTCGTTGGGCGCGCAACGCGAAGAACGCTGCGGTGAAGCAGGCTAGAGCTAGAGCGGAGGTTTGTCCCCAGGCGATGAGGTGCCAGAAGGCAGGGAAGGCGAGAGCGAGAATCACAACCGTGAATTGCTGCTTGCGCAAGTTTGGGCAGGCGCGCCAAGAAACATAACAGCAAGCGCCGTAGATCAGCGCGCTCAAAGTAAGCCACAAAATAAGTGCGCACGCGTAAGACATGCGAGCAAACGGCGCAAAGAAGATAGAAATTTGGGGCGGATAAAGCGGAAGATAGCGGATGCCGCCGGCCGCCGGGACGAGCTCGCCGGCGAGTTGCGATTGCGCTTGCATGCTGTAGAGATCGGCGCCCCGGTGAGCCAGAGCGAGCGAACCCAGAGTATAGAAGTGCAGGAAGTCCGTGCCTTTGAGGTTGCCCACACGATCAAGCAGTCCGGGCGCGGACATATTCCACACGTAGACAGACCAGAGGCAAAGCGACAGGATGAGCCCGTGCGCGCGCAAGCGTTTAGGAGTCATCCACGAAACATGTTTTACAAAACTCATGCCTGCTCATGATATCCAATTGATACTCACGTGGGGCTGAGTTCGATTGTCCTCGGCTGCAGTGTCGTGTGGCCGGAGCGTCGCGTCATGAGCAAGAGGGGTAAGAAGAGTGGAAAAAAGGAGACCAGGAATGAAGGCAACAAGGGTAGTCGGTTGGGCGAGTCCAGCCTAGGAGAATGCAGCAACAGCGCAGCGGACATAACCCATGGCCAACTCGCGATAACAATAAAAACCAGGCGGGAAAACCTCGGAAGTGCCTTCCATTCGCGCAGAAGGAGTAACACCGGCAGTATCAGCAATACCTGGTTGTATGGAGTGAATAGGGGAAACGTGAGAACCCCGCCCATGAGAAACGCGGCGAACATGGGGCTGAACTGCAGAGTATGGGAAGCTTCGCTTCGATTGCGCCAAGCCAAAGCTAATAGCGCGAAGATTATGATGGCACCTACGATTTCACCCAGCGTATCCCCGAGAGCTACGCGGAGAAGGGAAGAAGTGGGAGCATATTTTCGGTAGTCCGCGACACCAGCGATGAAATAACTGGGCCATCCTCGCAGGACGAGTTCGCCAGCGAAGATCAGGGCCGCGAGGCTAGCGAAAAATGAGAAGAACAAGTTCTTCCGTTTGAACCAGTCGCCCATCGTCCAGATCAGAAACCAGCATAATGGCAGAAGAGACATCTGCGGTTTGATGGTGGAGAGCGCGAGTAAAGCACCCCCAGTCATCAGGTGGCCCTTGTTGATGCACCACGCGCCTGAGATGAGGAGGGACCCCACAACCAGCGCTAATTGCTGATGGTTCATGCCCTGCGCAATCTGTGGGCTGCTTACGACAAATAGAGTGATGGCCGCGACCTGGTTCGTAGACAGGCGCCATCGTAAAAGATCCAAGCACAGTGGCACACTCGCAGCCACCAGCAAACCCAGAGCTAGCGGTGCAAATCGATACACCGTCGTGAAGTCGAAATACATTGCGGGAGCCATCAGGAAAACGACATACACGGGGTAAGCGAAGCGCTGTTCATTCACGATCTCAACCCCTGATTCGCCGTACTTCTGGTAAATGGCGTGGCCGTAGAAAGCCTTCTGAATCTCGTGGCTCACTTCAGGCGCGTAGGGATTGCGCCGGTGAAGCAGAAGTTCGCGAGTGCCCACCCAGGGAGAGTAGAGGTCGCCCATTTGGGTTTTGACCCCGTCGCGCTTCAAGCCGTTGTAATCGCCCCATGGTCCAAGAACCCGGGAGACATAAAGCCAGGTGATTCCACTCGCCAAAAGGGCCAACAGAAGCCAGATTCGGATTCTCATTTACCGGGAAGCCTCATACAATTCCAGATGAGGGGGGGAACTATCCCCGTCAATCTGCCAGATGCGCCGACTGCTGAAGTAGTTCAGCAGTTCCTGGTTTTGCCTATCGCCCATATCGCGCGCCCAGACAATTTTGGAGGAGTCGATATCGGCTGCGTTGTAAACCCATTCGTGATCTACGTCGTGCTGCACGCCAGACGTCGGCTGATAGCGAACGATAACCAAATGATATCCCTGCTGATGGTTGAGCTGCTGGATAATTGCGGCGCGATCCAGATTTCCGCGCGGCCACGCAGGTTCGATCGCGGTGTGAGTGATGGCAGCTGCGATGCGCAAGATGAACATGGCGCAGCAGACCACTACGACCATGCGAACCGCGGCGGCTCCCTGAGCAGAGTGACGTCCCTTCCACAAACGCATGTGCCGCATACATTGGAGCAGCAGCAGATAGAGGAGAGCCGTCGCAGGCGCGAAATAGTGCGGGAGGGTCCAAGTCTGCGGAGTGAGGCCCGCTATGAATACCGCGAGAGCCGCCAACGGAAAACGCATGCGGCGGTCGCGGAGCATCCAAGGGAACGCCAGCAGGGGTAAGCTTAACGCCGGACCAAGATAGAACTGCCAGGCTGAAACCAGCTTGTCGCGAGTGCGACGCAGGAATCCAAGGAAGGTGCAGTTCTCTTCAAATTGCGTTAGTTCCCAGCGGTAAAAATCCCGCATAACCTTGTGGTTGTAGACCGGCTCGGGGCGCGGCTTCTGCCAGAGAAAGTATGGCGCCGTCGCATAGGTCTCACGGTTCACCTGATAGGTCATGCGAAACGGGCTACCAGTGACTTGCGAATAGTAATAGCACGTGGCCACGGCGAATGCGCTCAACAACAGGATGAGCGGGAGCAGGGCGTTGGTCAGGATGCGGCGGGAGAATCGTTCGCGAAATAACCACACGAGCATGCTCGCGGCCACCGGGATGCTGAGGAGAAGTCCCTCGTAAGGACGGCTGTTGGCGAGTAGTGCCACGCCCACGGCCATGAGAATTGCATCGCGTGCTCGTGCATGTTTTTTGAGCCGAGGAAGCGCTCCGAGCAACAACGCGCCGCCCAAAGCAACCACCGAAGCGCCCCAGTATCCATTCACCCAATAGCTGAGTATTCCCAGGCGCAGCGCTGCCAGACAGCCGCCCAGCAAGGCCCAGGGTGGTGGCAACCAGGCTTGCAGCATCCAGCATATTGCGGAACACATCAAGGCAGTGACTAGCAACTGGCCGACCCACGCACGCCCTAGGCGTTGGCCCAAGGCGAGAAACAAGCCCTGCGCGGGCGGATACATCGACATGTATGTGGGGCGCTCGATGATGTGAAAGCTTTCGAAGTGCACCCACATGGGGTGCGTAGGATTCGTCAGTTTTCCATGGGCGAAAGTGTCGGCCGCGAGCAGGTAGCTGAATTCGTCGTTCCAGCGCGGCTCGGGTATTCCGAGAATTGGGATCAGGCCAGCTCTTACTACAATCATGCTGAGGCCGACGAGCAGCACGGAGAGTTGCTTTCGCCGCGCCAGACGGGCGAAGCTGCGCTCCAGGCGAGTCATGACGACAGGCTGACGGCGGCTACTCGTATTGCGGGAGAAGAAAAGTAGCGCGACAGCGGCGATCACAAAGAGCGCTTCGATTATCGCCACCAGGAATGGAGCGAGCCGCAGGTAAAGGGTTTGCATCGCGAAGAGGCCGGAAATACTTTTGCGCGAAGAAAACAGATTATCATCAAAGTGCCGTTCGATTCTCTGGAAGAATTGCCTTATAAATAGAGCTGGCAGTGAAATCTGCTTGCAGTCGGATCGGATGGGACGCACGCTCACGCGATGTCCGCCAAAATAAAGATTAACGATAAGGGGTAACGTGAAAGCAAAAAAAGGTGTAATCGGAATTCTCACCGGTGGCGGCGATGTGCCGGGACTGAACCCCGCCATCCGCGCCGTAACCATCCGTGCGTTGCGCGAGGGCTGCCAGGTAATCGGCATTCGCCGGGGCTGGGCTGGGCTGGTCGATCTGGTCCGCGAAAAAGATTACGACAACAGTGAGAACTTTCAGACGCTGACCGAGGATCTGGTGAGCCGCACCGGTCGCACCGGCGGCACGTTCCTGCACACATCCCGCACCAACCCCAGCCGGGTAGAGAAGTCCCGCGTGCCGCCTCATCTGCGGGACACTTACAGCGCAGAAAAAAACGACCTAACCGCAGAAGTGCTGAAGAACCTGGATTGGCTCGGCATCGATTACCTCATCCCCATTGGCGGCGACGATACGCTGAGCTACGGCGTGCGGCTTTATCAGGAAGGCGTGAAGGTGGTCGCCATTCCGAAGACCATGGACAATGACGTTCCCGGCACTGACTACTGCATCGGCTTCAGCACCTGCGTGACGCGAACTATTTCCATGACGAACAGCCTGCGCACCAGCGCCGGGTCGCACGAACGCTTCATGGTGCTCGAAGTTTTCGGCCGTTACGCCGGATTCACCGCCATGCTGCCCACCATGGCCGGAGCCGCGCACCGCTGCGTGATTCCCGAGTATCAATTCGACATCGAGCGGCTGACAGAGTTGTTGGTTGCTGACCGCCAGAAAAATCCCAGCCACTACTCGGTCGTCCTGGTTTCTGAAGGAGCGATGTTCAAGGGCGGCGAAATGGTTTTCGAAAAAGAAACCACTGATGCATTCGGCCACAAAAAACTCGGCGGCATCGGAGACCTGGTGTCTGAGAAACTGAAGGAGCTTTCCCCGAAGTACAACCATGGCAAAGCGATCAACACCATCACTCAGAAACTAGGCTACCTCGTTCGCTGCGGCGATCCCGATGCGATCGACTCCGTCGTCCCGATGGCTTATGGAAACTTGGCCTTGGATTTGCTGCTGGGAAGAATCCACGGACGGCTCGTTGTGTTGAGGAATGGACGTTACGACAACATGCCCATCGACACCGTTACGGCGTCGAAGAAGGTTGTCAACGTAAAGGAACACTATAACGTCGACCGCCTGCGTCCGCACTACAAGAGCTTCGAGATGAAGCCGCTCTTCATTATGACGAGTGAAGCGGGGTAGTCTGATGAGCTTTGCGAATTCTTGCACTACCGGCGTATCTCACTAGCTCTTGAGCCCGATGGCGGCGCTGTCCAGTTCATCGTGAACTTGTTCAGCTCGTCGGAGCGCGGTTTGAACGTTGTCGCAAATATTCTCCGCTCCCACCACTTCTTCGAACTCTGCCTGATGAATCAGCTTCGCGGGTTGCTCGCGCGCGCCGCACAGAATCAAGGTTCGATTGCTGGCGTGCAGTTGGCGGGCGACTTCCTCGATCGCGAACAGTCCCGTGGCGTCGAGTGCGGTCATATTGCGCAGGCGCAGAATGACCACGGGCGGCAGCGTGTGTAGGTCCTCGGTGACGGCGTTGATTTTATCAGTGGCGCCAAACAGGAACGGGCCGTGGATGCGGAAGATGGTTGCGTAGTACGGGATATCTTTGTCTTGCAGGATGTGAATGCGACCATCTTCGACATATTCGTCGGTGACCTGTAAAACCGTAGTGGTGGCGGCGACGCGGCTGATGAAGAGCAGCGCGGCGAGAATCATTCCGGCTTCGACCGCGACGGTGAGGTCGGCAAAGACGGTGAGAGCGAAGGTGACCAGCCACACACTGATGTCCGTCCGGGTGAGCTTGAGCAGTTGCGGAATCTCGCGCCACTCGCCCATGTTGTAGGCGACGACAATGAGAATTCCGGCAAGCACGGCGAGCGGCACGTGGCGTACGAGCGGCGCAGCGAAAAGCAAAATGCAGAGCAGGGTGAGCGCATGAATCATGCCTGCGACCGGAGACTGCGCGCCGGCGCGGATGTTGGTGGCAGTGCGGGCAATTGCACCGGTCGCAGGCAGTCCTCCGAACATAGGGGAAACGATGTTGGCGACGCCCTGTCCGATCAACTCAACATTAGGATTGTGGCGATCGTTGCTCATGCGATCGGAAACCACTGCCGACATGAGCGATTCGATCGCGCCCAGCATGGCAACTGTAAGCGCGGGGCCGAGCAATCCGTGGATGAGGTCGGCGCGAAACCGTGGAATCACAAAGTGAGGCAGCCCGGCGGGAATTCCTCCGAAGCGCGAGCCGATGGTTTCCACCGGCAGCTTGAACAGAATGACGGCCGCCGTGCCAAGCACAAAAGCGACGATCGCGCCGGGAATACGATTCGAAAATGCGCGGCAGAGAATCATCACGAGCACCGTGCCCACAGCCAGTGCGGTCGAGGTATAAGAAAGTGTGTGGAAGTTGCCGGCTAGAGCTTCCATGCGCTGCCAGAAGACGCCGGGAACTTTTGCGAGTTGCAGGCCGAAGAAATCCTTGATCTGAGTGCTGGCGATCAGAACGGCGATGCCATTCGTAAAGCCGATGACAACAGGCCGCGGAATAAATTTGACTGCCGTGCCCATGCCGGCGATGCCCATGATCATCAGCAACACGCCAGCCATCACCGTGCACATGAAAAGGCCATCGATGCCATGCACTGCGACGATGCCAGCGATGACTACCACGAAGGCGCCGGTAGGACCGCCAATCTGGGTTTTCGAACCGCCGAGCAAAGAAATCAGGAAGCCGGTGACGATGGCGCAGTAAATTCCAGCCTGAGGAGTTAGCCCGGAGGCGATCGAAAAAGCCATGGCCAGTGGCAGCGCGACCAGGCCCACGGTGATGCCCGCTACCAGATCGTGCAGAAACTTATTGGCGTTGTAATCCCGCAGACAGAGGACAGACTTGGGGAGCCAACGTTCCTCAAGGGAAACATAAGCCATTTTCTTATTATGGCAGCAGAGGTGGGAGAAGAAAGCAGAATTGGGGAAGGACGAACACACTAAGGAACATGGCTGGTTGCGTCGCTGCCCGAGTTTCGGCACAATGCTCCACTGGATTCATGAGCAATAATTAAGCGATGAATGCGAGTAATGAATAAGTTCAATGAATAAGACTCTCGCGATTTTGGGATGGGGAACGGTCGCACTGCTTGGCGCCGTAGCAGTGGGCACCGTGGCTATGCAGCGCGGCGAGCCGATCAATTCACTTTGGTTGGTCGTGGCGGCGACCTGCTGCTACGCGCTCGGCTACCGCTTCTACAGCAAGTTCATCGCGGTAAAGATTCTTGCGCTCGATGGCCTGCGCGCCACTCCGGCGGAGCGACTAGAGAACGGCCGCGATTTTGTCGTCACCAATAAGTGGGTCGTGTTCGGGCATCATTTCGCAGCGATCGCGGGACCCGGACCGCTGGTGGGGCCGGTGTTGGCGGCGCAGTTCGGCTATCTTCCCGGGACGATGTGGGTATTGGCCGGCGCCGTGTTCGCAGGCTGCGTGCAGGATTTTGTGATTCTTCTTTTCTCGGTGCGGCGCGACGGCAAGTCGCTAACCGCTATGGCCAAGGACGAGATCGGTCCCGTCGGTGGATTCGTCGCCTACGTCGCGGTGATCGCGATTCTGATTATCCTGCTGGGTGTATGCGCGCTGATCGTGGTGAACGCTTTGAAGTCGAGCCCGTGGGGTACCTTCACCATCGCGATGACAATGCCAATCGCGTTGCTGATGGGCGTGTACTTACGGCGCATTCGTCCGGGGAAAGTGTTGGAAGTCTCGGCCTTGGGATTTGTGCTGGTGCTGGCGGCGATCTGGGGCGGGCAGTACGTATCGCAGAACCCGGCGCTGGCGCGGCTGTTCACGTTCAGCGCGCCCACGCTGGCGATTCTTATTATGGTTTACGGGTTTGCGGCTTCCGCGCTGCCGGTGTGGCTATTGCTGGCGCCGCGCGATTATCTGAGCACATTCGTGAAGCTGGGGACGATCGCACTCTTAGGTGTGGGGATCGTGGCGCTTCATCCCACACTTCACATGCCTGCGCTCACGCGATTCGTCGACGGCACCGGTCCGGTGTTTGCGGGGAAGATATTTCCTTTCGCTTTCATCACAATCGCCTGCGGAGCGATCAGCGGATTTCATGCTCTCATCTCAAGTGGAACGACGCCGAAGCTAATTGCGCGCGAGACGCAGACGCGCATGGTGGGCTACGGCGCGATGATGGCTGAATCCGCGGTCGCGGTGATGGCGATTATCGCGGCCTGCGTGATGCAGCCGGGAATTTATTTTGCGATCAACAGTCCGGCGGGCGTCGTAGGGCAATCTCCTGCAGCTGCGGCAGCGACTATTTCCAGTTGGGGCTTTCCCGTCACCGCGGCCGATATGCAGGCGCTGGCGCACGCGGTCGGCGAACTCACGCTCTACAATCGCACCGGCGGAGCGCCTGCTTTTGCCGTGGGCATGGCGCACATCTTTTCACACAGCCTGGGCGGCGAGACGTTGATGGCGCTGTGGTATCACTTCGCCCTCATGTTCGAGGCTCTGTTTATATTGACCGTGCTCGATGCCGGCACGCGGGTCGCTCGCTTTATGGTGCAAGATGCCCTCGGTCATGTTTACAAGCCGTTGGGGCGGACGAGTTGGTATCCGTCGATTCTCGCGACCAGCGCCCTGATCGTTGCGGCGTGGGGATATTTCCTGTGGCAGGGAGTGAAGGATCCTCTGGGTGGAATTAATTCACTGTGGCCGCTGTTCGGCATTTCTAATCAATTGCTGGCGACCGTGGCGCTGTGCGTGGCCACGACCATCATCATCAAGATGCATCGCGCGAAGTATGCGGCGGTGACTCTGGTGCCGCTGGCATGGCTGGTGGCGGTTACGTTCACGGCCTCATGGCACAAGATATTCGATTCGAATACGCGAGTGGGATTTTTGGCACAAGCGCGGGCGCTGGCTGCGAGTCCAGCTCCAATCTCGGGCGCGACGGCGCAGCTCATCTTTAACAACAGGCTGGATGCGGCAGTCACCGGAGTGCTGGTGATAATGGTGACTCTGGTTCTTGTGGAATCGCTCCGGCAGTGGATGGGAATTCTGAATGGCGCAAAAGAAGCTCGGGTGAAGGAATCGCCATTCGTGAGGACGCGATTGGTGGAGGAGCAAGGATGAATCGAATTCGAAGGATGATCAGCGATCT
>JBEKJF010000177.1:0-9342 GCA_050011375.1 Candidatus Sulfotelmatobacter sp.
AGCACGCGATCGCCCTTCTTGACCTCGTCGTCGGGAACGTATTTATCCTGATCCTCGAGGTAGACCATCATGTTGAAAGGGACCATGGTGACGCCTATATCGGCTTCGTGCTTTTTGAATACTTCCTGCGCTTCGTAGGGGCCGTAGAAAGGCTTCTTCGTCTCAGGATCGGACCCCGGTCCGGCGTGATCGCGGCCTACGATGAAGTGCGTAACACCATGATTCTTGCGGATAAGCGCGTGCCAGATGGCTTCGCGTGGTCCGCCCATGCGCATGGCGAGGGGCAGCAACGAAAGTTTCGCGGTCGACTGCGGAAACTTTGAAAGCAGCAGTTGATAGCAACGCACGCGGGTGTAGTAATCCACGTCGCCGGGCTTGGTCATGCCCACGACAGGATGAATCAGCAGGTTGGCCTCGACTTGCTTGGCGGCGCGGAATGCCAGTTCCACGTGCGCGCGATGCATAGGGTTGCGTGTCTGGAAGGCGACCACTTTCCGCCAGCCCACACGCGCAAATTCTGCGCGCACTTCGGCTGGAGTCAGACGAAGGTTGCGAAAATCATAGTGCGACGGAATCTGCGTGGCCTCGATCTTGCCTCCGACGTACCACGGATTCGACTTGTTGATCGCGTAATCCGCGCCGGGATGAGCGGCGCTCGTGGTGGCGAAAACCGCTTTTGCTTCGGCCTTGCGGTCAGGCTGCCAGACTTCTTCGACGTTCAGCACAGCCAACATCACGCCTTCGGGATCGCGCAGCGCAATTTTGCTCGTCCCCGGCGTGAGCTTCTTGGCAAATTCTTCGGTCACATCGAGCGTGACGGGCATGGGCCAAAGGGTTCCGTTGGCCAGTCGCATATTGTGGCAGACGCCTTCGTAGTCGGCGCGGGTCATGAAGCCCTGCAGCGGAGAGAAGCCGCCGGTTACCAGCAATTCCAGATCACAAAGCTGGCGGGGAGTAAGGTCCCAGGAAGGCCAGTCTTTGGAATGGGCCTTCAATTCGGCGATTTTTTCGGGTTGAGCGATGAGTTGAATGAGTTCTCCGCCGTGCGGCGGAATGAGATGGCTGGTCGTGGCTGTCAAGTGCTACGCCTCCTGAAAGTGCTTACGTTCGATTGTCTACTACGTTTATTGTATTTGACTGGATTGCTTCCCAGACTGCATCAGGGTCGGGGGAAACCGAACTGCAGATTCTTATGGGAGAAAATCCCGAAAAGTTACTTTACAGAGTAACACTATTCTACGGCGGTACGAAAGCTAAGTTTCGCGCTCACAAGTAACTAAAGAACGCAGCAATTTTGAGTCCTTCTGGTTCCAGTAACTTTTAATGTAAACCAATGAAAACAAGTTCCTTCTCGGGAAATCTTGGCATGCCATGCGTTCCTGAGAGACTGGGATGTGAAAATAATTGCAGCCCAGGATAGTGCAGTTCTTCCCGGGCTAACTCTGCACTCACAACTCATAGTTTCCCGACCAGTTCTTCAGTTTCCAGCTTTTGCCGCGAACGCAAACGGCGGCCATATAGCCGGACCCCGCCGGCACCTCCCGTAAAAGCCAATGTCCCGCTTCGGAGCTATCGGGCCGCGTTGCTACCAGCGCATTTGCTTCACCGACCTCCAAAGACACGTCGAATTGATTCAGGGGAAGGGATAGGCCGTCGCCCGTCGCTTTAATGTAGGCCTCTTTCCGTGTCCAGCAGCGCAAGAAGGCGTCGATCCTCTTTTCTGCGGGAAGAGCGGCAAGCTGGTTCTGCTCATGCATAGAGAAGAAGCGGCGTGCGATGGCTTCCAAGTCCGAATCCTGGCGCACTTGTTCGACGTCCACTCCGATTTCTCGACCGCGCGTGAAAGCCAGCAATGCGATCCCGCCCGAGTGGGAAACGTTGAAGGTGACGCCGCTTTCCGCGTGGTCAGATGCTAGAGAGGGTTTTTCTTTTTTCGAGTAGGAGAAGGTCAAGCCGTTCGCATCGGTTCGCAGGTAGCCGGCCAGAATCGTCCTCAACAAAGCTCGCCCGGCAACAAAACGCTGGCGGTCGCGCGAAAAATGAAAGCGCGAAGCGCGTGTCAATTCATCGGACGAGAGCACTTGCTGCCAGCGGGATTCGTCAACGCCGATGGCTTCCAGATCGGCTCGCCAAAGCTGCACTTCGTCTTCCGGCAGCATCAGCGACGACTCGATCTGGAAGTTCGAGTCAGTGATATTCATGTTCTGGCTCATGGGCTGTTCAGCTCAGACACCACAGACATGCATCGCGCCGCTTCACTAGCTGGCTTTTCCAGTGATCGTCATCGGGTCCAACATCTCCGCCAGGGGTAGTACCTGGTAGGTGGCATAGTTGTATACCGGCGACATCGCGAGAAGGCGATCAAGCTCTTCGTTGGATGTGACTTTATAAATCCAGGCTCCGCCATGGCTGCCGATGACGTGGTAGCGACATTCCAGCTTATCGCCCAGCTTGTTGGCGTAATCCGGCATATGCATGACTGCCCGGGCCACATCGGGTCCAAGGCGGCTCAAGTCGAAGTGCCACAGTACTAGAAATTTCATAATTCCTCCTGCCGGAATTTAGCTCCCGGTCGCCGAGTTGTGACGGCTGTGATCTCGTTTGTTAAGCGACGCCAACCATGTTGATGTGCTCTAGCTCACATCCTCGCTATTGTACTGAGAAGTAGACTAAATGGGATGAATCGACTCGGGGTGGTTCCCAACCTGCGCACGTTTGCAATCTTTATTCTGCTGGCACTGCTTCCGGCTGCGCCCGCCTGCAACTGGTTTCGCGATTTCGATTTCACCAGAGGAGCTCGCATGACGGGAGGCAACCCGGAAATCGGGCGCAAGAAGCTTGCGCAGTATTCCTGCATTTCCTGCCATGTCATTCCAGGGGTTCCGAAGGGCGAAGGGAAGAGCGCGCCTTCATTGGCCAATTGGTCCGGGCGCCAGACCTTTCTGAACACTTTCCCGAACACGCCTGAGAATCTGGAGAAATGGCTGGAGAGTCCTTCCCATCGCAAGCCCAATACAACAATGCCGAACCTCAACATCGGCCCGAAGGATAGCCGCGACATCGCCGCTTATCTGTTCTCGATCAATTAGCTTCGTGGTGCCGCACCCTATAAGGTTACCAAGAGGGCCTATTACGACGCACCAGCCCACCCGGACGTAACCTGACCCGATTACCCTTTAGAGAGTCTTTATGCCGGGAAACGTGTTCTAATTGGATAGGGCGTATGCTCCGGGGGAGTTTCTTAAATGGTGAAGTGCAAGGCGATTTATCTATTGGTGACTGTGGCATTTTTCATCGGCGTGGCGCCAGCGCAGAAATCTCAGGTTCATTCCTCGACCGCCAAGTCCAATGCCGATTACAGCGCAGCGACCAAGCCGCTAACCCCTAAATCCGCAATGCCAGCCAAGCACTCGTCATCGTCAGCGATGCCCCCCGCCTCCAAGCGCAACGTGGATGCGAATAAGGAACTCACTCACCTGGAGCGACCGCAAGTGCGAGCCGGAGTCTCATCCAAGACTGGGGCGAGTGCGGCCAAGAGTTCTTCGCCCAAGCCCGCTGCCGCCGCAAAAGACTCGGGAATCAACGCTACTTATGAGAAGCCGAAGCCTGGCATGCAGGCTTCAAGGCCGGACGCTCATGCAGCGAATTCGATCAAACCGCGGGTTACCAAGAACTAGATGCGTGTGCTCCTGCGTCCATCTAGTCACCCCGAGGGACGTTGTGGGTCGGGCCTCCAGCTAGCGTTGTGGCTTCGGGCAACGCACTTTGAGTCCGTGTAACCGCAGGTTCCGTGATGCAATATTTCAGCAGGCACCACAAGGCGCGAACTCCATCCTTCCAGTTGATTTTCTTGCCTTCTTCGTAGGTGCGGCCCCAGTAGCTGATGCCCACTTCGTAGATGCGCAGTTTCCGTTTGGCGATTTTCACCGTTACTTCCGGCTCAAAGCCAAAGCGTTTTTCTTCCAATGGAATCGATTGAATGACCTCGCGCCGGAAAACTTTGTAGCAAGTCTCCATGTCGGTGAGGTTCACGTTGGTCAAGGCATTTGAGAGCAGAGTAAGAATCCAGTTCCCGACCGAATGCCAGAAATAAAGCACGCGATGAGGACGGGCGGATAGAAAGCGTGAGCCATATACCACGTCGGCCTTCCCTTGGATGAGCGGCTCAAGCAGCACAGTGTATTCGGTCGGATCGTACTCGAGATCGGCGTCCTGGATAATGACGAAGTCTCCGGTCGCTTCTTGAATGCCACGGTGCAAGGCCGCGCCTTTCCCCATGTTCCGGGGCTGAAGCAGAATTCGAATCTGAGGGCGCTGCGCTTGCAACTCCGCAAGAATCTCCCGTGAGCCGTCCGTCGAACCGTCGTCCACGCAAATTAATTCGATCTCTAAGGGAACGGCAAGCACTCTTTCCACCACCTGCCGAAGCGTGGCGCGTTCGTTGTATACGGGCATGACGACGGAAAGTCTCATTTGTCTGAACGGTAGTGTAGAGCAAGAAGCCGTCAGCCGTCAGCCATCAGCTCTCAGTCATCAGTCTGCCAGTCATCCCGATGTTTACAGTCGAGGTTCTCGTCCGCTCACCGCGGGGCGGAAATATCTGTGGAAATCTGCCTTCTCAGATATAAATATTCTGGGATGTCCTGAAAACACGCGGGTGTATGATGGATTTCCATTAAGCCAGCCGAAAGTCCGAAACGCCGACGGGACCGAGGGTTTGGCATAGGCCGCTTTATTTCTGGCTGTTGCCCGCGTCCTTGATGCATCAGGGAGAAAAATGAGAAAGAACCAGGAACGTTTCCTTTGGTTGGGAATCTCAATTCTCGGAGCGCTAGTCTTGTCCCCAGCTTTGCGGGGTCAAGTTTCCTCGGACTCCAGGACAGCGTTGCCTCTGCCTAGCGACTGGAGTAACCACCACCTTATTTTCTCCAGACCTGCGAACCCAGAACAGGCCCAGCGGGTCGAGCGCGATCCGCGCTATTGGCAGCAAAAGAATCGGCAGTCGCCACCCAGTTTGCAGGAAGCGGACACGGGGAGGGTGCTTGGCCCCGAGGTGCAACCTAGCCTAAAGCCTTCTTTTTTCGGCGAGGCTCTGGGAGACAGTAAAGACTGGACGCAGGATTTGGGCAGCGGCGCGACTGTGGGCGCCACCAACTATCCCGCGAAGTTTACGTTTCGAGGCACAACGGCCACCTGTGCCGGCGGGGCAACTCAGCCCGATTTTGTGATCTACGGCACAAGTGTTTTGGGATCGGCGACACAAGCCACCATTGTGGCTTACGACAATCTCTATTCGGGCTGCAGCGGGGATGGGCCAGTTCCCACGGTCTACTGGGCCTATAACACTGGCGGTACGGTCACGACCTCGCCCCTGATTTCGCAGGACGGCACGCAAGTCGCTTTTGTGCAGCTCGGTGGCGGTTATAAGGCCACGTTAGTGCTGTTGAAGTGGGCTGAGTCAGGCACTGAAACCGTCGGTAACCCAATGACTCTCACGCGGGTGAATCGCGGTCAGTATCCCACATGTACTGCGCCCTGCATGACCACGCTACCGCTCAGAGACAATCTCGGGAACTCCGATGCAGACACCAACTCCTCCGTCTTCTACGATTACGCGAATGACTCTGCCTATGTGGGAGACGATGATGGTTGGCTCCATAAAATCACGCCGGTATTCAAGGGAATCCCCGCGGTCGTGACAACGGGAGGATGGCCGGTGCAGGTGAACCCCGTCACTCCCACGGCTCTCAACAGCCCGGTTTTTGATTATGGGTCGGGGAATGTGTTTGTCACGGATAATGGTGGCTTCTTATATCTGGTTGACTCCACGCCCGCTGTAGTTCAGTCCGGACAGTTGGATTTTTCTGCCGTGAATGATGCCGGACCCGGCATCGTGCAAGGGCCGATCGTCGATTCCACGTTGGGATTCGTATACGTGTTCGCGGCGAGCGATGGCAGCGGCGGTTGTGCCGTTGGCGAGACCCTGTATGACTGCACGGCCGTTTACCAATTGACGACCAGTTTCCTGGTCGGCGATACCGGATCAGAGGCCGTGGTCGGAGATAGCACCGTTTCCGGAAATACACCAAGCCCTCTGTACATCGGCGCTTTCGATAGCACCTACGAAAACTCGGTAAATGCTACGGGAAATCTTTACGTTTGTGGAAATACGGGAGGAAATCCAATTCTGTACCAGGTTGCGATAGGGGATGGGGTTCTTGGAAAAGTCAGTCCGGGGCCAGTTCTTTCGACGACTGCAGGTACGCCGTGCTCGCCCGTGACCGATGTCTTGAACCCGAACGCCACGGGCGGCGCGACCGAATGGATGTTCGCCAGTTCGGAAACGGGCGGAGTTTCCTCGGCGTGCGCTTCCGGGGGATGCATCTTCAATTTTAAGGACACGCCTTGGTTGCCCTCAACCTCATATACGGTGGGGCAGGAGATTCTCGACAGCAACTTCCATACTGAATTTGTAGGTACGGCCGGCACGTCGGGCAGCAGTGCGCCGTTCTGGAACATCGCCCAAGGCGGCTCCACGACGGACCATACCGTTAAGTGGCTGGACCTAGGACCCGTGTCGGCGTCTCCTCCGGCCGCTTGGGTGAAGAATCATCCTTACAGTAAGGGACAGGAAGTCCTCGACACCAATAACAACATTGAATTGGTAACCACGGCGGGAACGTCTGGGCCCACGACTGCGCCCTCATGGAATTTAACGATTGGCGGGACTACGCACGATGGCACTGGAGCCCTGGTATGGACGAATGTGGGTCCACCAGCCACTGCCGCCTTGGCTGCCGATGGAGGCACCAGCGGGATTATCATCGATAACATCGTGGGCTCGGGAACATTGGCAGGAGCCTCGCAGGTATATTTCTCCACTCTTAGCGGCGGTTGCGGTGGTACGGGCGATACAGACGGGTGCGCAGTGCAGGCTTCTCAAGCCGCATTGCAGTAAAAAAATTCTTGAGGTTGCCTGCTGCTCGGGCCTGGATCATCGGTGATAGGTCTTAGGCAAAACCATGCCTATTACCTATGACCTGACACCTTTCACCGCGAGAAGTTCGCGCTGAAGATATTCGCGAATGATCGCCACAATTCTTGAGGCCGCTTTGCCGTCCCATAGCGGAGGCCGCTGCGACCGGCGACCAGCAGGATTCTGAAAAACTGATCGAGCCGCCGCGAGAATGCGATCCGGGGTCACTCCTACCACTTGATTCGAGCCGCGTTCCACCGTTGCGGGACGCTCTGTATTCTCACGCAGCGTAAGGCACGGCACGCCGAGCGCGGTGGTTTCCTCCTGCACTCCTCCGGAGTCAGTGAGGACAATGCGAGCGTGGTCGTTGAGCGACAGGAAATCGAGATATCCGAGTGGATCAAGAGGCGCAATTCCAACGCGGTTCACTGCAGCGGCGTCGGTCAGATATCGCATTAAGCCGAAGCTCTCGATATTCCTCCGAGTCCGTGGATGAATGGGGAAGAATACCGGGAGCTCGGCGGCCAATTCGCTCACGGCGCTAAGAATACCTTGCAGCGTTTCAGGATCGTCCACGTTCGATGGCCGATGAAGTGTGAGGACTCCGTAGGGGCGGCAGGCAGCACCGCTCCGAGGCACGCCGAGCCGGTCGAGAATCGGCGATTTTGCGGCTAGGTCGCGGTGCCGCAGCAGGCTGTCGATCATGACGTTGCCGACGAGGAAAATTTTCTCGTCCGGCACGCCTTCGCGTTTTAGATTCTCGACTCCACTTTTCTCCGTAACAAATAGAAGGCTCGAGATCGCGTCGGTGAGCTTGCGATTGATCTCCTCCGGCATCGTCACATCGAAGCTGCGTAACCCTGCTTCGATGTGGGCCACATCGATTCCAAGTTTGACAGCGGTGACCGCGGAGGCAAGCGTGGAATTCACGTCGCCTACTACCAGAACCATTTGTGGTTTGTAGTCGAGCAGGACCGGTTCAATGCGCTTCATGATCTCGGCCGTCTGCACTGCGTGGCTGCCGGAACCGGCTTCAAGATTTACGTCCGGTTTGGGCAAACCGAGATCAGCGAAGAAGTTCCCGGAAAGAAGGTCGTCATAGTGCTGTCCGGAATGCACCAGGCAGTGCTCGATGTCGGGAAATCGATTCAACTCCTCCATGATCGGTGCGATTTTCATGAAGTTGGGGCGCGCCCCCACTACGCTCAAAAGCCTGATCATGGGTAGACTCCGGCAATGCCCAGATCGCACGACCTATCCTGAAAGTTGGGGCTGCGCATCCTGCGATCGGGTTCCTGAGGCTTTAACGAGGAAAGCTTCATCGCTGAGCCACCAGTGTAGAGCACTTTGGGTTTTCAGTCCCGGTCGAGCGAGGAGTAAAAACTAATCCCCGAACCTCCTTGGCGTGAATTGGCCTCGGAGATGCACTATCCACCGAAGAGTCCGCCACATACGGTAGATCATGTAAATTGTTCTGGGACTATCACGTAGGCATGGAATTTTATCCTAGGGCGTTTGCCTGAGTTCTCGACGGGATGACCGCTCGACCGCTCATTTCGTTTGCCGCTCCACAACGGGAATCGTACCCGTGGGAGCCAAGTGCCATACAAGAATCCCGTAGTTCATCCTTCCCCGCGGTCGTTCCGAACCGTTCAGGTTACGCCGAGTTTACGCATATTTTCGCGCGCCCGCAGCATTCTCGCGCGAGCTGAAAGGGATGACCTTAGGCCTCAAAAGAGGCCGTTGTCCGCATTCTGGAAGCACGTTGCAATGTCTGTAACTGCCTGTGGAAATGACTGTTCGCTCGTCACAGTCATTTTCGTCTCAAAGTGGCATTGTGGATGCTATGTAATTTGGAAGCATCAGCTATACATAGGTCTTAGGACCGGGACGAATCCAAACTGTGGGGGTAGTGATGAACGAGCAGTCCATTCGGCTGGGACCGCGCGAGCAGCAAATCGTCGAGCTGCTTTTGCAGGGCTGTGACAATGCCGAAATCGCCAGTCAACTGAAGATGGCGCGCAGAACCGTGAAGGCACATTTTAACCGGCTTTTCCTCCGCTTTGGCATCACTGGCGGAATTAAGCGAGTGAAACTCGCAACCCTGTTATATCGGAGGCAATTATGTTTGCGAAGGAACGTTACGGACCCCGCACTCCCAGCGAGCGTGAAAACCGAGTCATCGAACTTGTCGCCCAGGGCTTGAAGAATCGCGACGTGGCCGATGCCATCGGCACAACCGAACATGTGGTGAAGAACTATCTTCGCGTCATCTACGACAAACTCGGGCTGTGGAACCGGGTCGAACTAGCGTTGTGGTACGAATCGCGCAGGGAGGAACCGCAGCTTCCAGCCTGATTCTCGCA
>JBEKJF010000178.1:0-9334 GCA_050011375.1 Candidatus Sulfotelmatobacter sp.
CTCGACCCCAAATGCGGCTGCCGGGTGTGCCAGCGCTACTCGCGGGCCTACCTGCGTCATCTTTATGCTTCGAATGAAGTGCTGGCCCAGGTCTTAAATACCATCCACAACCTGAGTTTCTACCTTGACACTATGCGCAGGGTGCGTCATTCTATTTGACTTGGGGAAGAGTCCCGTTTTCTTCTGGAGTCTGGTCTCGCCGTAACCGTGACCTTTCTAGGGAGACCTCCCCGGATGGAAGCCTGAGCAATAGATAGATCCGGCCGGAATCGATCAGCATCCCGTCGTGAAATGACAGGCCAGCGGCGTTTGTAGGCGTGGGCGGTTGTTCGCAGATTGAGGCCAAAGACTCTGACAAACATGCACTTCTTCTTAGCAATGCAGGCGGCAGGCGGCGGAATGGGGTGGTTGAGCGTGGCCCCACTGCTATTTATCTTTGGAATCTTCTACTTCCTGCTGATTCTTCCGCAGCAGCGCCGCCAGAAAAAATGGACAGCCATGCTGGATTCCCTGAAGACTGGCGACAAGGTGGTCACCAGCGGCGGCTTGCGGGGCACGATTATGGCGCTGAAAGACGATGCCATACATTTGCGCGTTCCCCCGAGCAATACTTTATTGGAAGTAACCAAGGCCTCGGTCACGCAGGTCACCACCGCGGACGATGAGACGAGTGCAAAGTAGTGCGGTACATCCCTTGGATCGGGACACTTTAGATTTGGGAAATTGTTTTCATCATGAATAAGAACCTGATGTGGAGATTGGGACTCGTCGTCGTAATCCTGCTGGTCTTTTTATTCGGGATCTTCGGCGTCCCGCAGAGCTTTTCCGGGCAGGGCCTGCTTGATGCCATGACCAAGCGCATTAACCTTGGGCTCGATTTGAAGGGCGGAACTCACCTCATCCTGCAGGTGCAGGTCAACGACGCGGTCAACGCCGATTCCGACAATGCCGTCGAAGTGCTCAAGGAGCAACTCAACAAGCGCAAGGTACCCTTCACCGACATTTCGAAACCGGATCCGCAGAACAGTCCTGACAAGGTCGTGCTGAAGGGCATCACGCCCGATGGCCGGAAGGAATTGTCCGACATCGTTTCCGAGCGCTTGGCTGAGTACAACCTGGGTTCGGGAGCCGAAGGCGCGAACATACTCACCATGAAGCCGCAGATGCTCAACGACCTGAAGAATCGAGCTGTAACTCAGGCGATTGAGACCATCCGCAACCGCATTGACTCTTTAGGAGTGAGTGAGCCTACCATTCAGGAACACGGACTTGGCGCGTACCAGATTCTGGTGCAGTTGCCGGGCGTCGATGATCCCGAGCGCGTGAAGACCATTATGCAGTCCACGGCCGTGCTTGAGATCAGGCAGGTTCTCGATGGACCGTATGTGAGCACAGATGCTGCCATGCAGGCCAAGGGCGGCGTAATGCCGGTGGATGCGATTCTCATGTCCGGGCACGCGGCTCCCGGAACTCCTGGGGATGAACAAGCCTGGTATTTTGTGTCGCGCGTTCCGGCGGTAAGAGGTAAAGACCTGCGCGATGCGCAAGCCAGCACCGACCAGAATGGCCAGCCCAGCGTGACCTTTAACCTGACCGGCGAGGGTGGGCAGCGCTTCTTCAACTTCACTTCCGCGCACGTGGGCGAGAAGCTGGGAGTGGTTCTTGATGGCAAAGTGCAAGAAGTCGCAAACATCAAAGAACCGATCCGCGATACCGGCTCAATCAGCGGCGGCAGCATGACCTCGCAACAGGCGAAGGATCTCTCGATGATCCTGCGCTCAGGCGCTCTGCCGGCGGGCATCAAGTATCTCGAAGAGCGCACGGTCGGCCCGTCGCTGGGCAGCGATTCGATTCGCGCTGGCGTTCGTGCGGCCGTCATCGGCATGTTGGTCGTGCTGATTTTCATGCTGGTTTACTACCGGGCCGCCGGCATCAATGCCGACATCGCTCTAATTCTCAATCTGATCATCCTGCTCGGCTTCATGGGCTACGTCGGCGCGGTGTTGACGCTGCCCGGAATCGCGGGCGTGATTCTTACGGTCGGTATGGGCGTGGATTCGAATGTGCTGATTTTTGAGCGCATCCGCGAAGAGTTGCGCAACGGCAAGACGCCGCCTTCCGCGGTGGATCAAGGCTTTGGCCACGCCTGGATCACGATCGTGGATACGCACGTCACAACTATCGTTTCGGCCGCAATTCTGTTTCTGTTCGGAACCGGCCCGGTGCAAGGATTTGCGGTCACGCTCACCTTCGGTCTGCTGGCAAACCTGTTCACCGCAGTCTTCGTTTCGCGGATGATCTTTGACTGGGTGTTGAGCCGGAAGCAGCGCGGAGAAGCGTTGAGCATTTAAGGGAATACAAACTGACTTTGTCATTCCGATGCGCGGCTGTATCGCGCGAGGAATCTGCTTTCCGGTCGCAGCAAACAGCAGGTTCCTCGCTTCGCTCGGAATGACAGGACTTTTAAGAGGGGTTCATAGGTGGAGTTCTTTCGCAATACCAACATCGATTTTCTCGGCAAGAAGTGGTATTTTCTCGCCTTCTCGCTCGTGTTCAGTGTGGCGGGCTTATTTTCCATGTTGTTCTGGCACCACATCCCGTACGGAGTCGACTTCCGTGGCGGCACGCTGGTGTATGTGAAGTTCTCGCACACGCCGGACGACAACGCCTTGCGCGCGGCCATGGATCGCGCAGGCCTGCACAACGCGAAGATCCAGACCTACGACATTCCTTCGAACAACGAGGTGCTGATCGACCTCGACGTGCAGGAAACCAGCGAACAGGCGCTCGACCAGGGCAAGCTGAAGATTATCAACGCGCTCGAAACCAATGTTCCAGCCGACAAGAAGGATCTAAACAACGCCAGCCTCCTAGATATCAAGACGTTTCTGCTGGATAAAGATCCCATGCACCTGGGCTCCGACGCCGAGCAGAAATACACCCAGCAGGCGCAGGCCGTCGTAGACGCTCGCGACAAGGCGAACAGCGGCGTGCTGAATTCCTTCGATCAATTAAAAGGCGCGGTCGACCCCGGGGTGTTCGCCGCGATGCCGAATGGTTTTTTTCTTTCGGATTTCGGCGTACGCAATGTCGAGATCGTCGGACCGCAAGTCGGCGCGCAATTGCGCAAGCAGGCCCTGCTGGCCACGGCTTATTCGCTGGCTGGAATGCTGATCTACCTGGCCTTCCGCTTCGAGTTGATTTACGGAATCGCCGCCGTGGTTACGGTATTCCACGACACGCTCATCACCGTTGGCTTCTTCTCGCTGCTCAACAAGGACATTTCCCTGACCGTTATTGCCGCCATACTCACCCTGATTGGTTACTCTAATAACGACACGATCGTGGTATTTGACCGCATCCGCGAAAACATTAAACTCATGCGGCGGGAGAAACTGTCAGAAATCGTCAATCGGAGCATTAATCAAACTCTGAGCAGAACGATCTTGACAGCGGGCCTCACGTTCCTTACCGTACTTGCACTCTATTTGTTCGGGGGCGAAGTGCTGCGTGGTTTCAGCCTCGCACTCGTCATCGGCATCCTGATCGGAACGTATTCCTCGATCGCGATTGCCGCTCCGATTCTGGTGGCTTATCAGGATTGGAGAATCGAGCGGGGCAAGCGCGCGATTGCAATGCCTGCCCGGGTAAGGTAAGAGCCCGATACCGCGGCTGGCTGTTCTCGGTTAGTCCTTTATTTGTAGGGAGTTGGGAAAATGAGTCCGGCACGTGCAGGGCTCAATCGACCCGCTTCCGGCAAGTTGGTCCAATTCGGGAGCAAAGGGGAGTCAGTCGGTGTCTAAGCTCACGTAGGCTCTGAGTAGGAGGAACATTTATGTTTGAAGATAGCCTTCTGGAATCCGGCGGCAGATTAAAGACAAAGCGGGGCAGGACAACGACCTTCGCGATCATTCTTGAAGTAGGGTTGATCGGCCTGATGGTTTTGATGCCCCTCATCTTCACCGAAGCCCTGCCGAAGCAGCAATTAATGACATTTCTAGTGGCGCCCCCTCCGCCGCCACCCCCTCCGCCGCCAGCCGCTGCGCCGGTAAAAATCATCAAGCAGGTGCAGACCGACATCGTGAACGGAGCCCTGCGCACACCCACCAAGATTCCTCAAAAGATCCAGATGATTAAGGAAGACGAAGCTCCGCCGCCATCCATGGCGTCGAGCGGCGTAGTGGGCGGCGTACCCGGCGGTATTCCGGGCGGCCAGATGGGCGGCGTGATCGGCGGCATTATCAGCTCCACGCCGGTGGCCGTGCCTAAAGTCGCGGCGCCCGCAGCTCGCCAGCGCGTTTCTTCCGGCGTAATTTCGGGCCTGCTGGTCAAGAAAATTCAGCCGACCTACCCGCCTCTGGCGCGGCAGGCACGCATTCAGGGAACAGTTATATTAAGGGCGCAGATCAGCAAAGACGGTGCCATCGAAAACCTGCAGTTGATCAGCGGGCATCCCATGCTGGTGCAGAGCGCGCTCGACGCCGTCAAGCAGTGGCGCTACAAGCCGTATTTGCTGAATGGCGAGCCGGTTGAAGTGGATACCGAAGTTGCCGTGAACTTTACCCTGTCCGGAGGTTAAACCCCGGCTGGCGTAAGCCATTACAGCGACAACGCTTTGAAGAAGTTTAGAACAAGTAACGTCTTAGAAGAAGTGTTGCAAAGTGCAAGTGCAGGCGGCCCTCCCCTCCCATCCAAAAGCGGTGGCCGGGAAGGCTCTTTTACAGGGCGCGGCCGCCATGCCTTTCATCTTAGGTAACCGAGACAGGTAGCCCATCCGGTGGCTGGCGGCGAAACTTTCTGCCGTCGACCTTTGCCGGAGTAAAGTTTCTCGCATCAAAGTCAAAGAAGTTCCGAGGAGGGAAAGCAACTCATGTTAGCTAACTTTGCCGTATCAGCGTTCCATCACGTTCCCCGGGTAGCCGCCTGGATTGTGCAGGAGGGTGGCGCAGTGGGGTGGGATCCGATTTCGCTATGGAAGCAGATGGGTATCATCGCGAAAATCGTGGTCATCATCCTGTTCATTATGTCGGGCTGGTCGATCGGCGTCATGATTGATCGAGCCATGGCGTACAGCGCCGCGCGCAAGCAGTCTCGCGCCTTTGCCCCGGCCGTAGCCGGAGCGTTGCGTGACGGCCGCATTGATGAAGCCATCAAGGTCGCCGAGCGCAACAAGAAGAGCCATCTGGCCAAGGTTGTCACCGCCGGCCTCATGGAATTCAAGGCCCACCAGGATAGCCCCGGCGCAATCCCCGGCGAAACCATTGAAGCTTCCAAGCGCGCGCTCGAGCGCACCGAAGCCATCGTCCACGCTGAACTGAAGCGCGGATTGGGCGGTCTGGCCACCATCGGTTCCACGGCGCCGTTCGTCGGCCTGTTCGGCACCGTGATGGGCATTCTGAACGCCTTCAAGGGAATTTCCGAGCAGAAGGCAACCGGTCTGGGCGCGGTCGCAGGCGGCATTTCTGAAGCGCTGGTAACCACGGCTTTCGGGCTGCTGGTCGCCATCCCCGCCGTCATGATGTTCAACTACCTCACCGGCCGCGTCGAAGCGTTCGATGTAGAGATGGACAATTCATCCAGCGAACTGATCGACTACTTCCTGAAGCGCCGGGAAGTTCGCCGGTCGTAGTTTAGTGTCTAGTCGCGGGGATTTAGAAATCCCTGCGACAGAGTCCGCGCTGAGTTGCTGTCCGGCGCTGGGACCACTCCCAGCGCCGGGCTTCCCAAATTCAGGCGGCGCACTCGCGGTTCGAAGTAGGTTCGAAGTACGGGAGATTAAGTTATGTCGATGGCCAAACGAAACGAAGGGGCGAATGTCAACTCTGACATTAACGTTACGCCCATGGTCGATGTGATGTTGGTTCTGCTGATCATCTTCATGGTCATTACGCCCATGTTGCAGAAGGGCATCAGCGTTGACATGGCGAAGGTAAACAATCCCACGCCCATGCAGGACGCTGACAAAGAAGATGCTCTGCTGGTCTCCGTCATGCGCGACGGAACGGTTTACTTCGGCGCCGACAAGCTTACCGGCGGCGTTGACACGCTCACCGGCAAGGTGAAAGATCGCCTGACCAATCGCACCAACAAAGAAGTCTATTTGAAGGCGGATGCCCGCGCCCACTTCGGCAGCGTAGTGCAGGTAGTGGACGCAGTGCGCGCCGCCGGCGTAGACGATCTGGGCTTGCTCACTGAACAGAAGAAGAGCACTCCAAACGCTCCGCCCACCACTACTCCGACGGGCGGACAATGAAACAAGTGAAGTACGAGGAGAACGAATTATGAGTATGTCATTGGGAAGCGGCGGAGGGCAGAGCGCCAACATTAACGTCACTCCGCTCATTGACGTGCTGCTGGTGCTGCTCATCATCTTCATGGTGATCACGCCTTTGACGCCGAAGGGTTTGGATGCGCTGGTTCCTCAGCCGCCTCCGCCTAACGCGCCAAAAAACAATACGCCCGACCGCACCATCGTCGTGCAGTTGATCGATCGTGGCGCTGGTCAGGACCCCGGCCTCAAGATTAATCAGGAAGACGCCACCTGGGATAACCTGCAGGGACGCCTGGCCGACATCTACAAAACCCGCGCCGAGAAAGTCATGTTCGTGAAGGGCGATGACCCGATTCCCTTCGCCGATGTGGCCAGCGTGATTGACATCGCGCATGCCGCCGGAGTCGACAAGGTCGGCCTGATTACCGCCAAGATCGAAGCGGGCCAGTAAGCAGGCGCGACGAGAAGTTCAGAATCAAGAGGTAAAGAAGGCAGCGCCCGGAAGGTCGCGCAACGCATTCCGCCTGCGGTGGAGAATCATTTTCATCCCGCTGCCGGCGGTCGCGACTTGTCAACCCGATGTCTCTGGGCCTAGGATGCTGTGGCAAGGGAGACCTATACCGCAATGAATAAACACATTCGAGTGCTAACGCTGGTGGCCGCTGCCCTGGCTTTGGTTTCTTCCGTGGGCTGCAGCAAGCTGCGAGCCCGGGATCAGCTCAACAAGGGCGTCACCGCTTACAAAAACGCGAAATATGAAGAGGCCATCGACCATTTCCAGCAGAGCGTCGCTCTCGATCCCTCCCTCATCAACGCCAAAATGTATCTGGCGACGGCTTTCGCGCAACAGTACATTCCCGGCGTCGAAGACAAAGACAACATGAAGATGGCCGACCAGGCCATTGAGCAATACAAGAAAGTTCTCGACATGCCCGCGGCGGCGCGCGATCAGAAAGTAAACTCCGCCAAGGGCATCGCCTACCTCTACCTGAACATGAAGAAGTTCGACGATGCCAAAAAATATTACCGCATGGCCGCCGACATGGATCCGAACGACCCCGAACCGTACTACTCCGTCGGCGTGATCGATTGGACAGCCTGCTACCAGCCGCGCATGGAAGAGCGCGCCAAGCTCGGCCTGAAACCGGACGAGAACCTGAATCCCAAGAACAAAGACCAGAAAAAGGTCTGCGCCGAACTGAAAGTGAAGAATGGGCCTGCGATCACAGAAGGCATTGACAGCCTGAACAAGGCGATTCAACTTCGCCCCGACTACGACGATGCCATGGCCTATTTGAACCTGATGTATCGCGAAAAGGCCGACGTGGAATGCGACGACCTCGCTCTCCGCCAGGAAGATCTGAAGACCGCCGACCACTGGGTGGATCAGACGCTGATCACAAAGAAAGCTAAGGCCGAGAAGCAGCCAGGCACGCAAGGCATCACCATGGATCAACCGAAATAAGATCAGCCGAAGTTAAGGTCTGAGCCGCGAAGCGGCGAAAGAATACAGCCCACAGCTTGCCCTGAGCCTGTCGAAGGGGCGCAAGCCGTGGGTTTGCTTTTGCGCGAGGAACAAGCCCTGAAAAGGCGAAAGAAACACCCGCCGGGCTGCGTCCAATGCTTAATCCCAGACCAAACGCGGGAAACCGAAATGTTATTATCAATGCATCGGTCTCCCGCATGACGAGTGCAGCATCGTTGGCATCTTCGCCCCGCAACACCGCATCATTTCCAGACAAGGCGCGCTGGGCCGGATGCGTGTCCGTAATCGTCCCCGTCTACAACGAAATTGCGCATGTAGATGAACTTCTGCAAGCCATCCACGCCTCGCCGGTAAAAAAAGAAATCATCATCGTCGACGATGGTTCCACCGACGGCACCCGCGAAAAACTACAAGCCATACCTCTAGCCGACAACGTCACCGTAGTCTTTCATGAAAAAAACTGTGGCAAAGGCGCAGCCATCCGCACGGCGCTGCAGTATGCCCGCGGAGAATATATTCTGATTCAGGATTCCGACCTCGAATATGACCCGCAGGATTATCCTGCGTTGCTGCGCCCTCTCGAACAGGGCCGCGCGAACGTAGTCTACGGCGTGCGCCCAGACCGTCCCGAGCGTGGCCTTCGATTTTTTCTAGGAGCGAAGCTCCTAACGCATCTCACCAATCTGCTTTACGGCGCGGCCATTCACGACGAAGCCACCTGCTACAAAGTCTTCCGCCGCTCGCTGATCTCGCGGATCGATTTGCAATGCCGCCGCTTCGAGTTCTGTCCTGAAGTCACGGCCAAACTCTGCCGCATGGACGAGAAGATCGCCGAAGTCCCGGTCCACTACGTCCCGCGCTCCTCCAGCGAAGGCAAGAAAATTCGCCACTCCGATGGCTGGCTGGCGATCTGGACCCTCCTGCGTTACCGCTTTTCCCGACGCGCACGCTGGGCGAAATCGGTCCAAGCAGTCGAAGCTCCGTTCGCTGTGAGTTTTTCCCGCGTGCCGCCAGAGGGCTCGTAAAGAAGTCTGCCTCCATATTTACTCTGTCATTCCGACCGAAGCCGGAGCGAACGTGACGGCAATATTTGCTCTGTCATTCCGACCGGAGACGGAGCGAAGCGACGGCGGAGCGGAGGAACCTGCTTTCTCCGCACAGCGCCCGCGCCTATGTAACCACCGCAAGCCCCTTCTTCTCCACCAGCGACAGCAGTTTGAGCGAAGGCCCAGATGGCCGCTTCTCGCCCCGTTCCCACTTGCTGACCAGGCTGCTCGTCACGTTCAGGTAGTTGGCAAATACGCTTTGGCTGACGCGCTCTTTTTCTCGAATCGCCCTGATCTCTTTAGGCTTCAGCGGACGAATCGGAGTAAGGCAGGCCTCATCAAAACGCCGCATCGTCCGTTTGTCGATAATCCCACCATCGCGCAAGTCCCGCATGGTTTCGTGCAGTGCGGCCATTGCATCGCTTCGATACTTTTTGCTCTTTTTACTCATTCGCCTTTCACCTCCTCAAAATCGCCTCTCTTCAATAGTTGCCAGCCAAGATACTATAGCACCGGGTGCTATAGATAAAA